>DATJBN010000176.1:0-4504 GCA_035515335.1 Syntrophales bacterium | reverse complement strand
CACGGATTTCACCGCAAAAACATCAGTGCCTTCCACTTTGGCGTGCAATGATCCCCGCTCAATGTAACCGTACCCTGTCTCCGGACCGGTAGGCTTGATGCCGATGGTAACAAGACAATTGCCGCTGTTTGCAATTTTACTGGCTGTGGAAAGAAGGCGACGAAAGCGCGATGCGCCGGTGATTAGATGATCGGCAGGCAATACAACCATAACGGCATGAGGAGACTTCCGCTTGATATGGAGACCGGCAAGACCTATGCAGGGAGCTGTATTTCTACCCAACGGTTCGATGATGATGTTCTCTCGCGGGATACGGGGCACCTGCCTCATCAGCTCATCAGCATGGCTCTGACCCGTAACAATCAGAATATTCTTCTCGGGAATAAGGGGCGCGATCCTCTCTACCGTTTCCTGGATAATGGTCCTTGGAGAGACTATATCCAGCAGATGCTTGGGCATTTTCTCTCTGCTCTTCGGCCAGAAACGGGCGCCCTTACCGCCCGCCATAATCACCGCGTACATCGACAATTACTCCTTCCGGTATCAAAGTGGGACCCCCTCTTCTGCGGGACCCGCTAAAGAGCAACGTACCAAAAGGCCTAGTGATTATCAACGCAAATCTGCACCTAGACGATCTCACAATCAAAGAATGCGACAGTAAATCCTTTTAGCTCTTCTGATGCATCTTCCTTCTTTAAGATTGAGTAAAGGGAAGAGGTTTTCATGTTTATGCAAAGGCCATTGCATTTTCGTGAATAAGCCTGTAGATTAAACAGAAACAGTAATTGCATACCTTGCCATGACGGATAAATATCCCAGAATATTTCTCAAGCCGGGCCGCGACGCGTCGCTCTCGCGCGGGCATCCGTGGGTGTTTTCCGGAGCTGTTGCCGGAGTAGAAGGCCAGCTTGAACCGGGTGACATCGTGGTTGCCGTGACACATGAGAGGCAGCCCCTGGCCCTTGGCTTTTACAACCCCGCCTCCGACATCTCCTTCCGATTACTGACTGCGGATCCAACGGCAATAGTTGATTATGCATTCTGGCAAAGACGAACCCGCCAGGCCATCTCCTTGAGGGAGAAGGTGCTGCCCGAGGGAACAACGGCCTATCGCCTGATCAATGCCGAAGGAGACTGGATGCCCGGACTCATCGTTGACAGGTATGCCGATTACCTGGCTCTATCCATAGAAACGGCGGGAATGGAGAGGCATCGTGAGGCTATTGTGAAAATACTCTCCGAAGAGATCCAGCCCCTGGGCATTTATGAGAGGAGCGAAGGCCGTGCACGGCAGTTAGAAAGTTTAGATGAACATACCGGCGTTGTCTATGGAGAACACCCGCCCCCGACGATCGAGATCACGGAAGATCACTTGCGCTTCAAGGTGGATACAATCTCGGGACAGAAGACAGGTTTTTTTCTGGATCAGCGGACGAACAGGAAGATTACCGAACGATTGAGCGATCAAGCAAATATCCTGAATTGCTTTTCCTACACCGGCGCCTTTTCCGTCTACTGCGCCAGGGGAGGCGCCCGACGTGTGATTTCCGTCGAGTCTTCGGAAGCGGCAAATGAAATAGCCAGATGGAATCTGGAAAAAAACGGCCTTTCATCGGAACAACACCCCGTAGTCAAAGCCGACGTCTTCAAGTATTTACGCGAGACAAAGGAACTTTTCGACCTGATTATTTTAGACCCTCCGGCATTCGCCAAGGCGAAGAAGGATGTAACAAAAGCAGCAAGGGGATACAAAGATATAAATCTGCAGGCGGCAAGATTGCTCAGGGAAGGCGGGCTACTAGCCACTTTTTCCTGCTCCAATTACATCAGCGAGGCGCTTTTTCAAAAGATTGTCCTTGGCGCCTTGCGTGATGCCGGCAAATCGGCCCGGCTGCTTCAAACTATGGGTGCCGGACCGGATCATCCCACGAATCTCGGACACCCGGAGGGACACTACCTCACGGGATTATTGCTGAGCGTAACAACATAAGCAAAAACAGAAAAGACTGCCACCGCTTTCGATAGAAAATCTGTCTAAACACTTCTTGAGATTGAAGCTCTCCGCAGCAAGCTGCGGAGATTCTTCGATTCTCAAGGAATGGTGCCGTTCGGCATTCGCTCGCTTACCCCGCAGCAAGCTACGGGGAATGCGCTCGCTACCGAATTCACTGCGCCTCAAATACGCTCAAACAAATGCACGCCCGTATCGATGGCTATTCCGACTAACCCACCATAGAAAACATTTAATTTTAATCTTACGAGTCGAGGGTCTCGTCGGCGATGCCGCTAAAGGAAAAAATCCCACGAGGGAATACCCGATGGTCCGTCATTCTTCCCTGACGAACATCAGGAGTAAGGTGGAGACTGCAGTGAGGAGGATGGAAAGATAAAGAGGCGCAAATATGCCGACCTGGTCCCAAAGGAGCCCGGCAACCAGTGAGGCGGGAAGTGCGCAAAGACCAACGGCCATTTGAAAGACGCCCAAGCCCGTGGCGCGATAGCTCTTGGGAGAGAGTTCGGCTACGAATGTGGTCTGGACGGTGTCCATAATGCCTTTATGCAGGCCGTAGAGAACAAATGCCAGGACAACTACTACGCGGTTGCTCCACAATATAAGAATGAGACAGACGCATCCCCATGAAACAAATGCGAGCACCATAAGGGCCTTTCTCCCTATCTTGTCTGAAAGCCTGCCTGAAGGGATGGAAAAAACAGCAGCGGCGACAGTGAAAATCAGATAGAGCACGGGAACGAAGACGGTCGTAAATCCCAGATGGGTCGCATAGATGAGGAGGAATGAGTAGCTGAAGGAACCCAGGGCAAAAAAACAGCTCAGTATGAGAAACAGTCTAAAATTGACATTGAGGTCTCGCAGCGCAAAGCCATGGAAAAGCTTCGCATCAGATGGTTTTGTCTCTTTTATGTAATAAAAGATCAGGAGGGCGCCCACGGCGGACGGGATCGCCGCAAGGAGAAAAAGATTTCTATAACCGAGCGATTGATAAAAGGCGATGCAAAAAAGGATGCCGCATACAGCTCCGAGGTTATCCATCGCCCGAAGCAGGCCGAAATGCCTGCCTCTGTTTTGATCCGTAGAAATATCTGCGACGATGGCATCTCTGGGCGCTCCCCGTATTTTACCCATCCTGTCGAAGATCTTGAAAGGAATTACCTGTAGCCATGAAGTTGAAAATGCATAGCCTATTCTCGATATAGCGCCGAACAGGTAACCTGACCAGATAAACACCCTCCGCCTGTGCATGCGATCGGAGAGATAGCCGGAGGCTGCCTTCGATATAGATACAAATGCTTCACCAAGGCCGTCGATGAGGCCCAGGATAGCCATATTGGCGCCCAGAACGCTTGTAATAAACAACGGCCAGATAGGATAAATGACGTCCGAACCAAAGTCATTGAGAAACGACGCTATGGCAAAAGTTCTGACGGTTTTTCCAGTTTCTTTCTGCTCCATATAATAATCCGGGAATATTGACGGCCCCTACCCCTGGTCAGGCTTTCCTGGAAACAAGATAATTCCCCCGTACTGCACCTCTGCTCAGTCTTCATGCAAGGCGGGATTTTTCATATGAGTCCCCGCCAACAAAAAATCCCTGTTCGTCCCACGCGAGTGTATGGGGACGCACCGGGATTTGTAAAGACGAGTAAGTTAGTGCCGCAAAAGGGTGGAAGATGCGGCATAATCTCACGCGTTACAAGAGAGCAGGGCTCACGATTCTTCCGCCCTATGGAATTTCAGAATATTATTGGCTATCTTTTCATGGACAAGCTGTGATGCCATATTATTGCCTGCCATACCGACTCGAACGGATACGGATGTCTGACTTTTTGATACATATTCAACATGAATCTGTAATTTCTCGTCCTGGGCTACGCCATTCATTGTACCCGAGGCTATCTTCGAATTCTTCTCAACGGCAGTCGCCTTCATATCCGCCAGCGTCTGTTCGCACGCCTTCCAGACCTCATCAAAGGGGTAGTTGTAATTCGTCGTCAGAGATCCATCCGTAAATATGAAATTGCCGGAGTTGACGCCTATTGTCCTGTTGCCCACAGTAAATGAGGCGTCGCAGCCGTAGGCAAGGACCGCACAAAAGATGATTAGCCAAATGCAACAAGGCTTAGCGGCCGAAACAGTCTTTCCCTTCATAGGTAGTTTCACCTCCTCACGATACCGTTTCTAACAATCATAGAAAATCACCCTGAATGGACAAATGCAAATATGATGTTCAATCGTGGGCATATTAGGATAATGCAGAAGACCTGTCAACGTGATTTCAGGGGCAGAAGCTTAAAAAAAGTGAAGCACGGCCTGTAGAACCGCCCACAACAAGATTACGGCTGTTGATAGAACACAAACTGCTGCGAGAACCCTATGGGGGAAGGTTTCACTTTTCCGTTCATTATAGCTCATCAAGAAACCAAGCGTAATACCCGAGATCAAGCCTCCACCGTGTGCCCAGTTGTTGATGCCAGGCACGAGGAG
>DATJBN010000175.1:0-5670 GCA_035515335.1 Syntrophales bacterium | reverse complement strand
CGGAAAAGGGCGATTTGCCCGCGGGGGACGATGTTTGTGGCCGACGACGCTTGATTTACGTGGGGAAATATGACATCTTGACTAAGAGATAGACAGCAGAGAAGGGGTTTCTCCTGACATGGACTACAGGGTCATAGTCGTCGGCTGCGGGCCCGCAGGCATATTTGCCGCACTCACCCTCGTCGAAAAGGGAATCGACCGGGTCGTTCTCTTTGAACAAGGGAATGACCTCGACAAACGCGAGAGGCGCGGCATAAGGGATGTGCTCTGCGGTTGGGGAGGCGCCGGCGCCTTCAGCGACGGCAAGCTCAACATCTCCACCGATGTCGGGGGGTACTTATCTGATTTTCTCGACAGGAAGGATCTCCTCTCACTTCTTGAGACGACGGATAATATGTTTGTGAAATATGGTGCTCCGGACCGCATATTCGGCGACACGACGGCGGCAGTGGAAGAGATCGCAGATCAAGCACGAGCTGCAGGCCTCGAGTTCATTCCCACGATTATCAGACATATAGGCACTGAGAACTGCAAGCGCATACTGAACGGTATGCGGCGCTTCCTCGACGGGAAGGTTGAAGTAAGAACATGCAGCCAGGTGCAGTCACTACTTGCTGAGGGCGGTGAAATCCGAGGCGTGGTGCTTGCCGACGGTCGCATTGTCAAGGGCGAGTACGTAGTTGTGGCACCGGGTAGGGTGGGCGCCAACTGGATGAAGAAAGAGGCTGACGCCTTGGGACTGGCCACGATGACAAGCCCCGTCGACATCGGAGTCCGCGTGGAGCTGCCGGCCACGATCATGAAGAGGATTACCGACATCACCTACGAGCCGAAACTCATATTCTATTCAAAAACATTCGACGACAAGGTCCGTACCTTCTGCATGAATCCCTACGGTGAGGTTGTGACCGAAGAGAACGAGGACATCACGACAGTCAACGGTCACAGCTATGCCAAACGAAAAAGCAAGAACAGCAACTTTGCAATCCTTGTCAGCAGCAATTTCACAGAGCCTTTCCGGGATCCCATAGCCTATGGGCGCTACATAGCACGACTCGCCAACCTGCTGGGAGGCGGAGCCATTGTGCAGAGGCTGGGGGATCTGCTTGCGGGGAGGAGGTCAACGCGGGAGAGGATCGATCACTGCGTAACGAGACCCACTCTGTCCCGGGCGACACCCGGTGATTTGAGTTTTGTTTTTCCGTACAGGCATCTCCAGAGCATAATCGAGATGCTGCAAGCCCTCGATAAGCTCGCACCCGGGGTCTTCTCCCGGCATACTCTGCTCTATGGCGTTGAGGTCAAATTCTATTCCAACCGGATTGAGGTTTCGAGCGAGATGGAGACAAGGGTGAAGAATCTCTTTGCCGCCGGCGACGGAGCCGGAATCACGAGAGGGCTGTTACAGGCGTCGGCAAGCGGTGTGCTGGCTGCGAAGGCCATCTCTTCACGAATCAAAGGTGATTCCCAGAAGCGATAGCCGATGCTTCAAGTCCCTTTGGATGTCTAATACTCAGATGCAGGAGGCGAAATGAAGGTTCTGGTTAAGAGAGGCGAGATTACGAACTGGAAGACTGAAGCGGCAATCGTACCGTGCTTCGAGGGAGGAAGGAAACTCCAAGGCAAAGTAAAGCTTCTCGATAGGGTGAGCGGAGGTTTGATAGGGGAGATTATCGCCGGAGGTGATTTTGAAGGCAAGCATCTTCAAGTATCCGTGACATATACGGGACGAGGCGTGCCCGCAAAGCGGATCGTCCTCGTGGGCGTCGGGAAGAAGGAGAATTTCAGCCTGGAAAAATTGCGCGGTGCCTATGCGCAGGCAGCGAGACAGGTGCGGTCGCTGAAACTGGCCGAATTTGCAACCTCGCTGGACTTCATCGACTCGGGGATGTCCCTCGCTGAAATGGCGAAAGCCGTTGCCGAGGGCGTACTACTCGGACTTTACATGTACACCTCCTTCAAGACAGTTGATAGCGACCAGTTAAAAGAGATGAAGGCGGTGACAATCGTCGAGGAAAAGAAGGCGATGTGCGATATTATAAGCGCCGCAACCAGGGAGGCGGAGATCATTTCTTCGGCAGTAAACTTTACGAGGGACATGGTCTCGGCACCGGGGAACGAGATGACCCCGACGGACATGGCCCGTGAAGCGCGCAAGGTTGCAAAAAGAAGAAATGTGAAGCTCACCGTCCTTGACGAGGGAGAGATTAAAAAGGTCGGCATGAACGCCTTCTTGGGTGTTGCCAGGGGAAGCGAAGAGCCGGCCAAATTCATCATCCTTGAGTACAGAGGGGGAAACAAATCAGATCCGCCCGTGGCTATTATCGGCAAGGGATTGACGTTCGACAGCGGCGGCATATCCATTAAGCCGTCGGAGAAGATGGATGAGATGAAATCCGACATGGCGGGCGGAGCCGCGGTCATGGGAGCCGTGATGGCTGCCGCAGACCTCGGCCTTAAGGTAAATATTGTGGGACTGATACCGGCAACGGAAAACCTGCCGGGCGGAAGGGCATACAAGCCAGGCGATATCCTAAAATCGCTTTCAGGGCAGACTATCGAGGTCTTGAGCACTGATGCCGAAGGCCGTTTGATCCTGGCCGACGCGCTTACATATGCCGGCAGGTTCAAACCTGCGGCCATCATTGATCTGGCGACTCTCACCGGTGCGTGCGTCATCGCCCTCGGAGAAAACGTATCAGGCATGATGGGGACAGACGACAGGCTGAAGAAGATGATAAGGGATGCGGCTGACGCATCGGACGAGAAGGTATGGGAACTTCCTCTCTGGGAAGAGTATCACGAGCAGATAAAGAGTGATGTGGCGGATTACAAGAACCACGGCGGAAGGCCGGGTGCCGCCATAACGGCCGCAGCCTTTCTCAGCAAATTCGTCGGCAACTATCCCTGGGTGCACCTGGATATAGCAGGACCTGCCTGGCTCTCTAAGGACAGGCCCTATATTCCCAAAGGCGCTTCGGGCGTGGGCGTTCGCCTGCTGGTCCAGTTTCTCATGACCTGCCAAAAGAGGAATGTTATTTAGCGAATGGGACCGCTTCTCGAAGTTAATGACCTGAGCACCCACTTTAATACGGAATACGGCGTCGTAAAGGCTGTTGACCGGGTGAATCTTTCTGTGGCAGAAGGCGCCGCACTCGGCATTGTGGGCGAGTCTGGATGCGGCAAGACGGTACTTGCCCTGTCGGTCATGCGTCTCATACCGAGTCCTCCAGGCAGGATCGTTTCCGGGAACATCTTCTTCAAAGACACAGACATAGTGAGACTCGATCCTTCCGAGATGCAGAAGATAAGAGGGAAGCATATATCCATGATCTTTCAGGAGCCCATGACCTCACTAAATCCGGTCCTCCGCATTGGAGATCAGATCACGGAGATAATAAGGCTTCATCTCGGATTGGGGCGAAAAGAGGCCCTAAGCCGCGCAGTGGAAACACTTGTACTCGTTGGAATGCCGTCGCCCGAGACAGCGATGCTCTGCTATCCACATCAGATGAGCGGAGGCATGCGGCAGCGGGTTATGATAGCCATGGCCATAAGCTGCAGTCCCGAACTCATGCTTGCAGATGAGCCGACGACCGCCCTTGATGTAACCATACAGGCGCAGATTCTGGACCTGATAGGCAAGCTGAGAAAAGAGATCGGGATGTCCGTGATTCTGATAACCCATGATCTCGGCGTGATCGCAGAGGCGGCGGATAATGTGGCCGTCATGTACACGGGGCAGGTCGTTGAATATACGTCCGTCGAGAATCTTTTCGGAACGCCACTTCACCCGTATACTGTAGGTCTCATGGAGTCGATCCCGAGGATAGATGGTGCAGAAGGGCGCAACGAATATCTTAAGGTCATTCGCGGCGTAGTCCCGAGCCTTTACGACCTGCCTGTCGGATGTACATTCCAGGAGAGATGCCCCCACACGATGCAGATCTGCCGGGAGGTAGAACCGGAACTTAAGGAATATCTGCCGGGACACAGGGTGCACTGCTGGCTTTACTAACGGAAATGAAGACGGTTCTTATCGACATAAGGGAAATTAAAAAATATTATGACGTCCGAACGGAGATTCTTGCTGCGAAAAGGGATGCCGTCAGGGCTGTAGACGGCGTGTCACTCAAGATATTCCGGGGCGAAACGTTGGGTCTCGTGGGAGAAAGCGGGTGCGGCAAATCAACGTTAGCGCGTCTGCTACTCAGACTGGAGACCCCTACTCATGGCACAATACTTTTTGAAGATAGAGATATCTTCAAATTCAAGGATAAGGATCTCAGGACCTACAGAAGGAATGTCCAAATCATCTTTCAGGATCCTTACGCATCCTTGAATCCGAGGCGCAACGCAGGAAGCACTATAGGAGAGCCCCTGCTCGTCAACAACATAAATAACCGGGAGGGGAGAGCCGTCGAAGTTCTTCGCATTATGAATGTCGTGGGACTTACGGAGGAGCAGAAGGATAGGTACCCCCACGAGTTCAGCGGCGGGCAGAGGCAGCGCATCGGCATCGCAAGGGCTATCATTATGAAGCCACAGTTGATAGTGGCAGACGAACCGGTGTCTGCACTTGACGTGTCCATTCAGGCCCAGATTTTAAACCTGCTCAAGGAGCTGCAGAATGAATTCAATCTCACATATATGTTTATCTCCCATGATCTCAGTGTTGTCAGGCATGTGAGCGACAGGATTGCGGTCATGCATCTGGGCAGGATTGTCGAAATGGCCAATAACAGCGAGCTGTACGAGCACCCCCTGCACCCCTATACCATCGAGCTTCTGGCCGCAATACCCTCACCCGATCCGTCAAAAAAGAAAGAACGTGCGGAAAGGGAGATGAGGTGGAATGATGGTTCTACCGGAAAATGCGCGTTTTATCCCAGATGCCGGGAAAAGCTCGATGCCTGCGACAGAGAGGAACCGGAGTTAATAGATGTGGGTGACGGTCATTATGTTGCGTGCCATAGGGCGACACAGACGCCATTGCTCTGAGACATGAGAACCAAACAGCCCATCGAGAATTGCTTCCAGGCTTCAGGGCCCCCCTCCTGTAAAGATCGATGATCGCGAAAGAACCTGCATACAATCTGATCGTGATCCTTGGCCCGACGGCTTCGGGGAAAACCAGACTTGCCGTACATCTGGCCCTGGAAAGAAGAACAGAGATTATTTCCGCAGACTCGAGGCAGGTGTACCGGGGGATGGATATAGGTACGGGTAAGGACCTCGCCGACTATGTGATTGACGGCACGACAGTTCCTTATCATCTCATAGACATCGTGGATCCGGCTAGCGAATTCAGCGTCTTCGATTACCAGACGAATTTCTTTCGAGTGTTTGGCGATATGTCGAAGAGAGGTATCGTTGCCATAATGGTAGGAGGTACGGGCCTCTATATCGAGGCAGTGCTTCGGGGGTATGACCTGCCAGTAGTTCCGCCAAATCCGAAACTCAGAGAGGAGCTCGAACAGCTGGGGATGCCTTTTTTGACGAGAAGACTTGTCGAGCTCAATCCGCGCCTGCACAATACCACCGATCTTGCGGACAGAAAAAGGTTGATCCGAGCAATTGAGATTGCGGAGTTCGGGCGATCGCTCGACTGTCGGAAATTATCGCGGCCCGCAGTCCGGGCGCTAACACTCGGCATACGCTGGGATAGGC
>DATJBN010000174.1:0-13391 GCA_035515335.1 Syntrophales bacterium | reverse complement strand
CGACTCGGCAAACACGTACGCCGCAAACGAGCCGTCATGGCTCAAGCTGATATCGATCGCCGCCTTCTTTCCGTTCACGAGGACAACAGGCGGCTCCATTCCTGAAAAACTTTTTACCCGCCTGATTTCGATATTCTCCGGGGATACATTCCAGTGCTCGGAAAGGCGAAGCCCGAGGGACTTGCGCACGAAAGCCGATTCATTACGAGGCGTCGCCTCCGAATGACTGTCGATGCGCTCCACATGCGATACTATGCGGTCACCGTTATCAAACGCCTCTGTGCCTCCGATGCAGTGGACGTAGTCGGCTGTTATGATGATTTCTATCGTCACGTCACCGTAAGGGGTATTTACGGAACCCTTGAGGACTCTATCTCTCACCGGGAAAGATTCTTCCCATGGGTTAAGGCTTACATTGTATGAACGGGGAACGGATGTTGCGGCAGGCTCGTTCTTGCTGACGGCCTTGTACGCAGCCTCCTTGCCGGCCCAGATCGCCCACAGCATGGCATCCCGGTTTTCGGCACGGGATATCAGCTCCTGTTCGCCCCTGGTGAAGACGCGGTTAACGAATCGCGTATCTTGACTCTTTTCTGTATTCTGCGGATCGGTCAGATCCACAATATCGTTGCCTAAGCGAATCAAAATAGCGTGTCTCCATTTGTGCTATGTGCTTGACGATCTGTTCTGCGTAGTGACGCTGCGCCCTGAGGCCGTTTTCTTCCGTGCCTTCCGGCTCGAATACCTTGATATCCACGGTGAAGCGTTCGCCGAGCTTCGGAATGAAGCTGTACGTTCGCTGGCTGTCGCCGCGCAGGTAAATGCACATGACTTTACATTCCTCGAACTCCTTGACGAACCGGCCGACGCCGTAGGAGAAACCTTCCGTGTTCACCCTGCCCGTCCGCGAACGCCCGCCTTCGGGGAAGATCAGGATCGGCTGTCTCCATTCGAGGAGTGACGTGCACTTGTCGAGCGTCTTCTTCATCTCTTCACGATTGCCGCCGCGATTGATGGGCACGCACTTGCAAAGATAGCAGAGGAACGCGGTCACGATGTTCTTCTGGAAGTTCTTTCTCTCCGGCAGATTCCACGGGAGCTCGCGGTAATGCATCAGGTGGCGCGTGAAAGAAAATGTTGCATATGTGATGATCATTGAATCGATCATGGTGAGGTGGTTGGCGCAGATGATCCACGGCCCTTCGTAGCTTCCAAAGTGACGGGCGCACTCCTTTCTTACCTTCGCTATGTCCCGCACGCGGTAGCCCATCAGCCAGAAGGCGGCAAAGTAAACAGGGGCGGTAACAAAAATGGCGATCTGACCCAAAATGTATTGCAGGAGCAGAGGGCCCTGGAGCATCAACTTCTTTTTCATGACCGGACTTATCCTATTTTCTCTTTAATGATCTTCACAGCCTCGCCGATCGTGCCGATCTTGTCGGCCTCGTCATCCTCGACGGTGATGCCGAATGTGTCTTCGCACTTTATGATCACGTCGACAAGTCTTGCGGAATTGACCTTGAGGTCGTTGAGGATATGGGTGTCCATCGTCGCCTTGTCGAGAAGGCTCGGGTCCTTCGTGTATGATCTTAAGATTTCCACCATCTTGTTGAAAATTTCTTTTTCGTCCATTTCTCGTTAACTCCTTTGATTGTTATTCCATCTCTTGAAGATTATGCAGCTGTTTACGTCGCCGAAGCCGAAGCCGGCCTTGGCTACGACGTTCAGTTCGGGATACTCCATGCACGCATGCGGCACCCTGTCTGCAAACTCGGCAATGTCGGGGTGTATGTCTTCGCAGTTCACGGAGGGATGGAGGAATCCCTTGTACAACTGCAACACTGTGGCAACGCTCTCGATCCCGCCCGCTGCGCCCAAGCAATGCCCGACCAGCGATTTTGTCGCATTGATGTACGGGAAGTTTGCGGGGCCGCGCCCCAAAGCCTCGGACCAGTTCTTCACCTCCTGGGGGTCGGCAAAGGTTGCCGTCAGGTGTCCGTTGATCGCATCGACGTCACCCGGTCCTACGCCCGCGTCGGCGATGGCGGCCTTGATGCAGCGCTTCACACCTTCCGGGTTCGGCGCCGTAATCGACCCGCCCATACGGTGTCCTCCGCAGTTGACGGCACCGCCCGCGACTTCGGCGTAGATATTGGCGCCGCGCTCGAGCGCGGATTCAAGTTCCTCGAGGAGCAGGACACCGGCACCCGAGCCGGGCACAAAACCGCAAGCACTCGCACTCATGGGACGTGATGCGGCCTCCGGGTTGTCATTGAACTTTTTGCAGATGACCTTCATGGCTTCGAAGCCGGCCCAGATATAAGGCGATGGGCCTTCGGAGCCGCCGGCAAGTATCCTCTTTGCAAGACCGTTCCTTATCCTCCACATCGCTTCGATGATTGCTTCATTCCCCGTGCTGCATGCGGAAGAATTCGAGGTCGCCTGATTTCCGAGTGCCAAAAGCCCCGCAATGGTTGCGCTCGTTGCGCTATTCATCACTTGTTCCACAATCCGGCTTCCCATGCGCCTCACCTTTCCCTGTGAGACCATGGGTACCAGGATGTTCGTGATTGTATCCATGCCGCCGATTCCGGAGCCTACGATGACGCCGCTATCCCAGTCCACGTTCTCGTCGTCGAAGCCGGGTACCGCGAAACCCGCATCCCTCCATGCGTCTACCGCGCATACAGCAGCGTAGCTTATGTTATCGTTCATCGAGAGCAGTGTATCTTCATTAAAATAGCCCTTCCGTATTTCATCAAAATTCTGAGGGGCGCCGCCGACCTGGCAGGAGAAGTTCAATTCCTTGAGCACCGGGAAAAACCGGATGCCGGAACGGCCCTTGCGCAGGGCATCTTCGAAATTGGCCACGCCGTTGGCATTGGGGGCCGCTACCCCCATGCCCGTTATAACCACTCTTCTTCTCAACTAAGATCACCCTCCGTAAAAAAGTTTACATCAACCCTGGGAAGGTACACCCCTCCCGGAAAGGACCCCGGCGCAGACGGGCTCGCCGTTCTCCCTTTCCATGGAAACATGAACCTTCAGGCTTCCCATGCGGAAATAGACCTTCTCCCCCTCGACGATTACCCGCTCGCCGGGCTTAACCATCCCGAGAAACTCAACCGCCTCGGCAAGGGTGAAGAGCGTCATCAGCTTTTTCGCATCTTCCAGGGGCACCTTGTTCTGGCTCATCAGAAGATAGAGGCCGAAGGCAACGACACCGGTCTGCGCCATCGTCTCAATGAGGATGACGCCAGGCGTTATCGGCAGCCCGGGGAAATGTCCCTTGTAAAAAAATTCGTCTTCGTGAAAACGATAGGCGCCCACGATATGGTTTTCGTCGAGCTCCAGTATCTCATCGATGAAACGAAAAGGGTGCTGCTGGGGAACGGCATTGAGTATTTGCAGCATCGTTTCCTGATCAGCCGCCATACAGCCCTCCGTTTACATGTATCACACTGCCCGTTATGTAAGACCCCCTCGTGGCCAAGAATGTCACGACCTCTGCAACCTCGTGGGGACGCCCGATGCGGCCCAGGGGGATGTTTTCGAGAAACCGTTTCTGCAGTTCGGCGGGAAGCTCACTCGTCATCTCGGTTTCGATGAAGCCCGGGGCCACGGAATTCACGAGGATGTTTCTGCTTGCCAGTTCCTTCGAGAGCGATTTTGTGAAGGCATCGAGTGCCGCCTTCTCCATCGTGTAGGGAATCTGGCCCGGGTTGCCCGTGTGTCCCACGACGCTCGATATATTTATGATGCGGCCGGATTTCTGGCGGAGCATGAAGAGGCGAATGATACGTTTTGTGAGAAACCAAATCCCCCGCGTGAGCGCCGCCTGCGCATCGAAGTATTCCACCTTCATGGTGACAATGTCGGCATTAATGGAAAGACCGGCATTATTCACGAGGACGTCGACGCGCCCTGCCTTTTCCTTGATCTCGCCAGCGAGGGCTTCCACCTGATCGATGTCGGTGATATCTGCCTTGAGAAGAAAACCGTTCTTGATTTCAGCAAGGAGGGTCGTTGCCTCTCTTTCGCTATTCCGGTAATGGATGCCGACCTTGAAACCTTCCGCGGCGAGGGCACGACAGCACGCGGCGCCGATTCCTTTTCCTCCGCCTGTCACAACGGCAACGGGGTTTTCCATCATCATTCATTCCTCATGATGCCGCCTACCGAGTGCACCGATCGTTTGGGATAGTCGGGATAGATGATTCCTTTGAAGACGCCGGTGCGGGCATCCTTTATGTGGGCGATCAGTTCGTTGTCTACGAAGACCTTTCCATCTCCTATTGCTATGCTTGCGCCCGAGTCCTTCAACTGGGCGAAGCGCCTCACCTCAATATCATAACGGGCGCACTTGTTGTAGGGGCGGATCTGTCCGTTGAATGTTATCTCACCGCAGCCTAAGGCCCTGCCCGCTCCCAGGGCGCCGCGCCAGACGCAGTAGAATCCCAGGAGCTGCCAGACGGCGTCGACGCAGAGACAACCAGGCTGAACCGGGTCTCCCGGCATATGGCACTGAAAGTACCAGGCGTCGAGCTTGATGTCCTGCTCGGCTACGATGGAACCCTGCCTTCCCACGGAGCTGAAAGACAACACCCGGTCCACCATCAGAAAGGGGGGGGCCGGGAGCCTTGCCTCGAAATTTGCGGGTGGGTCATCGACCAGAGTACCGTAGGAAAAGGCAAGCAAATCCTCCAGCCCGAAACTCTGGCGGGCCTTGAATTCCTCATACGTCATCAGTGTTCCCTCACCTGGAGAATCATGTGAACCCAAGACAGCCCCGCACCGACTATGGCTATGGCCACATGGTCGCCCCCGCGGAGATCGTCCCAGTGCTGGCTCAAGACTGTGGGTGCACCTGAACAACCAGTGTTACCAAAATATTCCACGTTGTGCCAGTGATTATTCCGGGTGATCCCGGAGCGCTCGCATACCGTCTCGAGCATTCCCAGATTGGCCTGATGGCCGATGAAGAGGAAGCGGTTGCCGTTTACAGCGTAGGACTTTTGCAGCATGCGGATCGACTCCGTTGTCTTACGTATCGCAAAGCCCTGTACGGCGTTTCCGTCCTGCTGGAAGTAGCCCATGCGCGGAATACCCACCTTGTCCCAGTCGGTCGGTTTCGATTCATAGGCGCATGATGTGAATGATGCGCGCGCAGGCACGGTGGCGGAGACAATGGCGGCGGAGCTTCCGTCGCCGAAGAGGACCGCGGACTTTCTGTCCGAGTAGTCGACACAGCGTGTCAGGTTTTCCGGATTGACGAGGAGGATATATGGCGGGAGAGCCTCGGGCCTCATTAGGCTCACGAAATGCACCTGCATGCCGAAACTCGTGCAGGCGGAATTCATATCGATGCAGGGCACATCTATCTCCAGCTCTGCGGCCACAGTCGATGCCTCCGCAGGCGATACATTGTCCGCAGCGGAGCTACCCGAGATTACGAGGCCGATGTCTTGCTTCGTAAGTCCCGCACGTTCGAGCGCCATCCTTGCGGCAGCTGCGCCTGTCTGCGCGTTGTTGTAGAGGCCCGCAGCGAATGCTGCTCTCGGGTCGCGGTTTTTTGTCTCCTTTATATAGTCGAGTGGAAGAACGGTTCGGCGCGTTTCAATGCCGACCCTCTCCATGATCCATGCATCACTCGTCCCGATATCCATCTCTTCGAGAAAGCGGTTGGTGATGACATTCTCCGGGTGAAAATGGCCCATGCCATGAACATACAGCATACTCATACAAGTTCCCTCCCGATAATCATGCTCTGGACCTCGCGCACCCCTTCGTATATGTCGAGGATATGCGCGTCCCGCGCAAGCTTTGAGATCTCGTACTCTGACATGAAACCGTATCCGCCGTGAAGATGCAGACCTTCATTGGCGCAAAAGAGCGCCGCCTCTGCGGCTACGTTCTTTGCGAGAGAGGCGTACATGCCCCTATCGCCCGCCTTTTCCTGGACCTTGAAGGCCGCCTTCATGAGCGCCATATCCGCAAGCTCTACCTTCTTCCACATCGCGACCAGCGTCTCCCGCGCAACGGGGAGGTCGCAGATCCTCTGTCCGAACTGCTTGCGCTCCTTGGTGTATTCGAGGGTTACGTCGAGCGCCCGCATCGCGAGACCGACGCCGATTGCCGCGACCATCGGGCGCGCGTAATCGAGTACGTCGATGATATACTTGAAACCCTGCCTCCGGTCGCCGATTATCTGGTTGTCACGGATGACGACATCGTCGAAAGTGACGGCAGCAGTGTTTGACAGACGCTGTCCCAGCTTGTCTTCCGGCTTGCCGATTGTAATCCTGCCTCCTCCGGGAAGCTCTATTTCCCTGCCCTTGTTGAGATGCGGGTCGGAGTTGTCGGGCAGCACCGTAAGAGCCGGGATTATCAGACAGGCCATGAAATTGCCTGACGGCTTCCCCACCTTGCAGAAGACGGTAAACTGTGAGGCATAGGATGCATTGGTGATGAAACACTTGCTTCCGTTTAGGACATACTGTCCGTCGGTGCTCTTCCTGATGAAGGTAGTCATCGCGGAGTTGTCAGAGCCCGCACCCGGTTCCGTGAGACAGAAAGACGCCATCAAGGGCTTTTCGACAAAGGGGCTTAGAAAGAGAGCCCTCTGCTCCTCTGTTCCATGCTGCGCGATGACGATATTTGCGAGGTCGTTGCACATCGCAGATGTCGAGATGCCCGTATCGCCGTACGACAGTTCCTTGATGATCAGAGCCGTGGATATGGGGTCGACCTCGAATCCTTTGACGGATTCGGGGATGCTGAGATTGAGAATCCCGAGACCCCAGGCCTTCTCTATTATTTCCCAGGGGAATGCATGCTTCTTTTCCAGTTCCACGACCAGCGGCACTATTCCGTGCCTTACGAATCTCCTTACCGTATCCACGTACATCTGCTGGATGCCTGTCAGATTGAAATCCATTGCCGAAATCCTTATGAGTCAAAAATTTGTTTAAACTGAGAGGGACACAGCATTATCCGTGCCATAACCTAAACAGCGCCGCGCTATACTCAATAATTGGCCATAATTATTGATTTATTTATTATTCGTCCAACTCTTTTGCGTGACTTTCGGAAGGGCATCTTCCGGGCTTAAAATGCGTAGCTCTCTTTGCAGTGTGAAGGCCTCTACGCATCACATGACAGCAGAGGAGAATAAGCCTTTTTCTGCGGATCGGACTGCTTGTGAAAAGTCTTCATACAGTGAAAGATTTATCTTGACAAGGCAAAAATATATGGAGTATCTTCCCTGCAACTAGGAACGGGTTGACCCACCAACATCAGAAACTTTTGACAAAAGGAGGTATGAATCGATGAGGAAACTGATTGCAATCATTTTATCAATTCTTTTCATTGTGGCGGTGATGGGCTGCCCATCAGCACCAGAGAAGAAAGCGCCTGAGCCCGTCAAGAAGGAAGCGGCGGCACCGGCAGCACCGGCACCAGCACCGGCTACAACAGGTGCGCCTGCTGCACCACCGGCACCACCGGCACCGGCACACAAGTAAAATCTTTAGTAGTATCTTAAACGAAAAGGTGGCCGGGTATGTAATTTACATGCCCGGCCTTTTTTCTCTTGGGATAGACAACTCCTTTTGTCTCTCTTGACATCCCCCTTTTTTCTCTATATCTTCATTCCATAAATCGTTAACCAAGAAGATGATTCCTTATGGAAACCTTTACATTAGCGACTGTCAGCCTGATAATTTCCCTCACCCTGATCATAAATAAAAAAAAAGTTTCCACACATCTTTCATTTGCGTCCCTTTGTCTCGCCGTTTTCTTCCATGAGGGCGGGGCCTTCTTCTCCGGAATTTTTGCCGGCCACATCTGGAGTATCATAGAATATGCGGGATTAATCGCCATCCCCCCGTGCGCTGTGCGCTTCGTCCGCGCACTTCTTCGTGAGCAGACCTTCCTTTTAAAGAGGGATGTCATATCCTCTACGATCTTCAGTCTGGTCCTTGCGGTAATAGTCCTCTCTCCTCTCTACGGCTGGGTGTATCTTAAGCCCTTCCTTTATATATATGTGGCGGCGGTGCTTGCCATCTGTTACATCGCACTCGTTCGGTTCGTAAAGGGCAGGCCCCCCGGCGTCGAAAGGACTCGCATGGTGTATCTCGCCGTTGCCTGTGCCGCAACGGTAGCCCTATCTCTCTTTGATCTATTCCACTATTACGGGTATTCATTTCCGCCTCTTTCCAACCTCTTCATCGCTATCCTTCTTTACTTTGTCCTGATCCTGGTGACCCATCCCCGTCTGCCGGAGGTGCATGAATTGATGGGAAGGGCGCTCGTGCTTTCGATCATCACCCTCTTTGCAACGATTACGTTCACGCTCATACTGGGATTGTTCGGAAAGGGGGAAACGCCGCCCTTTACCCACATAGTGCTTGCGTCTTTTATAATCGTGATTGCTTTTGAACCGTTCAAGCTCGTCCTCAAGATGGTCTTCAATTATGTGTATCCGGAAGGCAAGGATGTATTCACATCCCTCTACGCCTTCGACGAGATGCTGGAAAAAGAGAAGTCGCTCCTCCTGGAAGAGATGGCGCCGGTGCTTGCCCATGAGATACGCAATCCTCTGGGTTCAATCAAGGGCGCGGCCCAGTACCTTAGGTCAGAGTCTGTTGCAGGCGAGCATCAGAGGCTCCTCGATGTCATCATAGAGGAGGTGGACAGGTTGAACGGTGTTGTATCGCAGTTCCTCAATTACGCAAAACCGTATACACTGAAACTTAAGACGCAGGACGTAAATCAGATCATCGAGAAGGCTATATCGGTCATCCAGGCGAGTCCGCATCTCGATCATGTCACAATCGAGAAAGAGCTGCGTCCCGACTTGCCCCTCATGGATGTTGATGCAGAACAACTCGTCCAGGTAATTCTCAACATAGCGTTCAATGCGATCGAGGCGATGCCCGGGGGCGGGACGCTGATCTTCAGGACATCAAAGATACAGAGCGGCGACGGCGAGGCGATAGGCATCTCCATCAGGGACACGGGAAAGGGAATCAGGAAAGAGGAGATGAGAAATATCTTCAAACCGTTTTTTACGACTAAGGAACGGGGGGTCGGTCTCGGACTGGCCATCAGCCAGAAGATCATCAAGAACCACGGGGGACATATAAAGGTTAAATCGATTCCTCTCCAGGGAAGCATATTCTACATAAGGCTCGATGTTGCTGCCTGAACGATGCACGTGAAAGAACAGGAATAGTGTAGGAGAACAATGGCGGAAAAGATACTGGTTGTCGATGATGAATTGAACATGCGTCTGGTCCTCCAGGCCCTTCTCAAGAGAGAGGGCTACGACGTCACGACTGCATCGGACGGGATGGAGGCCCTGAAGGTGCTCAAGGGGGGCGGAGTCGAAGTCGTAGTGACCGATTTGAAGATGCCGAGGCTTGACGGGCTTGGCCTCTTAGATCGGGTAACGCGCGACTATCCGTCAACGCCGGTCATCATTGTGACCGCCCACGGGACTGTCGCCACGGCAGTTGATGCGCTCAAGAAAGGGGCCTTCGATTACATCACCAAACCGTTCGAGAGGGATGAGCTCAAGAGCATCATCCATAAAGCCGTGATGACGAGAAGACTCAACGAGGAAGAGCTCATCGTGAGCCCGGACGACATAGAAAGGCGGGGCATAATAGGCGGAAGCGAGCCTATGCTGAAGCTCTACGAAACGATCAAGAAGGTGGCGCCGACAACAACGACCGTTCTGATATCAGGCGAGACGGGCACCGGCAAGGACCTCATCGCCTATGCCATACACAGAAACAGCCCCCGCAGGGACAACCCGTTTGTGAAGATAAACTGCGCCGCCATTGCGGAGAACCTGATAGAGAGTGAATTGTTCGGCTACGAGAAAGGTGCGTTCACGGGCGCAGTATCGACAAAGCCGGGCAGATTCGAGTTGGCTGACAAGGGCACGCTCTTTCTCGACGAGGTGGGTGAGATACCGAAAGAGATGCAGGTGAAGCTCCTCAGGGTGATCCAGGATCACGAGTTCGAGCATGTCGGCGGTCTCCGCACGATAAAAGTGGACGTAAGATTGATTACGGCAACAAACAGAAATCTCCTTCAGGACGTGAAGGACGGAAGGTTCAGAGAGGACCTCTACTACAGGCTCAATGTCTTTCCCACACATCTACCGCCGTTGCGCGAGCGGAGGGAGGACATCCTTCCCCTTGCGGGTTACTTCATGGAAAAATTCAACGCGAAACTGGACAGGTCGGTGAAAAACATCGACCCCGCGGTGCAGGATGTGCTTGTCGGGTATGACTGGCCGGGCAACATAAGGGAGCTCGAAAATTTAATGGAGCGCATGGTCCTCATGGCAAGCAGCGACATGATAACCATGCAGGATATCCCGCCGGAACTGACGTCCGAGTCGGATGCGATCTCGGTATTCCAGCATGCGGGGAGGAAAAAGCCGTTTAAGGAGATTGTAAAGAGCCACATGGAGGAAGTGGAAAAGCAGACCATTATAGAATGTCTCGAGGAGGTGGGCGGCAATGTAACGAAGGCCGCGGAGCGCCTAGGTCTCAGCAGGAAGGGTCTGCAGCTGAAGATGATAAAATATAATCTCCGCAAGTGATGCATGGATGAGCGGCGGGAACAGGCAACCTCCGCAGTCAGGGTGATGATATGAAGACGCTAATCTTTACAAGAAGAGACGTGGAGAAGGTCCTTACGCCTGCGCTTGCCAACAGGACCGTGGAAAGGGCATTTAAGGCCTACGGACGGGGAGAAGCCGACATGCCGGCGAAGAGTTATCTCTACTTTGAAAAAGGGGACTTGAGATCAATGCCCGCATATATCCATGGACAAGGACTCTCTATTGCGGGCATCAAGAGCGTGACCGTGCATCCCCAGAATGCGCACTACAAGCTTCCCACCGTGATCGCCGTCATCGTCCTCGTAGATCCCCAAAACGGATTTCCTCTTGCTGTTATGGACGGAACATACCTGACCAGCATGCGGACCGGCGCCGCGGGAGCACTTGCGGTGAAGCTCCTTGCCAGGCGGAATGCAAAGACCGCCGGTTTTGTCGGCTCCGGGACACAGGCGCGTACGCAGCTTGCCTGCATCATGGAGGTTCGGAAACTCGCGGCAGTAAAGGTCTGGCAGTACGGGGCAACGGATGAAATCGCACCTGCTTTTCGCGACTGGGCAAGGAAAAAATACAGACTGAAGACTTTTATCTCCCCCGCAATCGATGAGGTGACGACCGACGTCGATATCCTCGTCACAACGACGCCATCCCGGATTCCACTTGTCAATATGGTCTCGCCGGGGACACACATCAATGCAATAGGCGCCGATGCAGCAGGGAAGGAAGAGATAAATCCTAAGATACTGAAGCGGGCCAAAATCGTTATCGACGACTGGGCCCAGGCATCGCACAGCGGTGAGATAAATGTCCCCGTCCGCAGGAGACAACTGAGAAAGAGTGATATCCACGCCGCCCTCGGGGACATCGTTTCCGGAAAGAAAAAGGGGAGGACCAAAGACGGGGAGCTAACTATCTTCGATTCCACCGGCCTTGCGATACAGGATGTATCCTGCGCCTATACCGTATACAGGGCGCTCAGGGACAGGAGGGGCCTCAGGGCGATAGAATTATTTTGACGCGCCAGAACTCTCTACGGACATTCCATCCGCTCGAGATGACTCACACGCATGCCCACGAGGCGTACCCGCTTCTTGATCTCGACCCTCTTGAGAGAGGAGAAGGCCGCCTTTCTTAGTTCCTCTTCATTGTCTGTAGCGCGGGCGACGGTCGTCGCCCTGGTTACGGTTTCGAAATCGCTGAAACGGATCTTTACGGTAACCGTCCTCGCCGTGAAGCCACTTTCCCTCATGTCCGTAACCACTTCTTTTGTCAGGTCCGCGAGTGTCCTCGCTATCTCCTGCCAGTTTGCGATATCCTTCTGGAAGGTCGTTTCCCTGCTTATCGATTTCGGCTCCCATTCTGTGACAAGCGGACTGTCGTCGATTCCCCGCGATGCGCGATAGAGATAATTCCCGTAAGACGGACCGAACCTCTCGGAGAGGGTCTCCGCCGGAAGTGATGCCAGGTCGCCCACGGTTGCAATGCCCACGTCCTTCAGGTATTTCTCCGTCTTCGGTCCGATACCCCAGAGCTTCCTTGCGGGCAGAGGGTTGAGTACGGCGGAAACATTGTCCTCCGTGATTATCGTGAGGCCATCGGGCTTGTTCATGTCCGAGGCGATCTTGGCAAGGAGCTTGTTGGGAGCGATGCCGATCGAGCATGTGAGACCGGTCTCCTCCTTGACGCGCCCTTTGATCATTCTTGCGATTTCGTGGGAAGGGGTGTTGATCTCCGATATGTCGAGGAACGCCTCGTCAATGCCGACGTCTTCCATTTCAGAAGTAACGTCACGGAGGATGGCCTTGATCTTCCGCGATTCTCGTGAATAGGCTTCGTAATCGACGGGGAGAAAGATGGCCCGGGGGCAGAGGCTGTAGGCCGTCTTCAAGGGCATGGCGGAGTGTATGCCGAATTTTCTCGCCTCGTATGAGGCAGTGGATACGACGCCTCTCTTGGTCGGGTCGCCGTTCCCGCCCACTACCACCGGCTTGCCGATCAACTCGGGATGCCTCTTTTCTTCCACCGCCGCAAAGAAGGCATCCATATCGATGTGAAGGATTCTTCTCAAGGTGTTATCCGGACTATGGCCCGGGATGTGTTACTCGGGCTATCACCCGATCGTACAAGGACGGGAAGGCGTCCTTCCCGGAGGCAAGCATCAGTGCTATCGGCATCACCTTCCTGCCCAGTCTCACCATCTCATCGGCGGTGTTCCTTATGTCCCACTGGGCATGGGCGTCTCCTCGGAGCCGGGCGATATGGTAGAGCTCCCTAGCGTTTATCTTCATGGAAACGCGCCGGCGGTGGGCATTGGTGAGTATGTACCGGGAGGCAGCGGGGCAGGTGCCTTCGAGCCTTTCGTACATGTCCTCGCTCCGTCTTAAGACATCCTTGAAGGCCTTCTCCATACCGACTTCCGATACAGCCGGCGGAACCGTTGCGCCGAGTGCGGGATCATAGTCCTGGCAGGTTATCGTCGCGATGCGGTGGCGCTTCATCTGGGCGAAGCAGCTGGCGCTGATTATGAGCTCGAAGTGGAGCTCTGCATTTTCGAATTCGCGCAAGACAGGGTCGTAGGACTTGATGTGCCGGAGAGTCGCTCTTATGAGAGACTCTTTTTCCTTTCTCTCCATCGAAGAGACGATTCGCAGGCACCGGGACATCGGCAGATCAGAGGATGAATGGATGAGCGATGCAATGACCCTGTCGTCCCCGTCGGGAGTCGCATAAACCAGGGAGACTTGCCGCTCCTTTG
>DATJBN010000173.1:0-17934 GCA_035515335.1 Syntrophales bacterium | reverse complement strand
CCTCAGCCAGTTGTCCCGCGTCAAATCCGGAGCAACACTTTCTATTCCGAGCTCAGTGCTGCATTATCGCTCTTTCATATTCTCTGACCAGATGACTCTTATCAATTCCATGATCGATAAAATCCCAGGGTAGGACCTCATCCGTGCCCTTCCTGCGGTACACGTAGAAGTCAGGATTCACATTCACTTCCTTAAAGGCCCTGGGCCAGTTGCCTTCATTTGCGTGGGCAGCAAGCAGGATTGCGCTCAGGCGCCTGTCTCCCAGCGAAAGCAGGGCCTGTATGTAATTCCATTTCGGGAGGTCATGTGTGACCTTCACAGACGGTTCCTTGCGCAGGGCGTTTACTATTTTTCTCATCTTCTTTCTCACGGCGTTGATGTCTTCGAGCGGCAGCCACTGGAAAGGGGTTGCTGGTTTGGGGATGAATTGATTTACGCTCAGCGTGATGCGTTTGAACCTCTTTTTCCCCGCCGAAGTCTTCGCGACATGGTGTTTTATCCTTTGAACGAGCGCGATGATGGCGTCGATGTCCTCTTCCGTCTCCGTTGGAAGGCCGACCATGAAGTAGAGCCTGATGTTCAGGATGTTATGCAGGGTGAGGAGTTCTACGGCCCGAAAGATGTCTTCATCAGTTATGCCCTTGCGGATCGCGTCGCGCAGTCGCTGGCTGCCCGCCTCCGGGGCTAGTGACACGGTCTCCACGTGTGATTTCTCAAGGAGAGAGGCAATTTCATGATCCAGGCGATCGAGCCTTAAGGAGCCGAGAGAAACCCCGCCCTCCTTCCCGATGATGTACCGGCAGAGCGAAGAGATGTCCGGGTGGTCGGAAACAGCGGTTCCGAGAAGTCCTATCTTTTTTTGCTTTTCCATGCCGCGGATGAAAGAAGGCTCCAGAGTTGAAAGGCGCCTGAATCTTGCCGGCCGGTACAGGAATCCCGCCGCGCAGAAACGGCAGCCCCGACGGCAGCCGCGGCTCACCTCGGTCAAAAAAATCTCCTTGAATTCGCCGGACGGTGTGCTGATGGATTGTTCCGTTGTGAAGGCATTGAGGTCGGAGATTTGCCTCGTCTTTATCTTCAAGGGCAGGGCCGCATCGACAGGCTTGATTTCTTCTATCAGATGGTCCGCCCTGTAATATACTCTGTAATATTTCGGGACATAGGCCCCTTCGATGTTTTTCTGCGTGCGGGAGAGGAGATCGTTTCTCCCGAGGCCGCTGCGGCATGCGTCTTCGAACGTGCGAAGAAACTCAGGCAATGCCTCTTCCGCCTCGCCTAGGAGAAAGAGGTCGAAGAAATCAGCGAGCGGTTCCGGATTTAGTGTGACCGAAACCCCACCGCCGAGAATCAGGGGTTCGGTCTCTTTTCGTTCTCCTGCCAGGAGTGCAATTCTTCCCATGCCGAGCATCTTGAGGATGGCGGGGTAATCGTTTTCGAAAGGGATAGAAAAAGCAATGATGTCGAATTCAGTAAGCGGCTTCTGTGACTCCAGGCTGAAGAGGGGCATCGAGCCTGAAGAGAAGGCAGCTTCATCCTCAGGGTCCGGAAGAAAAACCCTCTCACAGAGAAACGACGGTTCGCGATTTATCAGGGAGTAGATGGTCTGGAATCCGAGATTGGACATTCCTGTCCTATAGTAATTCGGGTAGGCGAGACATATTTTAAGAAGCTCTCCCCATATCTTCTTCTGATGCCCTTCTTCACTTGCCAGGAGGTCATCATATTTTTTTTTGAGCTTCCAGGACATAAAAGCCAAAACCCTAACTTCTAAATCCTAAACAAATTAAAATATCGAAATTCTAAACGGCGCATTCGCCATTTGATATTGTTTAGATTTTCGGATTTAGAATTTCGGTATTTGCCCTCACTTGGGGACAGAGCGAATCCAAATTCTTTAGGATTTTGCATTTACAGCTTGAATTTTTTTCTCCTTTAGTCTGCCTGCCTTCTTAAGAACGTGGGAATCTCGAGGTCGAGATGATCAACATCGTCCACCATTCCCATCTTCACGACGTTTACGTTGTCGATGGGCTTATCATGTCTCAGGTACGCGGGCATGGAGAGGTCTTCTCTCTTGTGCGTAGCCGTACGGGAGACATTCTTCAAGACCGGACCTTGCTGCTGTTTCTGCGGGTCGTTGAAGCCTGTGGCTATGACGGTGATGCGTATTTCGTCGCCCATGTTTTCATCCACAACGGTTCCGAAGATGATGTTTGCTTCTTCATGGGCCTCCGACTGGATGAGAGATGAGGCCTCGTTGATCTCGAATAACGTCATGTCCGGGCCGCCCGTTATGTTGAGAAGGATGCCCCTTGCGCCCTGGATCGTATTGTCTTCCAGAAGTGGAGAAGATATTGCCCTCTGTGCGGCCTCAACGGCTCTGCAATCGCCGCTTGCGATCCCTGTCCCCATCAGGGCCATTCCCATTTCGGACATGATGCTTCTTACGTCAGCGAAGTCGAGGTTGATGAGACCGGGCACCATGATCAAATCCGATATCCCCTTGACGGCATGATACAGGATATCGTCCGCTTTTTTAAAGGCTTCGAGAAGGGAAAGCGTTTTGCCGCCCAGACTGAGAAGCCTCTGGTTGGGAACGACGATGAGTGTGTCCACTATCTTCCTGAGCTCGACGATACCTTCTTCCGCCTGCAGGTTCCTCTTTTTCCCCTCGAAGAGGAAAGGTTTTGTGACTACGGCAACGGTCAGGACCTCCAGCTCTTTGGAGATTTCGGCGACGATAGGCGCCCCGCCGGTGCCGGTTCCGCCGCCCAGGCCGGCGGTGATGAAGACCATGTCTGCACCTTCAAGGGATTTCCGTAGCACGTCCTTTGTTTCAATGGCCGATCTCCTTCCAACGTCGGGGTTGGAACCGGCCCCGAGTCCCTTCGTAACCTCGGCACCAATCTGGATCTTGATAGGCGAACTGGATGCCTCGAGGGCCTGGGCGTCAGTGTTTGCCGCGATGAAATCGACACCTCTCAGGTTGTACGAGATCATCGTGTTTACGGCATTGCCGCCCGCTCCGCCTATACCGATCACCTTGATCTTTGCCGAGCTCATGTTATTTGGCTCCATTAGTTGAAACATAATCCTCCCTCCCCTCTAAAAAAATTCCAGAAACCATTTCTTCATGCTGGTCATACCCTTGGTCAATATGTTCCTTTCACTCTTTCTTACGGAGTCGCTCGCCAGCGTATTGCTTCCGTAGACGACAAGGCCGACGCCCGTTGCATACATCGGTGAATTCACCACATCCGACAGTCCCCCGACACCGGTGGGACAGCCGAGCCTCACGGGCATGTTGAAAACGTGCTCTGCCAGTTGCGTCATTCCCTCCATGATCGAGGAGCCCCCTGTCAGTACCACTCCTGCGGCCAGTATGTCTTCGTAGCCCGATTTGATTATCTCTTTATAGGCGAGGCTCAAGATCTCCTCCGCCCTTGGTTCGATGATCCTGCCCAGGATCTGCCGGGTGACTTCCCTGGGGTCGCGGCCGCCCACGCTGGGCACCTCAATGACCTCATCCTTGGGAATCATGGCGGTGAAAGCGCACCCGTACTTCACTTTGATCTTTTCCGCTTCGGTGAGCGGCGTCCGGAGACCGGTCGCAATGTCGCTTGTGATATAATTGCCGCCTACGGGCAGCACAGCCGTGTGTTTTATGCTGCCTTCTGAGAAGACGGCAATATCCGTCGTGCCGCCGCCGATATCCAGGAGCACCACTCCCAGGTCTTTTTCATCGGCGCTTAAAACCGCCTCGCTCGACGCAAGTTGTTCAAGGACGATGTCGTCTATTTCAAGGCCCACGCGGTTGACCGATTTAATTATGTTCTGCACGGAGGTGACGGAGCCCGTCACGATGTGGACCTTCGCTTCTAAGCGCACACCGTGCATGCCCACAGGGTCTTTGATACCGTTCTGGTCGTCAACCACAAAGTTCTGCGGAAGCGTGTGCAGGATTTCCCTATCCAAAGGGATCGCGATCGCCTTCGATGCCTCCACCGCCCTCTGCACGTCGTCTTCATCCACCTCACGGCCCTTGACCGCCACGATGCCTATGCTGTTCTGTCCCTTTATGTGTCCGCCGGCGATGCCCACATGAACGGAGCTTATCTCGCAACCGGACATATGTTCTGCCTCTTCGACGGCCTTTCTGATGGCATCGACTGTGCTCTCGATATTTACGACTACACCTTTTCTCATACCCTCAGAGGGATGAGAGCCTATGCCTATGATGTCGATGCCGGTATCGGTAAGCTCAGCCACGATGGCACAGGTCTTCGTTGTGCCTAAATCCAGGCCGACAATTACATGTGCTCTCTTGGCCATTCTTGGTCCGCCTTTCCCCATCTTTACTGTACCCGTAGCTGTTGAATTTATCAGTTATATCTTTGCTGCCATAACCGGCCTATGACCGTTCCTTACGTCCGGTAACCCTTCTTCGGCTCCATCGGGACAACGGGGCTCAACATATTTCTTTTCTGGACTGTAACCTTGGCCGGATCGTTGAGGTCGATGAGCAGAAAACCGAGTTTCATGTTTCGCCTCTCCAGGTCGGCCATGACGGTGTTCAGCCGCCTCAATTTATTTTCATAGCTGTCAAACCCGAGTCTTATACAGAGGCCTCGGTCGGTGAAGAGAGAAAGGCCGAAGACGTCGTGGCCGTGAATCTCGGCGACGTTCCTTATCGTGGGGAACTCGTGCGACTGCGAGAGATACTTGAGCAGTTCGAGGGATTTCGCAAAAAGCTGTGATTCACTGTCGCCGGGGTGGCACCCGTTGAGCACAGGGATATCGACCTCATCGTTCTTCTCCAGCCTCTTGAAGGTTACGCCGTCAAGATCCATCATGCTGAAGCCGCTGTCGCTTTTGACCAGCGCGACGGCAGTCCTCTCGTGCAGGTCGATGACCAGTCTGCCGGGAAATTCCCTGCCGACCGAGACCTCCTTGATCCACGGATGTGACTCTATCCTGCGGGCGATTGTGCCGAGATTGATGGCAAGCAGATTCTGGGACGGCTTGATCGCCGCGTATGACAGTATCTCTTTTTCCGTGAGCTCCTTGCAGCCGCGAACGACAATCTCTCTAACCTGAAACGCGGGGCTGCTTATGGTGAAGCCGTACGCCCAGATCATAAAGGCGGCTATTGCGGAAATCGCAGAGAGCATCAAGGCCGTCCTCCACAGTTCGTCCACAATATGCCGCGAACGCCTCTTCAGCCTGTATTTGCTGGTCTCCAGCCTCGATTTAACGGGATTCTTCATCCTTCTTCCCCGATGATCTTTACTTCTTCCTGCAACCTGATGCCGCGCTCCTCTGCGACCTTTGTCTTGATCATCTCGATTAAGGCTATCACGTCACTTGCCCTCGCGTTTCCAAGATTGACGATGAAATTTCCATGCTTCTCAGAGATCTTGGCGTTTCCAACACGGGTTCCCTTCATGCCCAGTTCATCGATGATCTTTCCCGCGGGGCCGTCCCCATTGGGGTTCTTGAATATCGAGCCCGCATTGCGGTATTCAAGGGGATGTTTATCCTTTCGTTTGTCCATGATGTCATCGATCCGGGCGCGGATCTCATCTTCGATTCCTTTCGTCAGTGTGAACGACGCACCGATGATGATCGTACCTTCTGCGATGTAGAGGTTCCTGTACGTAAATTTTAGGCCGCTCTTTGGTGCTTCGATGAATTCTCCGCTTTCATTCATCAACGCAACCGTTTCGGCGACGTCTTTGATCTCTCTGCCGTAGGCCCCGGCGTTCATCCTGACCGCGCCGCCTACGCTGCCCGGAATACCGGCGCAGAATTCCATTCCGGTAAGAGACATAGCGGTTGAAAGTTTTACGATCTCCGCAAGCGGAGCACCCGCGCCCGCATGGATCACGACATATTTCGCGCCTCTCTCTGCCGTGCTTACACTGCTCATCGCTTGCAGAGATATGACCGCACCTCTGTAGCCTCCATCCCTTACGAGGAGATTCGTTCCGTTGCCTATGGGCATAAAGGGTATCCGCGCGTCTCTCAGCAACTCTACGATCCCAGCCAACTCTTCCTTTCGTTCCGGGAAGATGATCGCATCGGCTTTGCCGCCTATGCCTATCGAAGTGTGACGGGACATGGGTTCATCGAAAAGAACCCTGCCGAAGACGATGCTCGCGAGCCTTTCCCGGAGACCCCCGGCACTCAATATGTTTTTACCACGTCCCGTCACGTTTTCCTTGCCCTCTTCAAAAACTCCTCGCCGATTCTGAGGACGTTACCGGCACCCTGGGTGATGATGACGTCTCCAGGTTTTGCAATCCCGATGAGATGTTCCACGATATCGTCAAAACGCATGTAGGCGACATCGGCATTGCCCCTCTTGCGTAGTTCCTCGGTGAGATTAGCCGCGCTTACGCCCGCGATCGGTGCCTCGCTCGCTGCGTAGATGTCGGTAACAATCAATGTGTCGGCATCGGTGAATGCGGTAAGAAATTCATTGAACAGGGCCTTTGTCCTTGTGTACCTATGGGGCTGGAAGACGACGATGAGTCTGCTCTTCCACACCTGCTTGGCTGCCCTGAGTGTTTCTCTGATCTCCGTAGGATGATGACCGTAATCATCGACTACCGTGGTTCCGTCAACCTTTCCCTTAACCTCGAGCCGGCGCTGGACGCCCGTAAAGCTCGTGATGCCTTTTCTAATGGTTTCAAAGTCCATATCAAGTTCCCGTGCGACTGCAATGGCGGCGAGGGAATTATAAACGTTGAAAAGACCCGGCACGGAGAGCGAGACCTTTCCGCAAGAGGCTTGCCTAAAGTGAAGCGTGTAGTTCGAGGAAGAGCCGGAGAATGATATGTCGCTTGCCCTGTAATCGGAGGATTCGGAAAGGCCATACGTTATGGTTTTCCTCTTGATCATGGGAAGAATCTTCCTTGCGTTCTCGTCATCCAGGCAGAGGATCGTCGAGCCGTAGAAGGGAACGATGTTTGCAAACTGGAGGAAGGCGTCCTTGATCTCTTCGATGTCGCGGTAATGGTCGAGGTGTTCCCGGTCGATGTTTGTTATCACGGCAAGCGACGGTGCGAGCTTCAGAAACGAACCGTCGCTCTCGTCGGCCTCTGCTACGATGACCTCTCCATCACCCAACTTGGCGTTGCTCCCGATGCTCGCCAGTTTGCCGCCAATCACCATTGTGGGATCGAGGCCGCCGGATGCTAAGACCGTAGCGACCATCGAGGTCGTCGTGGTTTTTCCATGGCTTCCCGACACGGCGATTGAGAATTTCATCTTGAGGAGCTCTGCCAGCATTTCCGCCCGCGGTATGACGGGGATGTTTCTTCTGTGCGCCTCTAGGACTTCCGGGTTGTCAGACTTGACAGCAGTGGAGGTGACAACCACATCCGCATCGCCGACCTGGGAGGCATTGTGGCCCGCGAAGATCCTTGCTCCAAGGGAGGTGAGTTTATGGGTGAGATCGGACTGACTCAAGTCTGAGCCGCTGACGATGTAGCCCAGGTTGAGGAGCACCTCCGCGATGCCGCTCATTCCTATGCCGCCGATACCCACAAAATGAATGCGCTTTACCTTTCTCCGCATCGCATCTCTTCTGTTGCCGTTATTCATTTTCCTGCCCTGAGAACCCTGAAAAATCAGGTAAAAATGGCGCTCCTGTTACTGTATATTGTATATCTTTTGTCTCTATATACCATATCTTGTATTAAATCTACAAAAATTTACAAATTTCTTCCGGTTAAGAGCTCAAGACACGTATCCACGATGTAGGCCGCCGCGTGCATGTTGCCGAGGTTTTTTGACCGCGCTTCCATCTCCCTTATTTTTTCAGGATGGCTAAAGAAGCGTTCGATCATCTCGGCGAATATTCTGCCGTTCAAATCCTTCTCCTTTATCATAAACGCTGCCCCTGCTTTGACGAGTGCTTCGGCGTTCTTTGTCTGGTGATCGTCGACGGCTTGGGGAAAAGGTATCAGTATGGACGCCTTGCCGCTCGCCGTTATCTCGGCGATGGATGTGGCTCCGGCCCGGCATACAAGAAGGTCTGCGGCCCCGAACGCCGCCGCCATATCCATGATGAAGGGAAGAACCTCCGCGTCCATTCCGTGGGAGCGGTAGGCGGCGGATATGGAATCGAGACCAGCGCTCCCTGTCTGGTGAACTATCTTCAATCTGTCCTTGATTTTTGCAAGAAAGGGAAGAGCATCAACTGCCGCGGCGTTTATGCCTCGTGCCCCCTGGCTTCCGCCGAAGATGAGGAGCGCAAACCGGCCGCCCTTTTTTTCCGATTTTCCTGTTGCTGTGAAGAAGGCCGCCCTGACGGGATTTCCGGAATGTACAGTTTTCTTTTCCGGAAACCATTTTCCCGTGTCCGGAAAGGTAAGGAATATCCTGTCCACGAATCTCCCGAGGATCCTGTTGGTAATGCCGGGGAGCGCGTTCTGCTCGGCAATGGCCGTCCGGATGCACATGAAGTGGGCGGCAAGGACTGCTGGCCCCGAGGCATAGCCCCCGACGCCGATCACAATGTCCGGGGAAAAAGAGCGTATGAGACGGCAGGACTCAATCAGACTGCCGGGGATTTTCATGATGGCGCCAGCGATCTTTACGAATCCCTTACCTTTGATTCCTTCGACGTCGAGCGTGCGAAGATCAAAGCCCAGATCGGGAAGCACCCTCGCTTCCACCCCCTTCTTCGTTCCCACAAAGAGGATGTCGCTCGCACGGTCACGTTTCAAGAATTCTTCTGCAATGGCAATTCCGGGGAAGAGGTGACCTCCTGTTCCTCCACCAGCTATGATAACCTTCATATCCCGTCCCTGTTTCCGTTCATTTTTGATAGGAAGAGATATTCAGCAATATGCCTACCGTTGCCATGGACATTATCAGCGACGTGCCTCCGTAACTGACGAGGGGAAGGGCAAGACCCTTGAGGGGGATGAGCCCCATGACGCCAGCGATGTTAATGAAGGCTTCCAGAGCGATAACCATTGTCAGTCCTGAGGCCAGAAGTGTACTGAAAAGGTCAGGCGCCCTGAATGCTATCAGGAGCCCTCTCATGATAAGGATGGCGAAGAGGAAGAGGACGATGATCACGCCGATGAAACCGCTCTCTTCGGCGATGATGGAGAGAATGAAGTCCGTGTGCGGCTCCGGAAGATAGAAGAGCTTCTGCATCCCGTCTCCGATGCCGACGCCGAAGGTACCGCCCGAACCGAAGGAGAGGAGGGACTGAATGATCTGAAATCCCGAACGTTGCGGGTCTTTCCACGGGTCAAGGAAACTCATCAGTCTTACCAGGCGGTAGCTTTTGTGGACGAGAAGCCAGATGGCGGCAGGCGCGAAAATGGCCAGTATGCCCGTAATATGGAGCACCTTGCATCCCGCTAGGTAGAACATCAGCATCATGATCGAGGTAATGATCACTGCGGTTCCGAAGTCCGGTTCAAGAAGGATGAGACCAACCATGAATAGCACGACAACCAGAGGGAGTAGAACAGCATGCTTGAAATCCGTTATCTGACTGTATTTCTTCGTCAGAAAATGAGCGAGAAAGAGCACCATGGCGACTTTGACCATTTCCGTCACCTGGAAGGAGAAAAAACCGAGCTTCAGCCATCTGGTAGCGCCGCCCGCGCGCATGCCGACATGAGGTATAAGGACGAGGCCGAGAAGCATCGCGGAGAGTATAGCGCCCGGGTAGGCCAATTTCTTCAGGCTCTCATAAGGAATCTTCGTCATCAACACCATGATCCCGAGACCTACGCAGACAAAGAATATCTGCTTCTTCAGAAAATACTGCCCGTCGTTGAACTTCTTCATAGCGAGTATGGAACTTGAGCTGTAGATCATCACAGTGCCTATGGTCACTAGGATAAGCGTGGCCAGGAGGAGTATGATGTCCAGGGCCTTGTCTTGGTGCGTTGCCTTAAACGATTTAGAGACTCTTGACCACATCTTTAAAGACCTTTCCCCGTTCTTTGTAATTGGAAAACTCATCAAAGCTTGCACACCCGGGAGAGAGCAGGACGACGTCCCCGGGAGATGAATGCTCATAGGCCAGCCTGACCGCTTCTCTCATCGTCTTCACTTTCGACGTCCCGATGACTCCGCCGATTAGTTCATCTATCCTGTCCCTCGCCTCACCGAAAAGGACGAGCTCTTTCACCCTTGACTTTACAAGCGGAGACAGGCTTTCAAAATCGCCTTCCTTATCTCTCCCTCCCATGAGGAGGATGACAGGCCGGGAGAATGTTTCGAGGGCGCGCGCCACGGCACCTACGTTGGTCCCTTTTGAATCATCGTAGAATGCAACGCCGTTCTTTTCCTCCGTGAATTCTATCCTGTGTGCTATTCCTTTGAAATCGGAGATCGCGGCGATGATAGCATCCGCCGGGCATCCACAGTATCTCGCGGTCATGATGGAAGCCATGACATTCTCCACGTTGTGCATGCCGGGTATCTTTATCATGCCGATAGGGTACTCTTCCCGCTCGCCCGAGACGGTGATGTGGACGAGCTTCTCTCCTTTCAGGAACATACCGCTTGTAACCTCGGTCTTGGTGCTGAAGAACTGGACCTTTGCTTTCATGTTCCTGGCGATGAGAAGCGATCTCTCTTCGTCGGCATTGAGAACGGCGAGGTCTTTTGCCTTCTGTTTCTCAAAGATCTTCTCTTTGGCTGCCCTATATGCCTCGAAGGAGCCGTGATAATCCACATGGTCGCATGTCGTATTGAGGAGGATCGCTATGAAAGGATGGAAAGATTGAACCCACTGCAGCTGGAAACTGCTTACCTCAACTACAGCATAATCATCGTCCTGCCTTCCCGTGAGGTAGCCGATCAGGGGATTTCCGATGTTGCCTCCGACAAAGACCTTCTTTCCGGCCCTTGCTAGGATGTGCCCGGTCAGCGTGGTCGTAGTCGTCTTCCCGTTAGTGCCGGTGATAGCGATGAGCGGCGCCTTGAGGAATCTGTAGGCGAGTTCGATCTCGCTGACTACCAGTATCTTCCTCTTCTCGGCTTCTGCGAGGATGACGTTCCCGGGCGGAACGCCGGGGGAGGGCACAACCATATCCACGCGGGAAAGGACGTCCGCATCGTATGCGGAGAATTCCAGTTTCTCGGTAAGGGTGCCGAGGCCGTTAATCACATCTTTGAGTTCCGAGAGCGGCTTGGCATCGGTTGCAGTCACCTTCGCACCCTGGCTCACGAGAAACCGGACGGAGTCGATTCCCGTCTTCCCAAGACCTATTACTAGTACCCTCATCCCTTTAAGATTCATCAAACTCACTCATCTCAATTTCAACGTGCTGATCGCCACGAGGGCGAGAAGAATCGAAATTATCCAGAAACGAACGATTACCTTCGGCTCGGCCCAGCCCTTGAGCTCGAAGTGATGATGAATAGGCGCCATTCTGAAGATGCGCTTCCCGTTCGATACCTTGAACCAGCCGACCTGGAAGATTACCGAAAAGGTCTCGAGCACGAATATGCCGCCCACAATGGCAAGGAGGATCTCCTGCTTCGTTAGAATCGCGAGCGTGCCTAATGTGCCTCCCAGCGCGAGAGATCCCACATCACCCATGAAAACCTGAGCTGGATAGGAATTGTACCAGAGGAAACCGAGCCCGGCACCCACGGTCGCACCGCACAATATGGAGAGCTCGCCGGTTCCCGCCACATACGGAATTTGCAGATAGCCGGCAATCCTCACATTGCCGGCGAAGTAAGCAAAAAGGAGGTACGTCATGAAGCATGTGATTGCTGGGCCGATGGCGAGGCCGTCGAGGCCGTCAGTGAGGTTTACGGCGTTGGCTGCGCCAACGATGATAAATGTGGAGAGCACCACGTAACCCCAGCCGAGGTCGGGAAGCGCCGTCTTGAAAAATGGTATCGTCACGTTGGAAGTAAATCCCGGCTTCATGTAGAGGACGATGCTGACAAAGAGCGCTATTGCTATCTCTCCCAGGAGTCTTACCTTGCCCGAAATCCCGTGACTGTTCTGACGGGTTAGCTTTTTATAGTCATCGACAAATCCAATGAGTCCGTAGCCAACAATTACCAGGATAACAAGCCAAACATAATCGACGGTCAAATTTGCCCAGAGGAAGGTCGAGACCACGATTGCGAAGATGATAAGGATGCCGCCCATCGTGGGCGTGCCTTTCTTGGCGAGATGAGAATCCGGGCCGTCATCCCTTATCGGCTGGCCGATTTGCAGAGATTGGAGCTTTCTGATCAGCCAAGGACCTACCACGAAGCAGATCAGAAGTGCCGTAACCGTAGCATATATCGTCCTGAACGTGATGTACCTGAAGACATTGAAGTAGGAGAACTTATCGTGAAGGGGGTACAAGAGGTGATAGATCATTTTGCTGCTCCTCTCATTTCTTTGGTTCCCTCTCTTCGGGACCAAAGGCCTCGAAGATCTTTGCTACGACCTCTTCCATTCTTGCCTGCCTCGATCCTTTAACAAGGATCCAATCACCCTTCTTCACGTGAGACTTGAGGCGGTCCATGATCTCATCGGAGTCTTCAAAAAAAATTATCCTTCCCTCTGGAAATTTTTTTTCCAGTGCCCCTGCTGCCGTCGCCCCCGAGAACCTTCCTCTGAGGTAGATATTGTCCACCCCAGTGTCTGCCATGAGGCTCCCTATACCTTCATGCATTGCCTCCGCCTGGTCTCCGAGCTCGAGCATGTCCCCCATTATCACGGTGCTTTTTCGCTTTCCCTTGAGGTCTTTCAGGGTCTTCAAGGCCTCTCCAAAGGATGCAGGGTTGGCATTGTATGTATCGTTGATGATGAAGGCGCCGTTTTTCAGCCGGCATATCTCCATCCTCCCGGATACGGGATGGAATTCCGAGAGTCCGCGACAAATGGTTGCGAAATCGATCCCGAGGGCCGCGGCAGTCGCAGCGGCAGCAAGGGCATTATAGATATTGTGAATTCCCACTGTAGGGAGCGTAATCTCCTCGCTCATACTATTGAGTCCAATAGTGAATGCGGCTCCGACCATTTTCTTTGTGTCGATGCCTTCCGCGGATACATCCGCTTTTTTCCTGATGCCGAAGGTGATCCTCGTTCCGCGCCAGTCTTTGCCGGAGACTTTCAGCCTCTCGTCATCAACGTTTATGACGGCAATCCCGTTTCCCGGCATGTTCCGAAAAAGGTCGAGTTTCTCTTCTCTCACAGTGGCGACCGATTTGAATCCTTCCAGATGGGCCGGGCCTATGTTGGTTATAAGCCCGATGTCAGGCTCGGCGATTGTCGTGAGCCTCCTTATCTCTCCCCTTGTATTTGTACCCAGCTCGAGGATCGCCATTTCATGGAGAGCGTTGATCCGGAAGACCGTCTTGGGCAAGCCGATAAGGTTGTTGTAATTCCCTTCCGACTTAACCAGCCTTTTTACCGGCCCTGCAATTGCCGCCAGCATCTCCTTGGTAGTTGTCTTCCCAGAACTGCCCGTGATTGCGACAACTGAGGCCTTGAATTTCTTCCGCCAGAAATGCGCCATGTCGCCCAGGGCAAGAAGCGTGTCATCAACATAGATGACAACTGCGTTTTCAGTTCCGGCTCCAATCTTATCTCGAGAGCTTCTTTGCGCAAGAAAGCCCGCGGCGCCACCCTTCAGCGCGTCGGCAATGAAGTCATGGCCGTCGAATCTTTCTCCCACGAGGGGAACAAAGAGACTTCCCGGCAGTACCTGTCTAGAATCCGTTGATAAACCACTGAACAGGAAATCTCTGTTTCCCTTTGCCAGTACTCCCCCTGTGGCCTTTATGATTTCGCTGCCGCTCAGTTCGGGAATTGATGATTTTTCGTTCAATGCCTTTCTTCTTTCCGCCTGTTCATCAATGCTTCACTTGCGACTTTCCGGTCGTCGAAGGGGAACTTCTTTTCCCCGATAATCTGGTAATCCTCGTGTCCCTTTCCCGCGATGAGGACGATGTCGGATGCATGGGAAAGAGAAACGGCGGTTCCGATCGCTTCCCTGCGGTCAGGAATCACCGCATAGCCTTTTTCAATTTCCTTCGTTCTAAGTTCTCCGTAAGTAAGCTTTGTCACCGGGCCCCCCGCAACACCCTTTTCTATTTCCGCGATGATGGAAAGTGGGTCTTCGGTTCTGGGGTTATCCGACGTAATGACTGTGAGGTCGCTCCAGGCCGTTGCCGCCTTCCCCATAAGGGGCCTTTTCCCGCGGTCCCTGTCGCCCCCGCAGCCGAACACGGTGATGATGCGTCCCTTCTTGAAAGGTGACAGGTTCTGCAGCACACGCTGCATGGCGTCCTCCGTATGCGCATAATCGACGAAGACCACGGGTTCGCTGGGGCCGCTCACCTTTTCCAGCCGGCCAGGTACGTTTTTCAAATTTCCTATCCCGGCCCGGATGAACCGGTCAGGTATCTTGATCACAGAGGCTGATGCCACTGCAGCAAGGATATTATACAGGTTGTATTTTCCGATGAGCGGAGAGGTTACGGCAAAACGCTTTCCTCCCGCGCTTATTTCAGCCTTGATTCCTTCAAGCGAAAACACGCTGTCCCGTGCTTCCACATCGCATCTTGTATCCATTCCGTACGTCCAGCAGGTCAATTTCGGACCCACTTCTCTTACTAACCTCTGTCCCCAGGGGTCGTCCCCGTTGACGAGCATCCTGTGCTGGTACTTCTTCTTGCCGGCCGGCATAATCTCGTAAAAGAACCGCTTCTTTGCTTCGAAATATGCTTCCATCGTCTTATGGTAATCCAGATGGTCCTGCGAGAGGTTCGTAAAGATGCCCATGTCGAACGAGCAATCATCCACCCTCCTGAGGTCAACCGCATGGGACGAAACTTCCATGACGACATAGGTCACGCCGCGATCGACCATCGTTCGCAGTATCTTTTGCAGTTCATATGACTCTGGTGTTGTATGCGGAGCAGGCCACACCTCGTCATTAAAGCGGTAGTTCACCGTTCCTATCACACCTGCTCTATAACCTGCTGCCTTGAGAATGGCCTCGAGCAGGTAGGTCACCGTCGTCTTTCCGTTCGTGCCGGTGATGCCGATCAGACAGACTTGTGAAGAAGGATCACGGAAAAAATTCTTTCCCAGGATGCCGAGGATTGCTCGGCTGTCTTTTACCCTTATGGACGTGACTCCGGGTGGAGGGGAATAATCCTTTTCATGAACGATAAATCTTGCGCCGCGGCCAACCGCATCGCCAATGAATGCATGACCGTCCTGCTTGAAACCGCTTACTGCAACAAACAGACTGTCTTTAACACAGTTTCTTGAATCATAGCAAATGGCTGAGACTTCTCCTGCAAGAGCGCCAGAGACCTGGATGATTCCTATATCCTTTATCGCAGCCTGTATTTGCACATTTGTTCCTCAATAGCCCGTACTGAACGAGACGACGCAGGTTTTATGATTACGAATGGGCACGCCGGCCTTGGGTTCCTGGCTCACCGCCCAGCCGGTTCCCGCCACCTGGATTTCAAGGCCCTTTTCCCTCGCTTTCTTCAGCACATCTCTCATGGTCATTCCAGTAAAATCCGGCATGAACGGTTCTTCCATACCGGCTTCCATGTCGTTGTGCCTGCTTATTATCTGCGGTGCGGACACGAGCGTTATCTTCACAGGATTTGCCTTCTCCTCTTCAAGAACAGGGAAGGGCGCTTCCTTAATACCTGTTTTGAAACATGTCAAGATCTGTTCGCCGATATTCCTGAACACGGGCGCTGCGGCGAGGCCTCCCCACCTGTCCCTCTGCGGCTCGTCGAGAGTCACGAGAATTGCGACCTGCGGGTCGTCAGCGGGGAAGAAGCCCATGAAGGAGCAGCGTACCCTTTCGGAAGAATAGACGTGGCGGGAGAAATCGAACTTCTGCGAAGTGCCGGTCTTACCGGCCACCGCAACATCCGGAATATGGGCCTTCCGGCCGGTTCCGTCGTCATCCCCGACGACGTCTTTTAAGATTGCCGTGAGGCGCTTTGCCGTCTCTCGCGATACCACTTGCCTCACCTGGGTTGGCGTGACCTTCTTGATTATCTGCCCCTGCTTGTTAACAACGGCGCGCACGATATGAGGCTTCATCAGCATGCCGTCATTTGCTACGGCGGAAAGTGCGGTTATGAGCTGAATGGCGGTTACGGAGACACCCTGACCGAAAGCGATTGTCGAGGTATCGACCCTTGTCCAATTCTGCTGCGGTCTTAAGAGCCCATTCACCTCTCCGGGAAGGTCGATCCCTGTCTTCGACCCGAAACCGAATTGAGTGATGTAATGGTAGAATTTTTCCTTCCTCAACCTCTCGGAGATCTTCACGCAGCCGATATTGCTCGAATACTTGATCACATCATGGAAGGTGAGCGACCCGTACCTCTTCTTGTTCGCCTCGTGGAATGTCCTGTCCGATACCACGTATGAGCCGTTTTCACAGTTGAACCTGTCCGTCTCCTTGGCCACGCCTTCCTCAAGGGCTGCAGCCGCGAGAAACGGCTTGAAGGTAGAGCCGGGATCAAAACAGTCTGTGATGACCTTGTTCTTTCCCTTGCCGAGATTGTAACTGGAGAACTTGTTCGGGTCGAAGCCGGGCTGATCTGCAAGGGCAAGTATCTCGCCGGTCTTCGGGTCCATCACGACAACAAAACCGCCTTTTGCCCCCTTAGCCGTTATCGCTTCCTGCAGGTTCGATTCCACGATGTGCTGGATGCGGCTGTCGATCGTCAGGATGATATTGTAGCCTTCCTCCTGCTGCTCTATCACCGGCTTTTCAATCCGCGGGTAAAGACGATTGCCCCGTGCATCACGCGCCCAGATCAGCTTTTCCGGGGTCGCCTTCAGATAACTGTCATATTTGAGCTCTAGTCCTTCAAGCCCCGTGTAGTCCAGTCCCACAAAGCCGATAAGGCGGCCGGCCAGCTCTCCGTTTGGATAGAAGCGTTTCGGCTCTTTGATCATGAACACGTTATCCATATTCAAGGCCTCTATCCTGCTTGCCTGATCCTCGTTAATCTTTCTCGCGAGCCAGCAGAAATTCTTCGCGCCCGAAAGCCTCTTCGTTATGGCTTCTTTGTCGATTCCGAGAACGGGGGCAAGCACATCTGCGATCTCCGCTGGATTGGAGATTTTTGACGGGTCGGCGAACACGGAATTTACCATCGTGCTTGCGGCAAGCTTCTCTCCGTTGCGGTCAAAGATGATGCCTCTCTCCGGTTCGATCTGGAGCGTCTTTAAGTGTTGTCTCTCGGCCAGTGTCTTCAGAAGTTTTCCCGAGAGGATCTGAATCTGGAAAGCCCTCGATACGAGAGCGATAAAAAGCACCAGGAAGAATACAAGTACCGTGGCAATCCTGAATCTCAGCCATTTTCTAGATTCCCCCGTCATTACTGTACCCCTGTCTTTTCTGTCTCTGCGCTGTTGCTGCCTGCAGTGTCATCGTTGTTCAGGATTATGACCTGATCCCTCGTCGGGTATGTCATCTGCAACTGCTCCTTTGCCACCTGCTCCAGGCGCTGGGGAGACTTCAGGGTTGCAATCTCGACTTTCAGTTTCCGCTGCTCCTCGATAAGCTTCTCCTTCGTACTCATCTCTGCCGCGACCATGTACTCGAGTTCGGTCATATGGATGTGCGACCACACATAGAAAAGAGCGACCGACATGAGCACCAAAGTAACCACAATAAGATTCGAATACCTGATCCGGGTAGGAGCCTTCTCTTCCTCCACGGTGTATACATTTGCGTTAACGACTTCTTCCGACTGCATTCCTAAAGCCTTTCCGCTGTTCTCAACTTTGCGCTTCTCGCCTTCGCGTTGGACCTGATCTCCGAAGACGTCGGCGTCAAGGGTTTTCTCGTCAGCACCTTCAGCTTGGGGCTCCTGTGACAGGAGCATACGGGAATGGAAGGCGGGCAGATACATCCCTTCTCCCATGAACGGAAGCCATCT
>DATJBN010000172.1:0-4905 GCA_035515335.1 Syntrophales bacterium | reverse complement strand
AAACATGGTTAAAATGCTGGGGAAGTAAAGTCGAGATGAAAGGTACGGGCAAGCTTGCCCTTATGATGATGTGACGTGAAGGTGTCTGGAACGGGTCATCCTTATCTGCTTCTTTTTCTGGTCATCCTCATCTGGGGAATCAATCATATCATCGCCCGCTGCATGTCATCTCCGGTTCTTTTCGGTTATGTCCATATAACCGGCGTGCTTCTGGCTTTTCTGCGCTATGTCATGGGGGCATTGACCCTGACAGCGGTCCTTTTTCTTAAGGAAAGCTCTTTGTTGAAAATACGCGATCAGCTGCGACCCTTCATCGGCGTTCTGGCAGTCAGCATTCTTGCTTCTTCCGTCTTTGTTCTCGCCGCTAATCAAAGTCAGGCCTATGCCAGTGCAGGTACGACTTCTATCATCATCAATATATGTCCTGTTCTGGTCTTTGTTTACGGAATATTCTTCCTGGAGGAGGAGATCACGATTCTCAAGGCAATCGGGTTCGCCCTCGGGCTTCTGGGCGGCCTCATGTTTCTCTACACTTCAGTGAAATCCGATGGCAGCCACCATATGGTCTGGGGTGTCCTTCTTGCGACCATAGCGATGTTTGCCTGGACCGGATACACCATAACCTTGCACTACCTGGAAGGGGTGAACCGATTGGCTGTTATCAGCATTCAGTTGATAGTTTCGTCTTTGTTGATTGTCCCATTCCTGGGAGTTTATCTGATGACCTCGCCGCTGGAGTTCGTCTTAGACATCTGGTCGATTCTTGGGATCGTGTTCTGCGGTGTCGTGTCATCAGGGATAGGTTATCTTCTTTTCTTCAGGACGATTGATGCCATAGGTGCACCGAAGGCAGCTTCCTTTCTTTTTCTGGTTCCTTTCGTGAGCCTTTGGGGAGATATCATGCTTCAGGAGTTGCCGCAGCCCGTCACGCTTCTCGGAGGTGTCGCGGCGATCCTGGGAGTGGCTCTTATTAAGAGGGAGAGATAGCAGCCCGCATTTTGTTTACTTCTTTTGGTAGCATCCAAATACCTCCGGATCAGCCTGCTATTGCAGTTAAATGAGAGTGGAAAGCCTCATACGCTTTCTCTTTTCAAAATGTCCGGAACTTTTTGTAACACATACCTTGCGCTATAATGAAACCCCTTTGTCGTGCCTTCTGGTGTTGATCCTTTTTTGCACAATTCATTCAACGCCGTTTAATATTTCTTTAAATTACCGCGAGTTTTCGACGTCCTAAAGACCGGACACGAATTTCATTGTCATCAAGAATAGCTTCACATTATCAGCATGTTACAAATTTATCGCGAGAAGCCCTCCGGGTTGGCACGGATATTTCATTTACTAAAAGCAAAACAATTCGTGAACGAAGGAGGAAACAGACCATGAAGAAAACAATAAAGACCTTGATACTCGCAATATTTGTCGTACTGCTGACGGCTACGTTCGGTTTTGCAGAGTATACCGCAACGGGTGTGAGTGAATTTCCCTATTTTCAGCTGGGCTGCCTGATTGTCGGCGGGATGACCATCATCTCTCTGAAGCAGAAATATCAGAAGATTTACACCGGCGAGCTGATGGGCGTATTCACAATGTATACGATCCTCATCGCCCTGTTCACGGCGCCTGTATTCAACGCGATCAAGAATCTGGTGAGCTAATAAGGATCATCCTCTATCGATAGCAGCGTGATCGATGATGGAGGAAGGGAGGTTAGGGCCATGATAGCGACACACAAGACAGATCAGGACCGCAAGATGTACAGAACCATCTTCATGCTGAGCTCCTGGGGGTTTGTCATCGTCATCGCCTCATTCCTCTTCCTCTATGCAGGACATAAGCTGGATGAGTTATTCGGGACATCTCCCAACTTTATGTTCGGCCTGTTCTTCCTCGCCATATTTGCGTGCATCGGCAGGTTGTATCAGGACGCCTGGCTGAAGAGAAAGGACGTCTGAGATCAACCTTTCCTAAAGGTATTGTGATCCAAACCGAAGCCCCTCTCCCAACGAGGGGCTTCATTTTTTTCACAAGACACCCGGCCATCCATGTCTTTGCAACTATTCTCTGTAAGAATTGTCTTTCATTGCCCGTACGGACTCTGATATATTTATTACACGGGGTCTGTCTCATTCCCCATTTTTTTTAAGAGGCATTTGCTTCAAAGAACCCGTCGCGCATCTCACAAAATAACTAAAACCATGAGGGACGGCTGGATGATTGAACTACATAGATTGGGCATTGCCCGGAGAAAAGCAGGCTCCCGTTACGGAGGGCATAAATGACATCAGCGAACAGGTGTCCCGCTCCAACACTTGACGCAGGAGAGTTGCTTCATGGATTTCGCGTCCTTCGCGTGGAGAAGATCACGGAAATAAGAATAACAGCATACGAAATAGAGCACGTGAAGACAGGAGCCAAGCTCCTTCATCTTCACTGCGACGACCGCGAGAATCTTTACAGCATCGGCTTCCGCACGCCGCCTTCTGATTCCACGGGAGTCCCCCACATCCTTGAGCACTCGGTCCTTGCAGGTTCGAAGCGATATCCCTTAAGGGATGTCTTCAATGAACTCCACAGGGGAACGCTCCAGACATTCATCAATGCCTTCACCTATCCGGACAAGACGATCTATCCCGTGGCCAGTCAGGTGAGAGCGGATTACTTCAATCTTGCCCGCGTATACACGGATCTGGTTCTGAGACCTCGCCTGCTGAAAGAGACGTTCTGCCAGGAAGGACACCACCTGGAATTCTCCGATCCTGAGAATCGGGAAAGTGAACTAATCATCTCCGGAATAGTGTTCAATGAAATGAAGGGAGTCTATTCCTCCCCCGATTCTTTGATGTACAAGGCTGTCCAGCAGCACCTCTATCCCGATACCACCTACTCGTTCGATTCCGGGGGGGACCCCGACGACATTCCCCTTCTCACGTATGAGCAGTTCAGGGCCTTTCACCGCGCCTATTACTCGCCCTCGAATGCGCGCTTTCTCCTCTATGGAGACATCGACACCCGGGATCACCTCTCCTTTCTGAACGAGATGCTTGCCGGGTTCGAGCGCGTGGACGTGGATTCGAAAATCAAGAGCCAGCCAAGATGGCGGAAGCCGCTCACAATCCGGGGCACGTACCCTATTGACAAGGATACGAGCCCTGTGAAAAAGACGGCCGTCAACGTCGCCTGGCTTACTGCGGAAAATATCGAATACGAAACTGCGCTTCTTCTCCAGATAACATCGGGGATGCTGGTAGGAAGCGCGGCCGGGCCTCTCCGGAAGGCGCTCATCGATTCGGGACTCGGCGAGGACCTCTCTCCCATAACCGGAATTGAAGCCGACCTCAAGCAGATCGCGTTCATCGTGGGCCTGCGCGGCACGGAACCCGACAAAGCCGGGTCTATCGAGGAATTGATTATCCATACTCTCAAGGATATCGCAAAGTCGGGCTTTGACCGGGCACTGATCGAAGGGACCCTGCACCAGGTGGAATTCAGCGGCAAAGAGATTATGCGGAGCCAATATCCGTACGGCATAATATTGATGGGGAGGGCCTATCACACTTGGCTTTATGACGGCGATCCCCTGGCAACGCTCAATTTCCCGCGCGCAATCGAAGAAGTGCGAAGGAAGTGGAAAGCCAACCCAGAACTATTTCAGGATGTAGTTGCTAAATGGTTTCTTGACAATCCTCACCGACTGCTCTCGGTCATGGAGCCCAGTACAACCTACCAGGCGGAGCGAGAGAAGGCATCGAAAAAGAGAATGGCTAAACTCAAGGCTTCGCTTCCCCAAAAAAATATCGAGGCCATTAAGAAAGAAGCTGAGGCCCTGAAGAAATTCCAGACTGAACCGGATGCGCCCGATGCTGCCGCGGCCCTGCCGAGGCTGAGTATTCACGATCTCTCACGGTCTATAGAGACAATACCCACGGTGAAGAAGACCGTAGAGGATATACCGGTTGCGATGCATGACATATTTGCAAACGGTGTTGCCTATCTCGATCTCGTATTTGATGTATCCGACGTGCCGGAATACCTTCAACAGTATCTTCCGCTCCTGGCAAAGCTGATTGCGAACATGGGAGCCGCGGGCCTCGACTACGAAGAGATGGCAAAGCGCATCGTCTTAAAGACAGGAGGTGTTGCCTATTATCTCTCGGCAGGCATGACTGTTGACGGCAAGGAGAACTGGCAGAAACTCATTTTCAGTGTGAAGGCCCTCCACAGAAATCTTCCCGACGCCGTTCATATAGTCTCCGATATTCTGGCAGCCGGTGATATGTCAAACGAAGCCCGGATGCGTGACTTGATTGCCGAGAGAAAGAATGACCTCCATTCTTCGGTGATACCGTCCGGCCATGCATTTGCGCGGAGGTCTGCGGCCCAGGCCTTGTCGCTTCCAGCCCATAGGGATGAACAGTGGCATGGGAGGACTCAGCTCAAGTTCGTGAATGCCGTTGCCGACGAATTCGATGAGAAGAAAAAAGACCTCCTCGGCAAGCTGACCTATCTTCAGAACATGCTCTTCAGGAAGGGGAGGCTCTACATAAATATGACGGCGGATGCCGAAGGGCTTTCCCTCCTGAGAAAGAGTATCACGGAACTCCTCGGGCGTTTGCCCGCAGGCGGAGGCAAGGGAGTTCCGAGCAGACCGGCTTACCCTGCTGTCCACGCGGGCATAGCCATTCCCGCTCAGGTCTCGTATGTCGCCAAGGTGCTGCCGGCTCCTCCTTATGCCGATCCTTTTTCCGCACCGATGTTCGTTCTGGCAAGGGAGCTCTCGAGCGGGTATCTGTACAAGCACATCCGGGTTCAGGGTGGAGCATACGGCGGCATGTCCCAGTATGATCCGGCAAGCGGCATCTTTGCACTGCTCTCATACAGGGACCCCAACATAATCAATACCCT
>DATJBN010000171.1:0-5139 GCA_035515335.1 Syntrophales bacterium | reverse complement strand
TAGTTCGAGTATTTCTTCAATGTACCGGCACACCCGGCCTCGATGTCGTCGGGATGGGCCCCTATAGCGAGTATCTTCATGACTTCCCCCTCAGTATCTTGAGGCTATCGCCTCCGTGGTTAAAAATGAGATCTATCACCGACATATATGGTAAAAAATCTCCGAAGAGCTGTGTATAAACCGGGTGATTATAATCCTGGAACAAAACCTTGATCGAATTCTTTTCGAATTTGGTGATATCCATGTAGTCGTGGCCGCCGCTTCCGGCAAGATAGGTATCTGCGCCGAAATGTTTTGTGATGGCGATAAGGCGTTCGTCCGGGTCTTCCGGGAATTGACCGATTTCTGACGAGACATGGAGAGGCGTGGTGATGCCGAGTATCTTGACCAGTTCTCTCACGACATGAATGTTAACTTGAGAGATAGTCTGCCACTGCGCTTGAAACAGGTCAGCGAAGAATTTGTCCAGGGCATCCCAGTGCGGCGCTTTTTTGTAGTTGGAGATGAGCGCCTGCTGTTGTTTGTGTTGCCAGCGCTCTTTGCTGTTGATTTCGACTTCGTTTATCAACTGCGGGAAACGGTAGGTCACCGGCACCGTAAGCCACTGGGCGCCGCTGGCAGTCTTGATCTTATTTCTGTTCTGCCACTCGTTCTTCTTGAACTGGACGTCGTCGAGCAACACGAACACGTCAGCCCTGTCGATCTTGTCGAAGTAGCCGAGCCAGGGTAGATACTGTGGTTGATGTACTGATACGATCATGGCACTATTCAAACCTCACAAACACCGGGTTGGAAACGATGGTGCCGGACCCATGCAGGTCCATCCTGTAATAAATTTTCTCCCCAGGCTTGTAATACGGATCCACGTAATCGATCACAAGGGGCAGCTTTTCCTCGAAAAGATATATCATCTCCCCCGACCGAATCAAGCGTATCTTTACAGCCGCAGGCGAGGGTACGGAAGTGGAAACGGCGATCTTGATGTGCGGATATTCTTTGAGTGTGATCTCATCACCCGAAAACCCCTTTCGCTCGTCTGAGGACGACACCGAAAACTCATCGAGCCTCAGAGCCTCGGGAGGTTTGACCGCGCACGCATACATTTTGCCGTTCTTGAGTGCTTTCAAAACCCCATCTTTCGATTTCTGCTCGACAAGAAATACGGTCTGGAAGGTTCCGAGCTTATCGTTGCCTTCACCCTCTTCGTGGAAATCGCTTGTCGCAATGCCCCAGGGCGGCCGCGCCCTGTAGCCCGCGACGTATTCCTTCAGTGCCGTATCCCAAATATTTCCGGGCTCCGTGATAGTAATGTTATCTCCGTAAAGAGCTGCGAATCCGGTGTAGCCGGTTGATTCCGTCAGCACATCGGGGTAGGGGAGGGTGCTCACACGAATCGGCCCCAATTTTCTCACACCCGAGCTTGTTTCCGGATAATTCCAGAACGTCATGCCGCCCTTCGAATTCACATAATCGATCAAGAGTTGATACGGCGCCGTCTTCTGGTCGCCGTGGTAAGGATCGAAGGGCGAACTCCGAAATGGATTGCTGTTGAGGAGAAATCCCACGGACATTAGAAATACAATGACGCCGGTTATGCGCAGGATTCCCTTCCATCGGATTAAGACCAGAGATACAAGGAGAGATAGTGAGAACAGAATAATTCCCGGCAGTGCCTTGTAGAAATAATTCATTGAGAAGTTGTTATTATCCAGGATAGGCAGGTTCTCATAATCTTTCGGATCCTCCATCCCCACAGTCAACAGGCGCTTCTCATAGTCATGGGCGGTAAGGTTTCCCTGCAACGGACTTCCCGTCCAGTAATAGAAGGCAGTGGTTTCGGAACCCGGGACAACGATCATATCTGGGTGCTTCTGCCGCGCATCGTTTATGGCCTCGATGAATTTGTCCGCACCCCAGTAATTGATCGAACTCAGCTCAACTTTCTTCTTGAAGAGGTTCCTGAACGGCGGCAGGCCATATTCCATTGCTACCCTGTCGTGGTCATTTATGAAGACGGCGCTGAAACCACTCTGTTTTGCGAGAAGCACAAGCCCCTCGATATCGTATGCCCCGTCGCTGAACGTGGTGCGCAGGTCCATGAGGCCTGTAACCTGCTGATAGTCTGCCGCATGAGACACACACGCGGAGGCTGCGAAAAAGAAAATTGAGAGTAGGAAATATATGGAAATAGAAGCCAGGAGCGTGTTTCGCAAATTCATTTCACAATTGTCATTTCGAGCCTTTCGCATCATGTTATTACTACTTCTGCTGTGTCATTTCGACCGAAGGGAGAAATCTTTTCGTTACTCTCAGGATAAATGAGAAATCCATGTCACGAAAGAAGAGAGGGGCATTAGATATCTCCCGGAGTCTGCCCTGAACGCAGGGAGAAGATTCCTCGCTGCACTCGGAATGACACAGAGTGAAGGGGTCGATGTGACAGCCTACGTGTGAAGAGCATTTGCATCAAGCTATCCAAACCGGGAGAACCGTTTAGCAGTGTGTTCAAGAAACGAAGTCGCCGACGAGTTCCGTATATAACTTATCAATCTTTTCCACCATGGATTCCACGCTGTAATCGGCAGCCATGGCCTTCCCCTTTTCACCCATCTCTCTTAGCTTTGCAGGATGGTTGTGGAGCTCTAATATGCTTCTTGCAATGGCATCTGCGTCCTGGGAAGGTACAAGCAGTCCGTTGACTTCGTGCTTGACGAGATCGCGAATTCCTCCCACGTCGCTGGCGATTATCGGTTTTCCCATGGCCATCGCCTCGACAAGAACCTTTCCCATGCCTTCATTTAGCGATGGCAGGGCAAAAATGTCGAACGTGGACATTACCTCGGCAACATCCTGTCTCCAGCCCAGGAATCTGACGCTGTCATAGATGCCGAGTGACGCTGCCCGCGACTTTAGATCGTCCAGGAGCTCACCGTCACCAAGGAACATAAAGATTATGTTCGGTCTTGTTAGAACAATCTTTCGTGCGGCATCGATCAGATATTTGTGTCCCTTTATATGAGTCAGCCGCCCGACGGTTCCTATGACAAATGCGTCTTTGTCTATGCCTAGCTTGTCCCTCATTGCATCACTTTCAATCTGCGGGTCATAAAATCTGCCGAGTTCAACACCGCTGTGAATAACGGTGAACTTGTCCTCGCGGGCTATTTGAAATAGCAGATGGTCCTTCTTTTCCTGGTCCGTGACCGTAATGATTCTGTGTGTGATGGTTGCAGTTAGTCTCTCGAGGAAGACATATAGCCTCGTCTGCCATTTGCCGAAATATCCCCAGAACACGTGCCCGTGTGGCGTATGCATGATGGCGGGGACACCCGCAAATAGGGCAGCCCATCTGCCAAGAAAGCCCGCTTTGGAGGTGTGGGTGTGGACAATATGAGGCTTTTCTTCTTTGAATATTTTCATGAGTTTCAGAAACGCATTGATGTCACGAACAGGATGTATGCTCCTGATGAGTTCTGGTATGGTTATTACTCTGACAGAGCTTTTGGCAACCTCGTCAAGGCAACATTGTACGGCTCGAACTTCGACGGGTCCCATATCTGATTCAAATGAAGGACCTTTGATCATGGTTAGGTCGTAACGATCTTTGTTGAGGCCTCGGACGGTCTGAAAAGTATCTTCAGCAGAGCCGCCTTTATCGAAACGAGTGATAATATGTATGACTTTAATTCTTCCCATATTGCTTGTACCAGATTTGAACAACGATAGGGTTCTGTATGTACCAGAACGTCTGTTCACTGGGGCTGCCATGGGGAAGGGCGGAGGTCATCATGAGAAGCATGTCTTCGTCTAGCGGCTTTTCGCCAGTTCTCAGCCTACCCCGGATTCCGCACAATGGGCTAATTATTTTTCCGGAACGTCTCCGTAAAGATTTTTTCAGTGGCATCAACGTTTCTCTGCCAGGAAAAGTTGCCTTCCACAAAACTCCGGCACCGGGAGGAGATGCTATCCCATATATCCGGGCCTTCTCTGAATTGCCGGCATTTTTCAATAATCAGAGAGGCTATGGCATCCGGCCCGGTTTCTCTGAAAAGATAACCTGGATCGAATTGGCCGAGAATCTCTTTGGTGCCCCCGATAGGTGTGCCCAATACGGGGGTGCCACAGGCCAGCGCTTCGAGGGTCACAAGACCGAAACCCTCAAGTTCCAACGTCGGCAGGACGAAGAGATCGGCAGAACGGTAGTAATCGGGAAGATCCTGCTCCGGAATGAATCCGGCAAACGTTATGTGGTTTTCAACTCTCAGTCTCCTGGTGAGATTGACGAGTTCGTCTTTAAGGGCGCCTCTGCCACCGATTATGAGACAGGCTTCAGGGATGTCATCTGTGACATATTGCATGGCTGTGATGAGATTCTCCAGACCCATCCTGGGAACAAGATTCCTTACCGTGAATAATATTGTCTTACCTTCGGGGATATTTAAGCGTCGGCGGATCTGCATCCTATCCGCAGAGGGACGGAATTTCTCCAGGTCTACGCCACCCGGTATGATTGTGATCCTTTCAGATGGTATTCTATAGGCGTTCCAGAGCTTCTCCTGCGTAAAGTGACTGAGGACGATAATTCTGTCTGAAGCTGCAAGGACTTTCTTCTCAATCTCTTTTCGGCCCCGAGTATTAATCCACCGTGCAAGATTTCCGATAATGTTCCCACGCTTGGGATTTCTGGATTGGTATTCTTCAAAAGAAAGAGAATGACAGGTGTATATCTTTGGTAGCGATAAGGCGGCGGGAGAATTAACAACGCCCAGGGAGGAGAAGGGCTGGTGAAAATTAACGCAGTCGAAGCCGTATTTGTCATGCAGGGACTCGAAGAGGCGCCGGCTGTTCAACTGTGTAGAGCCGTAGAAAGACAGAGCCGTGCTTTGATCTACATCATACCTCCACTCGCGAACATTACGAATGACTTCGCGGTCCGAGTCGTGATGTGACAGCCTCCTGGTCAATATATCTACGCTGTGACCCTTTTGCGCGAAACGGGTGGTTTGTTCAAATAGAACTCGCTCCGCTCCGCCGATAACGGGGCTTATGGAAACGTCCGATACAAATAGAATATTCATGTAGCTATCTCACTGTACAATTATTTATGGAAACGCAACCTTCTTAAGCGTTACCAGCCAT
>DATJBN010000170.1:0-11766 GCA_035515335.1 Syntrophales bacterium | reverse complement strand
ACGCTTGCTTGATTAGACGCATGAGTACCTGTTATTTCGTTTTGCTGTACAGAGAGTTCTTTGCAATGTAATGACGGATCGTCTCCGGGACAAGGTATTTGATGGATCTGCCCTCTCTCGCTCTTTGCCTGATATCGCTTGACGAAATGTCGAGAAAGGTGACCCCCCTGAAAAAAATGACATGGCCCGTAGGCCCCCGGAGTCCCTTCACACTTTCATCATACTTGAAGCGGGCGGCAAAATCCGCGGGAAGTATTCCTTCCAGGCCTTTGTCATCGTAACCGGGCCTCGTCATGACGACAAAATTGCACAGGAGAAGAAGCCTCTGCCAGTCCTTCCAGCTTCCGATGGCGTGAAAGGCATCCTGCCCCAGGATGAAGTACAGCTCCAGGTCCTTTATATACTTCTTCAGTATGTGATCTACGGTTTCCACGGAGTAAGATTTATCCTCGCGCTGCTTCTCCACGTCGGAATATGTAAATACCGGGTTCCCTTCGATGGCGAGTTTGATCATCTGCTCGCGGTGATAAAACGACGTGATGTCGCCGTCTATCTTGTGCGGGGGCTTCGCCGCCGGGATAAAGATAATCCTGTTGAGATCGAACATCTCGAGTATTTCCTCAGCGCATCTGAGATGGCCGATATGTATCGGATCAAATGTGCCGCCCAGTAATCCCCATTTCATGTTCTCACCTGTCCATTCCCGTAAATAATAAACTTTGTGGTCGTCAGCTCTTCCAGCCCCATGGGACCGAAGGCGTGGAGTTTCGTCGTGCTGATCCCTATCTCTGCCCCGAGTCCAAGCTCAAATCCGTCGCTAAAGCGGGTGGACGCATTCACGAGCACGGTTGACGAGTTGACTTCATTTAAAAACCTCTGCGCATTCTGATAATTGCTTGTGACAATCGATTCAGTGTGCAGTGAACCATATTTCTCGATGTGTGCAATCGCCTCTTCAAGATTCCCGACAATGCGCACGGAAAGAATCAAGTCGAGGTACTCCCGGTACCAGTCTTCCTCCGTTGCCGGTTCGATGTCTGCGATGATCTTTCTTGTCCTGTCGCAGCCCCTGAGGACCACGCCCGCCTTTTTAAGATTACGCTCAACGAGAGGCAGGAACTTACCGGCTATACCCTCGTGCACAAGAAGCGTCTCCATGGCATTGCAGACGCCCGGGCGCTGCGTCTTCGCGTTCATGCAGATGCTTGCGGCCATGGCGATATCCGCGCTTTCGTCAACAAACACGTGGCAAACGCCTTTGTAATGCTTGATGACGGGAATCTTCGATTCGTTGACCACGGCCCTGATCAACTCCTCACCGCCCCTCGGGATGATGAGATCGATATATTCCTCAAGCTGAAGCATCTCACGAACCGCTTCTCTCTCGGTCATGGAAATGACCTGAATGGCGTCTTGGGGAAGGCCCCTCGTGGCGAGTGTATGCCGAAGGATCTGCGCCAGTGCAATATTAGAATTTATCGCCTCCGATCCTCCCCTGAGGATCACGGCATTACCCGATTTAAGGCAGAGGGCCGCCGCATCCGCCGTCACATTGGGACGCGATTCATAGATGATGGCTATCACACCGAGGGGGATTCTCATCCGGCCCACAAGAAGACCGTTAGGTCTCCGCCACATGGAGGTGACCTTTCCGACGGGGTCGGGAAGAGCGGCGACTGCCTGCAGGCCTTTTGCAATGCCCTCAATCGTGCCCGCGGTGAGTGTGAGCCTGTCCATCATGGCAGCGGGAATGCCCGTCTCTCTCGCCTTCTCAACGTCCTTCGCATTTTCTTTCATGAGGAAGCCGGTCTCCGCCACGAGCGCCTCGGCCATGGCAAGTAGCGCACCGTCCTTTGCATCCGAGGGCAGGCGGGCGAGTGCAGTCGCCGCCTTTCTTGCCTTTCTTGCAATGTCCTCTACTCTTTCCTTCACATCCACCATGAAGTATCTCCGGCTGTTGAAATCTTTTCGACCGGGCGATCAACAATAGACGTTGACAAGACTGCTATTGTTTATGTATTAACCGCCAGCAAATGAAGAAGTGGGCAAATCCCTTCAAGATGTGTTACTTTATCGAACAGCCGGGAGAGTGTCAAGGCCATTTGTGGCAAATGCCCTCGGTCTCACAACATCCGTGAAACATTTTGCTCCAACCACATGATCGTCGACGGCTGATAAGAAATGAACAGGATATGTATCAAGGCCGGCAAACGGGCCTACGAAATCATCCAGGATGGAGGTTTTCATCTGGACCGTGTGACAACCTACTTCGGTCCCGCGACTGGTCCGCGGTGGCTGATTGCGAGCGGCTTTGATCTCACCCTCTTGACGAAGGGTCTCCTCGGACGTGCGAGGGCGACTCATCTTGTCGGCTCGTCGGCAGGAGCCTTGCGTTTCGCCGCCTGGCTTCAGCCCGAGCCCGAGAAGAGCTACCGCCAACTCTTGGAATCATACATCACCACATCGTACATGAGAGACGCCACACCTGCTACGGTGCTCGACTCGCTCATGGGCATTGTGAATTCATACATCGAAGACGATGCCATCCCCTTTGCACTTGCAAGCAAGAAATACCGTCTCGCGGTTATCACGGTACGCGCGAGGAACCTCGTGGCTTCGGAACTCCCGTGGGTTCAGCGATTGGGCCTCGGCATGGCCTTCCTCCTCAATGCGATAAAGAGATCATACATCCATTATTTTGCGGAGAGGGTTGTGTTCTATAACGGCCCTAAACCGCCTGCATTCTGTCTCAGGCAGGGATTCCGCGGGCGGTTCATTCCGCTTACAGAGATCAATTTCAAGTATGCGATCGCCGCTTCGACCGCCATTCCCCTCGTAGTTGCCGGAGTCAGAAATATCTACGGTGCGCCGATGGGCATGTACCGGGACGGCGGACTCGTTGACTATCACCTGACCCACAATTACGCCGCTTCAAACGACGACATCGTGCTCTTCTTCAATCATCAAGAAAGGATCATCCCCGGATGGCTCGATAAGAAACTCCCCTATCGCCTTCCCTGCAAAGACGATCTTGACAATGTGCTCATGATTCATCCTTCCCCCGGCTTCGTAGCCCAGCTCCCCGGGGGCAAGGTGCCGGACAGGGACGATTTTGCAACCTTCGTGGACGACCCGGCGACCAGGATCAAAAACTGGTGGAATGCGGTGGAATACGCGCGTCCTCTGGGAGAGGAATTCATGGAGCTCGTCGAAAGCAAAAAGATCAAGAGCGTTGTGGAAATGGTGGAAATTCAGCGAGGCATATAGGAAGTGAGCGCTCCTGCCATCTCACGACGAAAAATCGATCAACTTAAAAAAATCCTAAAAAGCTGCACGCTCTGTCCCAGAAGATGCCTTGTCGACAGGACAAAAGGCGAGCGGGGGTTCTGCGGCCTCGCAGATGACGTGAGAGTGAGCCGCGCCCTGCCGCATCACGGCGAGGAGCCTCCCATCTCGGGCACCCGCGGAGCGGGCACGATCTTCCTTTCCTCCTGCAATCTGAAATGCATTTACTGCCAGAACTACCAGCTGAGTCGCGAGGGCCTCGGCAACAGGATGGACGTTGAAGGACTCGCAGACATAATGGTCGAACTCGAGAAAAAGAACTGCCACAACATCGAGCCGGTTACTCCCACACCTCAGCTGCCGCAGGTCATGGAGGCGCTGGCCTTCGCCCGCCGGAGAGGCCTCTCTCTTCCCCTCGTCTACAATTGCGGCGGCTATGAAGACGCCGATATCCTAAAACTTGTGCAAGGAATGGTAGACATCTATCTGCCGGACTTCAAATACGGGAGAGAAGCGGGTGCCGTGGTCCTTTCCGGGGTCAAGGACTATGCCGCCCACGCCGTTTCCTCAATAAAGGAGATGGTGCGCCAGGTAGGTGAGGAAATTATCCTGGAAGGCGGCGTCGCAAAAAAGGGAGCCATCATCAGGCATCTCGTCTTGCCGGGATTCACGTCAAACAGCATTGATGTACTGAAACTCATTAAAAGGCACATATCTCTTTCCGTGCCGCTCAGCATCATGTCCCAGTATACGCCCATGCCCGCTGTTAGAGAACATCCTCAACTGGGAAGGAGGATCACCAAAAGCGAGTACGAACTTGTCGTCAATTACGCCCTCGACATGGGCTTCGAGACGATCTTCACACAGGATGTTGACGAAAGAAGCCTTGCACCGGACTTCAGCAAGGACGATCCTTTCGAGTGGTAGCACCACTAACGCAGAAATCAGTCGGAGCATAGCGATCGGTTGGATTGCCTGGTTGGGATCTTAAGTATCGATAATCTTGCCACCCCTTCTAATAAATGTCTCGCAACATACCGACTGAAGTATCATATAATTACCGACAGGGGCATAGTTTGGATCATTATGTGATAGGGGATTTGCACCAACCCACTCAACTACAACCGTATCTTCAACAATAATTGCTTTGCTCTTAGCCCAAGAATAGAAAGCTGGGTCAATTTCATCAATTACCAAATCCAGCCCAATCGCAACCACATGTGCCAATGATTCCCTATTCGGGCCATATTGCACTATGACTTCATCACCCAGCATGATATCTGTTCCACATTTATATCTCATCTAATATGCCAATAAGTTTAACGGGACGGTTTTAATTATTACTGTTGTCGGCAAACATATCCACTAAATAGAACCACCCCAATTTTACACGATGCTGAATCCCACTTTATTTAATAAAAAAATGGAAAGGCAAAATTATGCCATAAGATTAAACGTAAATGGATTTTCCATATCTGGCATTTCATGGTATCAATATTAAGTGAGATATAGAAGAAAAGAGTTTTAAGGATTGTTCTATTGAGTGGGGGAACGCATGGCGGAATTTTCCGGGTTCGGCAAGATTCTGATTGTAATCGGCCTCGTCATCGCCGGCATCGGCGGACTTGTCCTGCTGGGAGGGAAGATACCGTGGCTGGGAAGACTTCCCGGTGACTTCTACTACAAAGGCAAGAATTTTACCTTCTACTTTCCCCTTGCCACAAGCATAATCATCAGCATTATTCTTACGGTCATCATGATGTTCATCAGCCGCAAGTGAGCTTCACCGTCTTTCCGCAAAACCATTACGCCCAGAGGATGAGACCTGTTGCATGTTTTGCGGCGAGGTTCCTATGGTATGGGAGTACACGGATGCCGTACAGATAGGGCCCGTTGTGCTTGACGATGTACTCTGCAGAGTAAGTGAGCACCCCGTCCGCTCCCCTCTTCGCCATCTCAAGAGGAACGCAGTCAGGCGACTCGGCAAACTCGTTGCCGTCCCTTCTTCCTATTATCAGCTCCACCAGGATTTCCTCCGGCTCCACCTTCCCCGGGTCCACGCGGGCGCTTATCACCAGCGGCTGATCAACCGGAACCGTATCGCCGTGGATGCCTTCGATACTTGCATCAAGGAGTCTCAGTGAGGAGAAACGCATCGGTATCTTCCGTCTCCAGTCCGCAAGCTCGCGCGTCAGTTTATGCGCGTTCATATAGAGCTCGTGCTCCCTCTCCGCCGTGGGCAGATACATGTCGTTGTAGTAATCGAGGAGCATCCTCTCCGTGTTGAATACCGGCATGAGCGTCTGTAGAGACCTCTTGATCATGCCGATCCATCTTTCCGGCAGCCCCGATATCTCTCTGCTGTAGAAGGCGGGTATCACGGAGCTCTCGAGTATTGAATAGAGGGACTGGCTGTCCTCCTCATCGGCATTCGGCCTCTCGTCAGCATATCCCGTGCAGAGTGGCCCTATCGTCCAGCCGTTTGTCCCGTCATAGCCTTCGCACCACCACCCGTCGGAGACGCTGAGGTTGAGCACCCCGTTGGCGACGACCTTCTGTCCGCTCGTTCCAGAGGCCTCGTAAGGCCTCCGCGGCGTATTCAGCCAAACGTCCACGCCCTGAACGAGGCGCCGCGCTACACTAATGTCATAGTCCTCGATGAAGAATATCTTACCCCTGAACCTCTCATCTCGGCAGACATCGATGACCCTTTTGATGAGGCTCTTACCCATTCCATCGTTGGGATGCGCCTTTCCCGCCATGATCACGTGAACCGGACGCGTCGGATGGTTCAGCATCCTGTCCAGACGGTCGAGGTCGGAAAGAAGCATTTCCGCCCGCTTATACGGGGCGAAGCGTCTTGCGAAGCCGATAATCAGCGCCGCAGGGTTGATCTTGGAGAAGAACTCTTCCCGCCACGTCTTAGAATATCCGTACTTCACCCAATGCTTGGAAAGGTATTCGCGGAGGAAATTGATCGTCTTCTGCTTCAGTTCGTATCTCGTGTCCCAGAGCAGCGAGTCCGGAATGTTCTTGACCTTTTCCCAGGTCTCCGGACTGTCCATGTTCTTTTCCCAGTCTCCGAGATATGCATCGAAGAGCGATTGCATCCTCTGGGCGATGTAGGACTTCACATGGATGCCGTTTGTGATATGGCGGATCGGGATGTCGGATGTGTTGAAGCCCTTCCATACGTCGCGCCACATCCGCTTTGACACCTCCTCATGAACGTGACTCACGGCGTTGCTCATATGGGCCATCTTGAGCGCGAAGATCGCCATGAAGAACGTGCGCTCTTCCCCGCCTTCCTTCCGGCCCAGTTCCCAGAACTGCGTCCAGGACATGCCTGTCTTCTTGATGAAACTTGCGAAGTAGTGCTCCATCAAATCCCGCGGGAATCTCTCTATGCCCGCCTCGACCGGGGTGTGCGTGGTAAATGCGGTGCTACCGCACACGACCTCAATCGCCTCGTCGAGTGACAGCCCCTCTCCGGTCATGAGGTCCGTGATCCTTTCAAAGATCAGGAACGCCGAGTGCCCCTCATTGAGGTGGTAGACACGCGGGCGGATTCCGAGTTTCTTTATCAGCCTTACACCGCCCATTCCCAGGAGGATTTCCTGTTCGATCCTTATCCGCTGGTCCGCAGGATAAAGACGCTCGGTTATCTTGCGGTCCTGAACAGTATTCCCCGGCACGTCGGAGTTAAGCAGGTAGAGCGACACCCTCCCTACCTTGACCTCCCAGATGTTGGCATAGAGCGTTCTTCCGGGCAGCTCGATGGATACCTGAACTTCATTTCCCATGTCGTCCCTGACGATCTCGACAGGCATCATGGAAAATTCATTCTCGGGATATTCCTCTATCTGAAGACCGTTCCTGTCGATGACCTGCCTGAAATAGCCGTTCTTGTAAAGGAGACCGATACCCACAAGCGGAATGTTGAGGTCGCTTGCCGTCTTCAGATGGTCTCCGGAGAGCGTGCCCAATCCGCCGGAATAGACAGGAATGCATTCGTGGAGACCGTATTCTGCGGAGAAGTACGCGATAGGGGAAGACCATTTGATTGCTTGCGAGACCTGTACCCTTGCGTCGGGCGTCCTATCATTCATGTACTCATCGAACTGCTGCATGATCTGCGTATACATGGACATGTAGGTCGGGTTCTCCGAGGCCTCAAGAAGATTTTCCGGAGATACGCTTTCCAGCATTCGCACAGGGTTATTCGCCATCTGCTGCCAGACCTTGGGGTCAAGCGCTATATAGAGGCTGCGCGCCTTGGGATGCCATGTCCACCAGAGATTGTAAGCGAGTTCCCGGAGACGCTCGATCTTGGACGGCAGATTCACGACTGCTGTAAACGAGCGGAAATGAGGCTGCGTGGATACACTGCCGGCAAAGACATGCCTTCTCTCCGCCCGGTAGTCGATCAAGGCAAGCTTCTCCGCGCGCTCACCGGCTGCGGATATGGCCGTGCCGTAGGCATCGAGGTAATACTTGTAGAAGTCTTTCCAGTTCGCCTGAAGGGCTACATGCCTCGCGCTCCTTCTCCTCTCGTCCGTTTCATGATCAGTCCATGACAGAAACTCTTTGAAGACACCATGCAGGTTATCCTCTATTGATTCTATCTTCTGTCCCTTCCGTTTGAGAAGGATCACCCCGCTGTGCTCACCCCTGTCCTGGACCCAGAGGCCGAAGCCCGCCTGGTCCGTCGTCACGGTGGGTACGGAGTGGGCGGCGCTCTCCAAGGGCGTATATCCCCACGGTTCATAGTATGACGGAAAGACACCCAGATCACATCCGGACAACGCATCGTAATAGGTCATGTTGATGAACCCGTCATGGCCGTTTAGGTACGCAGGATCAAAGATGACGTAGACCTTGTTTTGCGGCCCGTTCATGAGACCCAGTTTGTTGCAAGTCTGGAGGATCGGATCGGAAGCCTCGTAGTGGAGTCTGTGTGTGGCAATGGGAGGGCTGCCGGGCTCCGGCCTTCCCGCCTCATATTGGAGGGCGGGGATAAGATCCATGTGCCCACCCAGTACGAAGAGACAGGCCAGAACCTCTTCGTCTTTTGTCATGTCCTTCTCCAGACGGCCCAGGGCATCTAGAAATATATCAATGCCCTTGTTGTGGAATTCGTAGCGCCCTGATATCAAGAGGATCTTCGTATCAGGAGAGAAATCCTTTCTCAAGAAGCGGGAGGCGGAAGCCAGAAGCTTTTCCCTCGCCTTCAGCGCGGGTGATCTGTTTACCGTGAGATCGTGGATGTGTTCGACGTCAAGGCCGTTGGGCGTTATTACATCCGGGTACCTGCCGAGAAAATTCTTCGCCTCCGATGCCGTTATCTCGCTCACCGTCGTAAAACAGTCCGCCTCGCGCGCGGAGGCCGCCTCCATCGAGTACTTAGCCTTGATGTTGTGGGCGCTGGCTTCCGCAAGCGGTGAAATGCCGTCCATGGCGGAATAAATGTCAAGACCCGAGCCGGCAAGGGTTCTCCCCAGTATCGTGGCGTGCGTCGTGAAAACCGTTCCCATCTCGGGGACCCTCTTCTTGACGCAGAGAAGACCTGCACCGCACATCCACTCATGGAATTGGGCCACGGCAGACATGCCGTGGGGTCTCACCATCAGGTTGTAGATCGTCTCGATTACTTCACCGCATGCATAGCTGAACATCACGGGTTCCACGTAGTCCCATCCGCCCGCTATGGAATCGATGCCGTAATCCTCCCAGAGCCTGTAGAGCAGCTGGTCTTTGTCATATTTTTTGCCGAAGTTGACGAGGATGACCTTCGGCTCTCCGGGGATCTTCCATCTGCCGAAACGGCAGGGGATCTCTTTTATCGCCGTACTCTCTCTCAGCTTCACCCAGCAATCTTCATCGGTCTCTTCGAAATCAGGGTTGGTTTTGAGGTCAGGTCCGAAGAGGAAATATCGCTCACCATAGGTCCTTATTGCTTCCCTCATCTTGCTCGTAACAACGGTATATATTCCGCCGACCTTGTTGCATACCTCCCAGCTGACCTCGAACAGATAACCTCTTGTCTGCCGCTTCATGCCTAGCTCCTCTTTCTTGACAGGTATCCGGAAAAGTCGTCGATGATATTCATATAGTTGATGTATGCATCGTACGGCGATCCATAGGGATTGGAATATTTATGGGCCCCGGGGCCGGCCTCCCTGGTGCGCATGTAGAAGAAATGTTCTGATGCCTGGAGCATGCGCCATGCATGGAGAAAGCGTGGATCCTTTCGCCGTCGCACGTCCGCCTCCATTCCGAAAAGAGCTCCTATCGCATCTTTCTGCAGGGCATTGCCCAGCCGAGAGTCGAGATCCCTTTCAGCATCAGCCCATGAGATATTCTCTTTCACATCGAGTTCATCGCTTGCCACGTACTTACCCGCGATCTCGAGCGGAGTATGAAACCTGAATTCGCCGTGCTTCAGGATCTCGGGAGGCAGGAGGCGGAGGAAATCCAGTATCCCCGTTTCGTTCGATTGGTGTTCGCCGAATGTCTCATAATTCATGAAGAGGTTTATCACATCGCCTGTGCCGTTCATGCTGTGGATCCAGTCGGCATATTTGTCCGCCGAAAGCGGTTGATCGGACCACGTGGGGTCGGAAAAATGAAAGGCAATGTCGTCCGAGAGGCGGTGATTTCGGAGGAGCACTTTCAGATTCTTGCAGCCCGGAGGCCGATAGGCGTAGTTGGGAGAACGCCATCCCAGAATCTTGTCCGCTCCCTCGGCAACGATGACACTGAATCCCATCTTCTCTGCTTGCATCGCAAGGGCGCTGCTGTAGACGAGTTCGGTATTGCGGAGCGTCTTCGGTGTTCTGCCGAACAGGGTCTTTATCCTCTTCTTATGGAGCGCCACCTGCTCCTTGAATTCTCTCTCGGAATAGAGGGAGGCAAGTGAATGGTAGTAAGTTTCGCCCACAAATTCGACGCACCCCGTATCGGCAAGCCGCTTGAAGCTGTCGAGGACGTCTTTGCGATGTTTTTCCAGCTGATCGAGGAGAACGCCCGTTATCGAGAACGCGACACGGAATGCTCCTTTATAGCGCTTGACGAGGTCAAGTACGATGCGGTTGGCGGGAAGATAGCATTGTTCCGCGGACCTCACCAGGTTTTCGAGATTCCTCTCCCTGTCCTCGTAGACATGGTCATGATTGATGTCGAAGAAGGTATAGTGCTTGAGCCAGCGGGGCTTGTTCACATGGAAGAGGAGACATATACTTGGCATATTATTCTATACCTCTCAGTGCAATACGCGCCTGTAGACCTCGGCGATCTTTTCTGCGGCCTTCCCCCAGTGAATATTTTTCAGTTGCTCGCGCGAGCGCGCGACTATCTCCGCCGCCAGGCTGGGGTGCCTAAGGATCGCAATTATCTTATTTGCGATTTCATCCACGTCCCAGAAATCCACCGTGAGCACATGGTCAAGGATCTCGGAAGCGCCGGACTGCCTGGAAATTATCACAGGCACGTCGTAGACCATCGCCTCCAGCGAAGATATGCCGAAAGGCTCCGATACGCTGGGCATGACGTAGATATCGCTCATGGAAAAAATACGGTCGACCTCTTCTCCCTTAAGGAACCCGGTAAAATGGAAATTTTTCCCCATCTGAAGCTCCGCCACGCGCTCGATCATACGGGGCATCATGTCCCCGGAGCCCGCCATGACGAAAGTCACGTCCGGAAAATCCGCAAGTACCTTGGCCGCGGCCTCAACGAAGTAGTCAGGACCCTTCTGAAATGTGATTCTTCCGAGAAAGAGAACTATCTTCCTCTCCGGCATTCTTTCCCAGTGATACAACCCGGGCGCCTCCGCCCGTGAGACTGCGTTATGGACAACAGATATCTTATCGGCGTCAATCCCGTAATGCTTTACTATCATATTCTTCGTATAGTTGCTGACCGCGATGATATGATCGCATAACACCATTCCGTAGCGCTCCAGATAGTAGATGTCCCTGTTCATGTGTTCGCCGCTCCTGTCAAATTCCAGGGAATGGATGTGAAGGACGAGCGGCTTTCCGCTTACCCTCCTGGCGTAAAGTCCGGCAAACACGGTCATCCAGTCATGGGCGTGGATGATATCGAAGGAGTGGCCCCGGGCTACTCTTCCGGCAGCCCTCGCATACCTCATGACCTCAGCGATCAAGTCCCCGCCATAATGCCCGGGTGTACCCAGGATATGGGATATTCCCGATTCAGCGGTAAACGTCTCGAAGGGAATGCCGGAATGTTCACCCTCGCGCAATTGATCATATTCCCCCTTTCCGAAATAGGGCCTTAATGTGGACTTGATCAATCTTACGTCGAGTCCTCCAAAGATACCCAGGGCAAGCGGGCCTTCGTCGGCTGGTAACGCTTGCGTACGAATCAATTCCACATGCGACGATGTAGTGTCGCCCGGCCACCTCGGGACGACAAAGGAAATTCTGTGGCCGATGGCGACCAGGGCCTTTGTGATGC
>DATJBN010000169.1:0-3494 GCA_035515335.1 Syntrophales bacterium | reverse complement strand
AATTTAGAATCCATTCCGTAAGCAAGTTCGTTCCTCGCTGAAATCCAGCATTCTAATATCTGAACAGTTAAGACCTAATCAGGAAACGGAATGACTCTTGATCTGCAAATGAATAAGGACAGGATCAAGGCATGGATTTTTGTCTCTATACAGCTCTTCTGCATTGTCTATGTCATGTTCTCCGCGAGTCCTGTGGCACGCTATCCATTTCTTGTTGCTCTTCAGTTCGCGGGAATAGCAATTGGCATTTGGGCACTGATTGCCATGCGCCCGAATAATTTGAATATCTCGCCCCTCGTCAAACAGGGTGCCTTCCTCGTTACGACCGGTCCTTACAGATTCGTAAGACATCCGATGTATCTGGCTGTCCTGCTCTTCATCTGGTCTCTTATAATCGACGACTTCACGCCGCTTCGCTTTACTGTAGGGATTATCCTCGCCATCGATCTGATTGTAAAACTCCTGTTCGAGGAAAATCTTCTTAAGAAACATTTTGCCGCGTACGAAGACTATATGAAAGAAACCAAAAGACTTGTCCCTTTTGTTTTCTAACCGTTCTTTGTTCCGGCCCCCGAGGTCTCGCCACTTTAAAATCAATTTTCACCGGGTAACATTGTCAGCCATTTGGTGTTGACAGACACTCCATATTTTTTTTATTATTTTCATTAGACACTCGACCATTTCAACCAAGGACAAGGCTATGGACCTAAAACAATTTGAAGTCCCCATAGAAAAGTTGCGGTGGCAATGTGATCCTGCAATCTTTGATTTCGAATGCACGAGCGACATGGCCCCCCTCCGCGAGTTTATCGGCCAGGATCGCGCCATCCGCGCCATAGAATTCGGCCTCACAATGCATCATGAAGGGTACAACATATTTGTTGCGGGACTGACGGGCACCGGCAAGACTTCAGTCGTCAAGACATATATAGACCGGCTGATTGCAAGCGGCCAGATAGGAGACGGTTCTCGGCCCCAGGACTGGGCATACGTTTACAACTTTGCAGACCCCGACCGTCCACAGGCAATAGGCATGCCGCAGGGTTCGTGCAAGGATTTTCGCAACAGGATTTCCGATCTCCTTAATCGTCTGAAGGAGGATCTCGCCCGTGCCTTTGCGAGCGAGGAGTACAAGAACACACATAAAAAGGTTGTTGAGGAGAGCCAAGCGGAGCAGCAGCAGATACTCCAGGAAATAGGGGAGGAAACGCGCAAGCAGGGGTTCGTCCTGGAAATGACACAGATGGGGCCCGTACTGTTCCCTCTGAAAGACGGGCGCCCGATGGACCAGTCCGAATATCTAGCGCTCGACGAATCTACACGGAAGGAACTCGACAAGAGGCACGCCGATCTTCTGAAAAAGGTCCAGAGGACCTTTGAGAGGCTCCATGAGCTGCAGCATCAGACCATGCAGAAGCTCGCCGGTACCGATAAGGCCCTTGCCGATGTTACCGTCTCACGGCTCTTCTCCGGGCATCTTGCCAGTTACAGCAACCAACCGAAGATCATCCAATACTTGGGCGATCTCAAAAAATATACCCTCGACAATCTCGATATCTTCAAGGGTGAAGAGGGAAAGCCAGCGAATATCTTCGGCCTCGCCGGCAATCAAATGATGCAGGGCCGCGATCCATACCTGCCCTTTCAGATCAATGTATTCATAGACAATAGTGACACAGAAGGGCCTCCCGTAATCACTGAATCCAATCCCATTTACCCGAATCTCTTCGGGAAGATTGAAAGAAGGTTCCTTCTTGGAGGGTATCTCAGTGACCACACGATGCTCAAGCCGGGAGCGCTCCATTTAGCGAACGGCGGGTTCCTGCTCTTGAGCGCCGTGGAAGTGCTCACGGATATGGGTGTGTGGCCAGCCCTAAAACGCGCCATTCGCAACAAGGAGGCGCGGGTTGAGGATCCCTTTGAGCAGTTCGGTCTCATCGCGCCTCAGGGAATGAGGCCGGAGCCCATACCCATCGAGACCAAGATATTCCTGATCGGCGACCCTTTGACCTACCAGCTTCTGGCGATGTACGATGAAGAGTTCTGGGAGCTCTTCCGCGTGAAAGCAGAATTCGACTATGAGGTGCAGCGTACACCCGACAACATCCGGGACTTCGCAGCCTTCATCGGCGGTTGCTGCGAAGAGTGTCAGGTTCGTCACTTCGACCGTACGGGCGTGGCCAAGGTCTTGGAATTCACATCCCGCATGGTGAGCGATCAGCAGAAGCTGTCTTCACGCTTCTCTCAGATACGCGAGATCGTACTTGAAGCAGAGCACTGGGCGGAAAAGGACGGCGCGGAGCTAGTCGGGGCCAAGCATGTAGAGCAGGCACTCGAGGAGCGCAGGTTCCGCCACAATCTTCCGGATGAACGAATCAAAGAGATGATGGAGCGCGGCACGATAATGATCGATACCAACGGCGCAGCGGTGGGCCAGGTCAACGGACTGAGCGTCTACAGCCTCGGCGATGTCACGTTCGGAAAACCGTCCCGTATCACCTGCCGAACCTTTCTCGGAAGGCAGGGCATAATAAATATTGAACGCGAATCAAAACTCAGCGGACCGATTCACAACAAAGGAGTGCTCATCCTGAACGGCTATGTCGGTTCCCGCTTCGCGCAGGATTTTCCTCTGTCCTTGTCGGCGAGCCTCTGCTTTGAACAATCCTATGAAGGCGTCGAGGGTGACAGCGCCTCATCCACGGAGCTTTATGCCCTTCTCTCGAGCCTGTCAGGCGTCCCAATAAGGCAGAACATCGCTGTTACTGGGTCTGTTAACCAAAAAGGTGAGGTCCAACCGATCGGCGGTGTCAACCAGAAGATTGAAGGTTTCTACGGAATCTGCAAGGCGAAGGGCCTTACAGGCAGCCAGGGCGTGATGATACCGGCACTTAATGTCGAGAATCTGATGCTGCGTCAGGAGATACTCGATGCCGTGAAGGACGGACAATTCCGCATCTGGGCCGTTAATACAATCGACGAGGGGATTGAGATACTGACTGGTGTACCCATGGGAGAGATCGTGGATGGGCGGTTTCCAGAACAGACCATCAGCTCGAAGGTAGACGTAACGCTACGACAGATGGCGGCAAAACTCAAGGAATACGGCGGCGATTCCGGCACGGCGGATGACAGCAGAAATAGTACCTGATCTTTTCTTTCATAAAGGTTTAAGGGGGAACAATATGCGTAGACATTATTTCCTGGCTGCATTGATAGTTTTAATTATGACGACCGCTTGCGGGGGTCCGAGGATAAAACTCTTTGGGGAATCTACAGAGCCTCTCAATGAGTACACATTGGAAGGGAGAGGCGGGGACAGGGTCCTTCTCGTTCCCTTGTACGGCCTGATCTCGGACACACCTAAGGAGAAGTTTCTCACGGAGTCGCAGAGTATAGTCGAGAAGGTCGTGTCACAGCTCAATAAGGCGGAAAAGGACGATCATGTGAAAGCCGTCCTCCTCGAGGTCAATTCACCCGGCGGAACGATCACG
>DATJBN010000168.1:0-21088 GCA_035515335.1 Syntrophales bacterium | reverse complement strand
TCACAAGATTTTTCTCTAATTTTGCTTTTAATCGTCGGCACTAAATTATCCTTAGTTATCATTATTATGCTTACCTTACATATAAGAATCAAAAGTTAATCGCCTTCATTGAATCTTTTCATCCATATGATGATCTTGTTTTCATCGTTATCCAAATTTTCCAGGTATTAGTCGCAGGAGCATTATCTGCCGAAGCTTCTGGAGTCATTGATGGCTATCTCTATGGCTCCGTAGTGGGGACAATATATTCCACCATTGGTCTTAGTATTGGTTCATGGCTGGCTTTTCTTCTCCCGCGGGTATTTGGAATGCCGCTCGTAAAAAGGCTTGTTAACCCCATGACTTTGGACAAGTACGATCACTTCGTAGAGGCACGTGGTAGCTTAGTTTGCTCTATTCTTTTTTTGATTCCCGGATTCCCTAAGGCCGCGCTTTGTTACATAATAGGTTTAAGCCAGATGAATATCCGGAAATTTATAGTTGTTCGACCATTGGCAGGTTATTTGGTACCATTGTGCTTTCCCTGACGGGAGATAGTGTGAGGGCCATGAGGATCGTCGTGCTTCTCGTAATCTTGGGACTTCTAGCTATCTTTTATTTATTGGTTTGCTTCTATCGGCACAAATTGCTGGAAATGACGAGAAAACAATATAAATAGCGAAATTTAATTTTTTTCGTACGATACTCAGCGGGGGGAATATGGTTTATTAGTTACTTCCTCTTTTAGGGAAGCGTTGATTTTAAACATTCATGTTTGATACAATATTTGAACTGGAAGACTTTATCGTCCTTCTTATTGGAACAGCAAGCTGATTATTTTATCAAATCTTGAAAGGAGTAGCCATGAAATCTAAAGTATATTACATCGACGCGCATTCGAAGGCATTCGCGTATGAATCGGGACTTGAAGGCAAGTTCGAAAACTTTCTCAAGGGTTTCGATTTTTCCGCATATATTACTAAGGACGAGGTGATTCCCATTAAGATGCACTTAGGCAATAGGGGGGCTTTCAGAACTGTCCGACCGCAGTTTGTGAAGCTGGTCGTCGATGCTATCAAAAATATCCCTGCCCAGCCTTTTGTCACAGACTCTGTAAGGGTGCCTGGATATGAGTACCTTGAAGTCGCCAAGAACGGGGGCTATACGCACCTCACTCTCGGTGCACCTGTGGTGCTTGCTGACGGGATCTACGGCAATGATTCAATGAAGGTTAAGGCGGGAAAATTGCTGAGCGAGATATCGATTGCATCGGCAATTCACGATGCGAAATCCATGGTAGTCCTCACCCACGTGAAGGGGCACATCCAGGCTGTTCTTGGCGGAGCGATAAAGAACCTGTCGATGGGCGGGGTGTCTTTTGCACCACGGAACGATACTTGGCAGCACGGTAGGGGCAAGATGCACTTTCTGATGGGCGATATCATGGAATGGGATGAGGAGAAATGCACCCTTTGTCATGATTGCATGGACATATGCCCTATGGATAGTATCACCTTCCCAGATGAAAAATACACGGTGGACAAAGAGAAATGCTGGAGGTGCGGACGCTGCGCCAGAGTTTGCCCGGTGGAGGCCCTTGAAGTTCCCATAACCCACGAAATCTTTATGAAGGCTCTCGTAGAAGGGGCAAAGGCCGTGCTGGATACCTTTGATAAGCGCCGCATCGTATATGTAAGTTTCATGCTAGAAATGCAGCCCGAATGTGATTGCATGCCCATGGCAGACCCGCCGGTGGCCCAGGACCAAGGGATCCTTATCTCAGACGATCCCGTCGCCATCGACTCCGCTACTTTGGATATATTGAGTAAAGTAAAACCTTTGCCTGATTCAAGGGCGGCGGAGATTAACATGAAGGAAGGATGGGATGTCTTCAGCCTTCTCCACAAGAAAGATGCGAAACTTCAGATAAGGGAAGCGGAACACCTGGGCCTCGGCATGAGTGATTATGAGCTGATAAAGGTCGGTTAATTTAGAAAGTATTTTCTTCCTCCAGGAAACACAAGCGGCCGAATTTCACTTTTGCTAATTCGTCCAGGGATGAATATCAGCATACCTCCTGTTATCCTCACTCCTGCGAATTCTCTCCTATTCTATCTTTGACGTGGTAATACCGAAAAAGTGTAAAAGAGAAAGGCAGGCCCTGAGCCTCGAACCGATGCACGAGCGGCCGCCTCTTTTCACCTGCACTTGAAATAGGAGCTACCAATGACTAAATTATTGAAAAACGATTAATTTACAGGAAGAAAAATGAAGAAAATACTTGGCTTTTTGTCAACTAAGAGTTCTGCGGATAGAGAACCGATGTCTTACATCAGACCTAATGTTTCTGATGATGAACTTCTCGACGCATATTCACAGGCCGTTATTTTCGCGGCCGAGAGAGTCAGTTCATCAGTGGTAAATATCGAAGTTCAGCAGAAATGGCAAGGAAGGCGGACGGGCAGTCCTCCGCGTTTTTCAGAGAAAACGCGCCATGCCGGATCGGGTTTTATTTTCACGCCGGATGGATTTACACTTACAAACAGCCATGTGATTCACGAAGCAGAGAGAATTGACGTTGCCCTTTCGGATGGTCGGCATTTTCAGGCCAATCTTGTTGGGGACGATCCGGATACAGACCTGGCGGTTGTAAGAATTAATGGATCAAACTTTATTTCTGCAGAACTCGGCGATTCGGAGAAGCTCAAGGTAGGTCAACTCGTCATCGCCATCGGTAATCCTTATGGATTCCAGTGCACAGTAACTTCAGGAGTGATCAGCGCTCTCGGACGCTCACTTAGGTCAACGTCAGGCAGGCTGATCGATAACGTCATGCAAACCGATGCAGCACTCAACCCCGGTAACTCTGGAGGGCCGCTTGTGACATCACGTGGCGAAGTCATTGGCGTAAATACTGCCATAATTCTCCCTGCCCAAGGTATATGTTTCTCAATTGCTATTAATACTGCCAAATTTGTTGCCTCACATCTTATCAAAGAAGGTAAGATCAGGAGAAGTTTTATCGGAGTAGGGGGCCAAAATATTGAACTTCATCGCCGCCTGGTGAGGTTCTATCGTCTTCCCAACGATACTGGCGTTGCAGTGGTTTCAGTGGAAGCAAACAGCCCGGCTCAAAAGGCCGGTATTTTAAAAGGGGATGTCATCATTGGATTTGATGAACAGCCTGTAGCCGGGATTGATGATTTACATCGGCTCTTGACGGAGGATAAGGTTGGGAAACTGGCTATGATAACCCTCGTACGGGGCACTGAAAAGTTATGCCATGACATTACTCCTGGAGAGTCAAGACGCAGAGACGATTAGCACTTTCACTCCTTTCCCACACAAGCTAATATCGTGACTTAAGGTACTATGTTCCACAATCACAGTATGATGGTCCCTTTTGCCTTTTCAAATACAGAGAGAGCCATAGCGTCACCGTACTTCATTATCTTTGATTGGCACGGGGTAGCAGCCATTGCCGAATGTGTGAAAGCTGCCGTGCAGCTTAAAGAAGCTCTGAAACAGCGAGTACTGCAAGAGGGCCAAAAAATAAGTTAGAAATGGAGACATATTATTTGATCGCTTAAGGGCGGATCCAAAAGCCGCCTTTTTTTGAGCAGATATGCACAGCAGGTGGACGGTGCCGAAGGCCTTGTCATTTAAGGTTACATAGAGGATAATCAAAAAAAGTCATGTTTCTCGCGCTGTACCCTTGAACTGGTGGCGTCCTTTATTGCCGATGAGTGCCCGTAAGAAATTAATATATTTGTGAGTGAGGCTATGACTCCTTTCAGACGATTTCTCGAGAATGTTATGATATCACTACCCGCTGCTATTGTGGTATTGATTATGTGTGGCTGTGCAGCAACCGCCTCTGGTCAGCACCCCTCTAAAAGCCTAGATATATTTAAAGAGGCACTTGATATAATCGAAGACAATTACGTAGAACCCATCGACCAGGAAAAGCTGGTTCAGGCGGCTCTTAATGGCATGCTGCAATCGCTTGATCCGCACAGTGCGTTTTTGACGCCAGATATGTACAAACAACTGGAGGCGCAGACAACGGGCAGTTTCGGGGGTATTGGTCTCGAGGTCACAATTATAAATTCGATCCTAACCGTTGTATCACCAATTGAAGGCGGTCCCGCTTATAAATCCGGTATAAGGACGGGTGATCAGATCCTCGCTATCGACGGTAAGCCGATTAAAGACCTAGCCATTACAGACATCGTAGGCAAATTGAAGGGCCCTGAAGGCAGTAAGGTAAGACTCACCATTATGCGGAAGACATTCAAGAATCCCAGAAGCATCACGCTCACGCGAACAAACATCAAGATACCTAGCGTTAAGTATCGATATCTGGATTATAACATCGGTTACATTAGAATTTCACACTTCCAGGAAAAAACAACTGACGAAGTCAAACAAGCTTACGGCAGCATGAATGATCAATCAAAACCGACCGGTTTGATCCTGGATTTCAGGAATGACCCTGGAGGCCTTCTGGAAGAGGCCCTTCTTCTGTCGGAATTCTTCCTCAAAGAGGGGCAGATCATCGTGTCGATCAAGGGACGGGAGTCGAATAATGAAGCTGTGTACACCGCAGAAGATTATATAGGAAAACCGACCTGTCCCGTCATAGTCTTAGTTAATGAAGGAACTGCGAGTGCGGCAGAAATTGTAACTGGCGCCCTGCAGGACAATGGCAGGGCCGTAATTGTAGGGATGAGGACGTTTGGGAAAGGGTCCGTACAGGGGGTGATTCCTTTCGAGGACGGGTCGGCAATTACGCTTACCATCGCATTGTATTACACCCCGAAAGGCAGGTCCATTCAGGCCGAGGGAATTGTCCCGGATGTTCAAGTCGAGTCAGCTGAGCAAGCTGAGAAGGAAGAGCAACAGCCTACCTTACGAGAAAAAGACATAGAGGAGCACACGAGAGGTGAAGAAGAGCCCAAAGCAAGGCATGGAGTTAACAAGACCAATGACGATCTGGATATCGCGAGAGATAATCAGTTGACGGTCGCTACTGAGCTTCTAAGGAGTTGGGAGATCCTAAAGCAGGGAGTGAAGAATTAAGAAAGAGGACTAGATGCTGCTGGTTACCTCGCAATGAAATCCTATCGGAAAGAACTCTGGTTCAATATTCCAATGCGGAGAGGTTTTGTAAATATCACGCCGCAAGTGGAACAGTGCCTCAAGGAAAGCGGAATCGCCGAAGGCTTTGTGCTCATAAAGGCCATGCACATCACCGCTTCAGTCTTCATCAACGATGATGAATCGGGACTGCATCAGGATTATGAAGAATGGCTGGAGAAACTGGCGCCCCATGAACCTCTGTCGCAGTATCGTCACAACCGTACCGGCGAGGATAATGGCGATGCCCATTTGAAGCGGCAGATCATGGGAAGGGAAGTTATTGTCGCTGTTACAAAGGGTAAACTCGATTTCGGGCCTTGGGAACAGATATTCTACGGAGAGTTCGACGGTAGGCGAAGGAAAAGGGCACTGGTGAAGATAATCGGGGAGTAGGCCTTGGCCATTCTGTCAGACGTTCGCCTGATCAATCACTTGTCGTTGTTGCTGATGTTCAGATCCTTGTTAGTCGGTAGTTCCGCGGACGTCCAGCCGCCGCCGATCGCCTTGATCAGGAGGACGCTGGCCACCATCCGGCGGCCGAGGATATCGATGGCGTTTCTTTCGTTCGCAAGCCATATAGCCTGCACAACCACCACGTCGAGGTAACTGATCGTTCCCGCCTTGTACTGATTCATGCTGATCTCCAGGGATTTCCGCGCAGCGTCCACCGCTTCATCCTGGACGCGGGCTTCCTGCTCCAGTATCCGCAGCGTTGCGAGATTGTCTTCCACTTCTTGAAAACCACCGAGCACAGTTTGACGATAGTTCGCGATTGTAGCATCATAGGCGGCCCGTGCCTGATCCGTAAGGGCAGCCCGCAGCCCCCCATCAAATACAGTCTCCGTTATGGCCAGGCCGACTGCCCAGAGGCGGCTCGGCCAGTTCAGCCAGTCTGAAAAGTGGGACGATTCAAATCCGCCTGTTGCGTTCAGGATAATATTCGGAAAATAGGCCGCCTTGGCAACTCCGATCTGGGCATTCGCCGCCGCGAGGCGCCGTTCCGCACCGGCGATGTCAGGCCTCCTTTCCAAGAGCTCCGACGGGAGGCCCACAGGTGTGACGACGGGCTTTTTCGCGAGGGGCGTTGGCGGGATAGTAAAAACAGACGGGGGTTTACCGATAAGAAGTGCTATGGCGTGCTCCAGCTGGGAGCGCTGCACGCCCACGTCTATTGCCTGAGCCTGCGTGGTTTTGAGTTGCGTTTCCGCGAGAAGGACGTCATTCCTGGATGAGACACCGCTTGTATAGCGTTTCTTCGTTAGTTCCAGAGTTTTCTGATAGGCTGCAACCGTTTCGTCGAGGAACTTCTTTTGAGCGTCGAGAGAGCAAACCTGGAAATAGTTTTGCGCCAGCGCGGCCTGGCTGCTCAGGAGTATCGATTGGAGGTCTGCCGCGCTTGCCTGAGCACCTGCCTGGCTCGACTCGACGGTACGGCGTACCCTACCCCAAACGTCAGCCTCCCAAGAGGCCGTTCCTGTTAACAGCAAATCCGAAACCGCGCCCGCCGACGCACCAAGACTGCCGGGAGCATTCTCTGATCCGCGGGAACGCGTGGCCTGGGCTCCGACAGAGACAGTGGGGAAATAGCCCGCCCGTGCGGCCTGCACGGCCGCCCTGGCCTGACGGAACTGTGCTTCCGCAGCCGCGACATTCTGGTTCGAGATAGTAACCTGTTCTTCGAGAGCGTCAATCTGGGGGTCCTGGAATATCTTCCACCACGCCCCACGGACAACGGTCTCCTGCGGCTCTGCCACCTTCCATCCGGCCGCCTCCTTGTAGGCAGGGGGCGCTTCGATCTTCGGTTTCACATAGTCGGGCCCGACGGCGCAGGCGCTGAACAGGAAAAACATGCTTGCAACAGCAGCAACCGAGAGGGCGCGCGGTTTTGTCCATCTCGTGAAATTTGATTTAGGGCGAATCATAAATCTTTCTTCTTGCGATGCATCTTATCAAGATGCGCTTCCGCTAACAACGACTTTTTTAAACATGTATCGCCAAATTTTTTGAAGCTCTCCGCAGTAACCTGCAGGGAATCTACGATCCTTAAGGAATAATGATGTTCCCCATTCGCTCGCTTACCCAGCAGCAAGCCACGGGAATGCGCTCGCTGCCGCATTCACTGCGCATCGGATGCCCCCGCAGGAAGACCGTGAGCGGCGAGCCTTTTCCGCGCGGCCTTTCTTCTTTCCACCCGGAGCCGCAGATGATCAAGATAGAGATACACAACCGGCGTCGTATAGAGTGTCAGCATCTGGCTGAATATCAACCCGCCGACGATGGCGATACCGAGGGGACGCCTGAGCTCGGACCCGACGCCGAATCCGAGGGCGAGGGGCATTGCTCCGAGGAGGGCTGCCATGGTCGTCATCATAATCGGCCGGAACCTGAGCAGGCAGGACTGATAGATGGCCTCTTCCGGGGTCTTCCCTTCATTGCGTTCCGCCTCCAAGGCAAAGTCCACCATCATGATTCCGTTTTTCTTCACGATGCCGATAAGCAGGATGAGGCCGATGAGGGCTATAATGGTTAACTCTGTGCCCGAGACCAAAAGCGCGACGAATGCGCCGACGCCAGCCGACGGCAGTGTCGAGAGGATGGTTAAGGGATGGATGTAGCTCTCGTACAGGATGCCTAGGACGATGTAAACCGCTGCCAGGGCCGCAAGGATCAGGAGTGGCTGATTGGCGAGGGACGCTTGAAATATCTGCGCCGTCCCCTGAAAGCTGCTATGAATGCTCGCCGGCAATCCCATCTTTCCGGTGGCCGCTCCGATCAGATTGACCGCGTCACCGAGAGCCAGTCCCGGCGCAAGGTTGAACGACAGCGTCACAGCTGGGAACTGTCCCTGATGGCTGACTGCAAGCGCCGTCTGCGTCATCTCATAGCGGGCGAACGTGCTGAGCGGAATGAGTGCCCCCGTCGATGAAGGCACGTAGATATGGCGGAGCGTGTCCGGACGCTGCCAGAAGCGCGGCTCCACCTCCATCACCACGTGGTACTGGTTCAACTGCGTATACATTATGGAGACCTGCCGCTGGCCGAATGCGCTGTAGAGCGTATTGTCGACGGCCTGCGTGGTCACACCCAAGCGCGACGCCGTCGCGCGGTCGATGACGAGCGATGCCTGGAGACCCTTGTTCTGCTGGTCGCTGCTTACATCGACAATGCCATGAATCTCTCTCAGTCTTTGTTCTATGAGGGGGCCCCAAGACATGAGGTCCTCAAGGTTTTCCCCCTCGAGCGTGTACTGGTACTGTCCCCCGCTCATCCTTCCCCCTGCGCGCACGTCCTGCACGGCCTGGAGGTATGCCGGCGCTCCTGGAACGCTGCTTATCTTTTTGCGAAGCCTCCCGATTACCTGGTCGGCGCTGACCTTTCTTTCCTGGAGCGGCTTCAAGGCGATGAACATCCTTCCGGTGTTCGTCGTCGCTCGCCCGCCGGAGCCGCCTGTGAACGCGACAACCGAGTCCACTGCGGGATCCATCTTTATGATGCCGACAATGGCTGCCATTTTTTCTTTCATGGATTGGAACGATATGTCCTGAGCTGCGAGTATCGTACCGGTGAGGCGGCCCGTATCCTGCTGCGGAAAGAATCCCTTCGGGATAACAACGAACAGCGTAATGCTGACCGCTATTGTGGAGAGCATGAGGGTCATCATCAGGCGCTGGCGCCTCAGGGCCCATGAGAGGCTCCTCTGATAACCGCTGTGCATCATGTCGAACAAACGTGCGCTCAGATTAAACAGCCTGCCGTGGGTGCGGGGTCCCTCCTGTTTCAATAGGTAGGCGCACATCATGGGGGTAGCTGTCAGCGAAACGACAAGGGAGACCATGATCGCCGCAGACAGTGTCACTGCGAACTCGCGGAACAGCCTGCCGAGCATACCTCCCATAAGGAGGATGGGGATGAAGACCGCAACGAGGGAGACGCTGATGGAAAGCACCGTGAAACCGATCTCCCGTGCTCCAATGAGGGCGGCCTTGTAGGAGGGGACGCCTTGTTCCAAGTGACGGGTGATGTTCTCAAGAACCACGATGGCATCATCGACGACAAACCCTGTCGCGATTGTTAGTGCCATGAGTGACAGGTTGTCGAGGCTGTAACCGCACAGGTACATGACCCCGAAGGTGGTAATGAGCGATATGGGCACCGCAATGCTCGGGATGAGGGCGCTCCGCACATGCCTCAGAAACGCAAACACAACGAGAATAACAAGTATGCCGGAGATCACCAAAGTGCGCTCGACATCCTTTAACGAGGCGCGGATTGTCGTCGTCCGGTCGAGAACGACGGAGAGGTTGATCGCGCCGGGGATGGCGGCTTCCAACTGCGGCAGTATCTCCACGACACGATCCACGGACTCGATGATATTCGCCCCTGGCTGACGGAACACGATCACCATCACGGCGGGCTTACCGTTCACCAGTCCAGCATTGCGCATATCCTCGACCGAGTCCTGGACGTCGGCAACATCGGAAAGCTTCACCGCAGCCCCAGACTGGTAGGCAACAATAATCGGGCGATACAGCTCCGCCTTGTGCATCTGATCGTTAGTTTTTATCTCCCATGTCTTTTCACCGTTCGCGAGCTGTCCCTTGGGGCGGTTCACATTGGTCGTGGCAAGGACGGACTGCACGTCACTAAGACCGATCCCGTACTTGCTCAGCGCGAGGGGGTTTAGTTCCACGCGAACCGCAGGCAATGAGGCGCCGCCGACGATCACCTGGCCCACACCTTCGACCTGGGAAAGTTTTTGCGCGAGGATGGTCGATGCTGCGTCATACATCTGCTCTTTTTTGACTGTATCGGAGGTAAGAGCCAGAATGAGGATAGGCGCCTCCGCCGGGTTTACCTTGCGGTAGTTCGGGAGCGAAGGAAGCGCTGCGGGGAGGTAGCTCTGCGAAGCATTGATCGCAGCCTGGACGTCACGAGCCGCTCCATCGATGTTGCGGCTGAGGTCGAACTGCAGGACTATTGACGTGGAGCCAAGGTAGCTTGTGGAAGTCATCTCCGTCACGCCCGCAATGTGGGCAAACTGCCGCTCCAAGGGCGCAGCGACGGAGGTCGCCATCGTCTCCGGACTCGCACCCGGAAGGGTTGCTGATACCGAGATCGTCGGATAGTCTACCTGCGGGAGCGGAGATAATGGAAGCAGACGAACGGCGATCAGCCCCGCGAGAACCATCCCTATGGTGAGGAGGGTTGTCGCCACGGGTCTCCGGATGAAGGGGGCTGAGATATTTCCACCGATCATGTTTCGATGTCCTCGTTATTCGCTTCAATAGTGCGTGGTCCGCTGAAGCGCAGCGCCAACCTGTCGAACCAGAGGTATATGACAGGCGTCGTGTACAGGGTGAGCACCTGGCTGAATACCAGACCGCCGATGATGGAGATGCCCATGGGACGGCGAAGCTCTGAGCCCACGCCTGTGCTTATGGCAAGCGGCAAGGCCGCCAGGAGCGCCGACATGGTGGTCATCATGATGGGCCGGAACCTGAGGAGACAGGCCTGATAGATGGCATCGACAGGGTTCTTCCCCTCCTTGCGCTCTGCGTCGAGAGCAAAGTCCACCATCATGATGCCGTTCTTCTTGACAATGCCGATCAAGAGGATGACGCCGATCAGTGCGATGACGCTGAACTCCGTCCGGCATATTATTAAAGCAAGTAGGGCTCCGACGCCCGCTGAAGGCAGTGTGGACAGAATCGTGACCGGATGGATATAGCTCTCATAGAGCACGCCGAGGACGATGTAAACCGTTACCAGCGCCGCGAGTATCAGGAGAGGCTCGTTGGCAAGGGATGACCGGAAGGCCTGGGCTGTGCCCTGGAAGCTCCCCCGGATGCTCGCCGGCATGCCGAGCTTCTTCGTTGTCTTATCGATTGCATCCACAGCATCGCCCAAGGACGCGTCCGGCGCGAGATTGAAGGAAAGGGTCGTCGCCGGGAACTGCCCTATATGGCTGATGATGAGCGGTCCCATGGTTTCCTTATACTGGGTGAACGCGCCAAGAGGCACCTGCCCGCCGCCAGTGCTCCGCACATAGAGTGTGCCCAGTTTATCCGGGTGTGTCTTGAATTCGGGTTTGACCTCGAGGATAACACGATACTGGTTCAACTGCGTGAACATCGTCGATACGAGCCTCTGGCCGTACGCGTCGTAGAGCGCGTCATCGATGAGCTGCGGCGTGATCCCGAGACGCGATGCCGTACTTCTGTCGATCTGGATGGAGGCCTGAAGGCCGTAGTTCTGCTCATCGCTGCTCACGTCGCGGAGTTCCGGAAGCTCCTGGAGGGCTTCCACAAGCTTCGGCGACAACACGCCTAACTCTTCGGGGTTCGGGTCTTCCAGGCTGTACTGGTACTGCGTGCGGCTCACGTGGCTCTCAACGGTGAGGTCCTGGACAGGCTGCATGTAGAGGCTGATCCCTTTGAGGTTCGCAAGTTCGGTCTGCAGACGGCGAATAATCTCGCTCGCACTTGCCTTACGCTGTGCGAGGGGTTTCAGGTTGATGAGGACGCGACCGCTGTTCAGGGTCGTATTGGTTCCGTCCACACCAATAAACGAGGAGAGGCTATCCACAGCGGGGTCGCGGAGGATCGCAGCGGCCAAGGCCTGCTGGCTTTCCGCCATCGCCGTAAACGAAGTCCACTGCGGCCCTTCTGAGATGCCGAGGATGAGACCCGTATCCTGCACGGGGAAGAAGCCCTTCGGGATGACTATGTATAAGAGGATGGTAAAGATGAGCGTCGCCACCGCCACGATGAGCGTCGCCGTCTGGCGCTTGAGCACCCATTGCAGAGACCTGCCGTAGGCCGCGATAACGCGATCGAAGATATGCTGGGACATTCTGTAGAGTTTCTTCTGCTGATCCTCCGGTCTGTGCTTCAGCAGTTTCGCGCACATCATGGGTGTAAGCGTCAGGGAAACGATTGCGGATATGAGGATCGTGACACCGAGGGTGACGGCGAACTCGCGGAAGAGCCTGCCTACGACATCACTCATGAAGAGGAGCGGTATGAGGACGGCGACGAGCGATATGGTCAGAGACACGATGGTGAAGGCGATCTGCTCCGATCCCTTGAGGGCGGCCTCGAGAGGCGAGTCGCCATGCTCTATGTAGCGGGCGATGTTCTCTATCATGACGATGGCGTCATCGACGACGAAGCCCGTCGCGATCGTGAGGGCCATAAGGGTAAGGTTGTTCAAGCTGAACCCGAGGAGATACATGATCCCGAAGGTGCCAACCAAAGAGAGTGGGACGGCGACACTCGGGATGAACGTTGCCGACAGAGTGCGCAAAAACAGGAAGATGACCATGACAACGAGGGCAATGGCAAGCATAAGCTCAAACTGCACGTCTGCCACAGACGCGCGGATCGTTGTCGTCCGGTCCGTCAGTATGGAGAGGTGAATGGAAGAAGGGAGCGAGCTCTGCAATTGCGGGAGCAGCCTCTTCACACGGTCGACAACCTCGATTACATTTGATCCCGGCTGGCGCTGAATGTTCACGATCACTGCGGGCGTTTCGTTCATCCACGCCGCAAGCTTTACGTTCTCCGCATCGTCGATGGCGTCAGCTACATCGGAAAGCAATACGGGGGCGCTGTTGCGGTAGGCGACTACGAGAGGCCTGTACTCCTTGCTCGAAAGCAACTGGTCATTGGCCCCTATTATGGAAGACTGGCGCAGCCCGTCGAAGCTGCCCTTCGCCTGATTTACGTTGGCTGCAGCGATGGCAGCGCGCAGATCATCGAGGGTTAGGCCGTAGGCAGCAAGAGCCGTTGGGTTTGCCTGAATCCTGACAGCCGGCCTCTGCCCGCCGCTGATGCTGACGAGACCGACACCGGAAAGCTGCGATATCTTCTGGGCAAGACGCGTATCCGCGAGGTCCTCGACCTGCGGGAGCGGCATCGTATCCGAAGTGAGGGCCAGGGTAAGTACAGGTGCATCGGCGGGATTGACCTTGCTGTAAACAGGCGGGTTCGGGAGATCCCGCGGGAGAAAGGTGGCTGCCGCATTTATCGCCGCCTGGACCTGCTGTTCCGCAACGTCTAGACTGATATCAAGAGTGAATTGAAGTACGATCACCGAACTTCCGCCGGAGCTCGTCGATGTCATCTGCCGAAGGCCCGGCATCTGCCCGAATTGGCGCTCGAGAGGGGCAGTTATAGAAGAAGCTGCAACGTCGGGACTCGCGCCGGGATAAAAGGTCAGTACCTGAATGGTCGGATAATCGACCTGCGGCAAGGCGGAGACGGCCAACTGGTCGTATGCAACAAAGCCCGCAAGAAGGATAGCAACCATCAAGAGAGTGGTCGCGATGGGCCTCAGGATGAAGATGCGGGATGGATTCATTACTTGCCTTTGCCGGAGGTGTTGGTGCCCTGACCCTGCAGTTCAACCGTGTTTCCCTCCCGCAGCCTGTCTGCCCCTTCAACCACAACGATTTCACCGGGCTGGAGGCCTTCGTCGATTGAGACGTTGTCGCCCTCGGTGGGCCCGGCCTTGACCGGCCGCACTTGTGCCGTCAGTTCCGGAGTCACCACGTAAACGAAGGTGCCGCGAGTGCTCTGCTGCAGGGCAGCCGTGGGCACAATGGTAGTATCTTTCCTGACACCGATGAGGAGACGTGCATTGACAAATTGGTTCGGGAAGAGCTCATTGTTCTTATTCGGAAAGAGCGCCTTCATCCGGACGGTGCCGGTAGTCGGATCTATCTGATTGTCAACGGTAAGCAGGAATCCCTCGGCGACCTTCTTTGTCTGCTCGCGGTTGAGGGCGATGACCTGCATGCTTTGCTTCGCTTTAAGCTTCGCCAGCACGGGAGGAAGGCTGTCTTCAGGGATTGTGAAGATTACTGTGATGGGCTGCAGTTGCGTTATGACGGCAAGGCCGTTTGTGTCCGTGGCATGAATGATGTTGCCTTGGTCAACGAGACGGAGGCCGATCCTGCCGCTGACGGGCGCGGTGATGCGTGAGTAGATAATCTGGAGCCTCGCAGTGTCGATCTGCCCCTGGTCGACCTCGACGGTACCTTCGAGCTGCTGCACCAAAGACTTTTGGGTATCATACTGCTGCTTGGCGATGGAATCTTCTGCCACGAGATCGTGATACCGCTTCAGGTCCAGCTTCGCATTCGCGAGGAGCGCTTGATCGCGCGCAATCTGCCCCTGGGCCTGGATAAGCTGTGCCTCAAACGGGCGCTTGTCGATCTCCGCGAGAAGAGCGCCTTTGTCCACGACCTGTCCTTCCTTGAATAAGACAGTCATCAACTCTCCGTCAACACGGCTCTTAACAGTAACTGTGTTGAGAGGCGTTACGGAGCCGAGGCCGGTAAGATAGATATTTATATCACCCTTTACTGCGGTTGCTGTGACAACGGGCAAGGCTCTCACAGTCGGGCCTGCACCTCTCTTGTTCGCGATAGACGGTGCCCTTCCCGAATATAAAAAGTAGGCATAAATACCGCCGATAACGACAATCAAGATGCCCAAAAGCCAGAGCCATCTGCGTCCGGAGAATACCTGGATAATTTTCTTGAATCGTGCGGCTTTTTTCTGTTCCGTTTTCGCTTCGGTTTTAGTAATTTCCGTTTCATTCATCGGTCGATAACCCCCAAACCCGCCGGTCGTCGTTACAAAGCAAAAAATTAATCGCATTTTAAATAACACCTTGAAGATAAAATTATCAAGGAAAATTGTAAGTTGCGTGAGCGAGTGCAGGACCTCAGTCCTGCTTATATTTTCGTCATTCCCGCGAAAGTGGGAATCCAGGATTCAAAAAACTGGAGTCCCGCTTTCACGGGAGTGACATAGTAGATTTTGAAAAGTACATATTCATGCAACGCATTCTTTCCCCTTCATTAAAGCCATCATTCCTTACTTTCCCTTTCTTAAAAAATATCCAAGCATCCGCTTCCGCGAGAGTGACATGGTAGTGGTTTAAAAGGGGGCACGGGGGGGCGTGTGAAAGCTCAAGACAAAATCCACCGTGCCCCCTTTAGAGAAAAGGAGGTAATGTGTGAGTAGAGCAAGAAACATACCCGCTATGACTGTAATCACCAAGTATCAAGAATAATAAGATATATCCCGATTGGCCAATAATAGTTTTGGGCTACATTGGCTAAAAATTATCCGCCGCACGGTATCCACCGACTAAAAAGTATCCACGGGCTTCACTCAGCTGAAAAACGAGTTCTGTCCCTTGAGAAATCAGCATTTTATCCCCGGTCGATTAGTGCTTGCATAAACATGACGTATAATTTAAATAACTCAAGCATATTCAAATGAGGGGAATCTATGAAATCACGCCTGGAGAGCATTCTGCTTGCATCAATCATGGCAATCGTGTGCCTGAATCTTATGACGCCCGTATCCGTACAGGCTGCAGAAACGATCAAGCTGGGAGTGGCCGTACCGCTCAGTGGTGATATCGCTTCGTACGGTATCCCCAGCGCAAGGGCAGCGGAACTCGTGGCAAAAGACATCAACAGTAAAGGAGGCATTCTCGGCAGAAAGGTGGAGGTACTTGCCGAGGATGATGTCTGCAAACCGGAAGTAGCGACCAACGCCGCAACGAAGCTTGTCACCAAAGGCGCAATCGTAGTTGTCGGACATATCTGCAGCGGCGCCACCAAAGCGGCCCTCGGCATCTACAAAGAAGGGCATGTAATCGCCATGTCACCCTCGGCTACAAATACTGAGCTGACGTTAAGCGGCAAGTATCCCAATTTTTATCGGACCATTGGTTACGACAAAAACCAGGCAAAGCTCGCCGTGGATTTTGCCCTGAAGAATCTCAACCTCAATAAGATAGCGATCCTCCATGACAAGGGAGACTACGGCAAGGGATTCGCGGAAGAGACCAAGAAAAATATCGAGGAGTCGAAGAAGGCAACCGTCGTCCTCTTTGAGGGAATCACGCAGGGCGCCGTCGACTACTCCGCAGTAGTGCAGAAGATCAAGCAGTCCAGAGCAGACGCAGTCATATACGGCGGCTATCACCCGGAGGCCGCTTCCATAGTGACACAGATGCGGAAGAAGGGATTAAAAACCCTCCTCATCTCCGACGATGGGGTCAAGGATAATACTTTTATTAAAGTTGCCGGGAAATATGCCGAGGGGGTTTATGCGACGAGCCACAAAGATACATCGAAGAATCCTCTGGCCATCGCCGCCATAGAGGCGCACAAGAAGACATACGGCTCCGAGCCGGGTGCGTTCTACCTCAATGGCTATGCGGCTGCGGAGGCGTTGCTCTATGCCATCAAGAATGCGGGCTCCACGGATTACGAGAAGATAAGAAAAGCCCTCCGCACGTATTATGTCGATACTCCTCTCGGAAAGATAAAGTTTGACAGCAAGGGAGATGCGATCGGTGTGGGCTTCTCCGTATATCAGGTAAGGAACGGCGTGTACGTGGAAGTGAAATAGCCGGCACACTCCCGGCCTGCACTACGTTCCTTTGAAGATACGCTGCATTCTTCTCTAATGTAGTGCAGGTCTTTAGTCCTGCCTGCATAACTGCCCCCTTTTCCAACGGGGTGTTCACATAGTATGAATTATTTTCTAGAACTCTTTGTCGGCGGCCTGACACGCGGCAGCATCTATGCCCTCATTGCCTTAGGCTACACGATGGTCTACGGCATCATTGAGCTGATAAACTTTGCCCACGGCGAGATCTACATGATCGGCGCCTTTACTGCCTTGATTGTCGCGAGCGTCCTCGCCATCTCCGGGATGAGCGGCCTCTCCGTCCTCATACTCGCATCAGTGGTCGCCGTTATCTATTCCGCCGCCTACGGGTTCACCGTGGAAAAGATCGCCTACAAGCCTCTCCGCGAGGCCTCCCGCCTGTCGCCTCTGATCAGCGCCATCGGCATGTCCATCTTCCTCCAGAATTACGTCCTCATCGCACAGACGTCGGAATATCTCCCCTTTCCCAACCTCCTGCCCGATCTGCCATTCCTGGAGTCCTATACCGGTCTCATCGGCTCAACGGAGTTCATCATCATCGCAACTACGGCAGTGATCATGGTTATGCTGACCGTGCTCATCAAATTCACAAAAATGGGGAAAGCCATGCGGGCCACGGCGCAGGACAGGAACATGGCCAAGTTGGTAGGCGTCAATGTGAATCGCGTAATCTCTAACACCTTCATCATAGGTTCGGCGTTGGCCGCCGTCGGTGGCATATTGATCGCCTCCCACATAGGACGAATTAATTTTTATATCGGCTTCCTCGCCGGGATCAAGGCCTTTACGGCGGCGGTCCTCGGAGGAATCGGGAGCATACCAGGGGCGGTTCTGGGGGCACTGGTTCTTGGTTGTACGGAGAGCTTCGCGACCGGTTACATATCGAGCGATTACGAAGACGTCTTTGCCTTCGTCCTTCTCATCATCATCCTGATAGTCAAGCCCTCCGGGCTTTTGGGCCATAAGACAGCACAGAAGGTGTGAGCTTTTTTGAACACAGCAAAATACATAGAAGGTGTGAAACAAGCCGTCGTTGTCTCATTATGGTTTATGTTCCTCACCTTCCCCATCATGGTAATCAGGGTTGACACCATCGAGAAGACCATCCAATGGCGCTTGATGAACATGGTTTACGTGGGACTCGGCAGCTTTGTCCTGTCGTTCGTCTGGCATTATCTGTTGGCAAAAGGCGTGTCCAATAGGAAGGTACGCGCCGATGATGAAAAAGGACGGATGTCTTTCGTGCAGCGCGTCGCAAGCGAGAAAAGACTGTCTGTCCACGCCATCGCTATCGTGGCGGTTGTGGCCGTAGCCTTTCCCTTTATCTCGTCCACATACCAGACAAATATAATGACCACGGCACTCATGTATGTCGTGCTTGGTCTCGGCCTTAATATAGTTGTCGGTCAGGCGGGCCTGCTGAATCTGGGCTACGTGGCTTTCTATGCGGCGGGCGCATATACCTATGCCCTCCTGTATTACCACTTCGGCGTCGGTTTCTGGCTGGCCCTCCCCCTGGGGGCGCTGGCAGCGACAATCCTCGGCATTCTTCTCGCCCTCCCGGTGCTGCGGCTGCAGGGCGATTATCTCGCTATCGTAACTCTCGGGTTCGGCGAGATCACAAGAATTGTCCTTGAAAACTGGAACGAGTTTTCCTTCGGCCCGAGCGGCATCTCGGGAATCCCGCGGCCCGGCCTTTTCGGCATGGAGCTCGGCATGCAAGAAGCGCAGATATATCTCTATTTTCTGATGATCGGTCTCTGCATCGTCACAATCTTTGTGGTGAATCGCCTGCAGGATTCGCGGATAGGAAGGGCACTCCTCGCCCTACGGGAAGACGAGATAGCCTGCGAGGCCATGGGCATCGACAAGACTAGGGTGAAGCTGACCGCGTTCGCCTTGGGCTCCACCTGGGCTGGTCTTGTAGGCGTCATCTTCGCGGCCAAGACGACTTTCGTCAATCCCGCGAGCTTCACCTTTCTTGAATCGGCCATGATTCTCTCAATCGTCGTCCTCGGAGGCACGGGATCCATCATAGGCATCGTTATCGGCGCCCTCGTTTTGATACTGCTTCCGGAATACCTCCGCGCCTTCAGCGATTACAGGATGCTTCTGTTCGGCATCATCATGGTGATCATGATGGTCTTCCGTCCCCAGGGGATCGTGACGGGCGTCCGCAAGACGTACGAATTTCACACGGAGGATGACAAAATAAAGAGATTATGAGCGCCATCCTTGAAACAAGAAACCTCAGCATGAATTTCGGCGGACTGAAAGCGCTGGACCGCCTGAACATTGACATCCCCCCGGGACAGATCACGGCCCTCATCGGCCCAAACGGAGCGGGTAAGACGACATTGTTCAATTGCATCACCGGCATCTATTCCCCGACAGCGGGCGATATCTTTATTACCCCTCCAGGCGGGAGAAGGAAGCAGATGACAGGCCTCAACATCCACAGGGTGACGGAAAGCGGCGTCGCCAGGACATTTCAGAATATACGCCTCTTTCCCGGCATGACTGTACTGGAGAATGTAATAGTCGGCCGCCACTGCCGCACGAATTCCGGCATACTCGGCGCCATCCTCAGAGACAGGAGCACGATGGAAGAGGAGAAATCGACTGTAGCGAGAAGCTATGAGATACTGCAAAGTATGGGGCTCGCAGAACATGTGAATCTCCTGGCGAGAAACCTGCCCTACGGCCTGCAGCGGCGCCTCGAGATAGCAAGGGCCATAGCCACGGAACCTTTCCTCCTTCTCCTCGATGAGCCCGCCGCGGGGATGAATCCCCAGGAAACCAAAGACTTGGAGTCCCTGATAATAAGCATCCGCGATGAATGGCGGATATCGGTTTTTCTCATCGAACATGATATGAGACTGGTTATGGGGCTTTCGGATTCTGTTTATGTCATCGACTACGGCGAGATGATCGCCTGCGGCACACCGCAGGAAATCAGGCAGAACCAAAAAGTGATAAAGGCATATTTGGGAGAAGACGTCAGTGCTTAAGCTTTACAACGTCCAGACTTTTTACGGCAACGTCCAGGTATTGAAGAATCTCTCCATAGAAATATCCCATGGAGAGATCATCACCCTGATAGGTGCCAACGGCGCGGGCAAGACGACCACGCTCATGTCCATCTCCGGGATTGTTCCTCCCAGGGCCGGTGAGATTATTTTTGACAACAAACCAATACATAATCTGAGTCCCGCCGATATCGTCTCGTCGGGAATTTCTCTCGTGCCTGAGGGACGCCGCGTATTCCCGCGCCTCACGGTAATGGAGAATCTGGATATGGGAGCATTCCTTCGCAAGGACAAGGCGGACATAAAGAAAGACATGGATCACGTCTTCGAACTCTTTCCCATCCTCGCGGAGAGACGCCATCAGCAGGGCGGCACCCTGAGCGGTGGCGAACAGCAGATGCTCGCCATCTCGCGGGCCCTCATGGCGAGGCCGCGCCTTCTTCTCCTCGATGAACCGTCCTTAGGGCTCGGGCCTATTTTCGTCAAACTAATCTTCGATATCATCAGAAAAATAAATTCAGAAAACAAGACAACCATATTCCTCGTGGAGCAGAATGCCCACATGGCTCTCAAGGTCGCCCATCGCGGCTATGTCATGGAGAACGGCCGCATCACCATGGAAGGGACTGCCGACACCCTCCTCCATAAGGAGAATGTGAAGACGGCCTACCTGGGAATGTGAATTGTATGACACACAAGATCGCATTTCCTATACTTTTTTCATAATGAAAAGAGATCTCGTAGACATGTGCACTCAAACGATTAATCTACCAGTGAAAGACATTGCAGCTTTTTGCAAGTGCCATCGTTTCCGGGAGCTTGCACTTTTTGGGTCGGCCGCCAAAGGCAAACTGCGCAAAGGAAGCTACGTAGATTTGCTGGTAGGATTCGAGCCTGACGCGCAAGTGGGTATTTAAGTCTCTACCGTATGCAGCACGTGAGCTTTCAGACCTCATTCAGCGTAAGGTGGACCCGGCCCTCAAGGGAGGTTTAAAGCCTATTTTTAGCAAGAGATCCCTATTGCGTGGACAGCAGCAACAAAAGAAGTGCCTGCCTGAGACGTAAGATCGCTGCTATCATCTCAAAAATCGAATAAACAATCAAAAGACAGAGTACACGGGCAGAGGAAAGATTACTTTAGCTTCTTTTCTATCTCTTTCCAATTCTCGACGATTTCTGCGTCCTCAACGGAATCGAAACTGAAAGCAATCGGCTTGTACATCTGAGCAGATTCAATCACATCCGGCCCCCCAATAACCACCTTAATCCGCAGATCGATTTCCCTGATTTCCTTAAAGACATCACCGCGACCCCAAGGCAGCACTGGGGCGACGGGGAAATTATTTTTCTTCAGCCATGATCTCACGGATTCCACACTCAGAAGACCTTTTTGGAGATAGACTATGGGATATCTTTTATGGATTCTTGTTACGGCCTTTCCGCTGTCCGGTCTCTCCC
>DATJBN010000167.1:0-7062 GCA_035515335.1 Syntrophales bacterium | reverse complement strand
TCGGCATTAATGACTTCCGGCATCATTAATAAAGTAGGTTTTGTAATTCCCCTGACATATTCATAATCGGCAAGCCACACCGAAGGGATCCTCAGTAAATAAGCAACTGCTAATTGGGCCCTGGAGCCATGAGATACGGCGAGGTCGGGTTTTTCTTTTATAGCTATCGGCACGAGCTGCAATGCGCGTATCAAAAGACCGATCACCTTGAGCAACTTATTCTTGCCATAATGTTTCCCGATACGCTTGTACTGCATATGATGCAGATCTGCGAGGCCACAGGTCTGAAAGCAATCCTTGGCCGTAAGCATAATCGAATGATCACGCTTCTTCAGCTCTTCCATGATCGGCTTGAAGAACGGAACATGGGGAGAGTTATCAAGATCTATCCATATCTTTTTCGTTCCCTGCTTCGTCTGACCGCTAAATCGTCTCATTTCTGATCCGCTGATGGTCCGCTCCGCCCAGAAGCGTGCCATCTCTTTCGGAAGTGGATTCCAGTATTGTCCTTCATAGCGTTCCTTGATATAGGTTAGCAATTGGCCGTAATAATGAGCGGGATATTCCTCGAGTCCCAGCAGTCCTTCGTTGAAGTTCATGTAATCGGGATGGCATATCAGGAGCGCCATGCCGCCCTGTTCGGCTATCCAGTCGAGCTTTTTCTTCCAGATATCATTATTCTTTTCCTGCAAAATGACAAAAAGGGTGAAGTCCTGCGGAAGTGTATAGGGAAGCTCTACGTAACCGCTGGCGGATCCGTTCCTGCTGACCCAGAAGGGAAAGATAGTTCCCATGCCGTCCGGCTGGGGCTCGAATGGGTCCGTGTCGAAAGTTGAGGCATCATACTCGATATCCAGGTCATGGATCCAGTCCAGGTTATGGTGCATGGACGGCGAACGGAACCCGACAGCCTGCCACTCCTTGAGATACGCATTGATCCTCTCAGCATGCTGCAGGAACTGTTTCCGGGAACGGTAGAGCGTTCCTTTGTGATCAAGGCCATGCACCCCCACTTCGAACCCCTTCTCGGTGAGGTGACGCCGGAGGTTTGAAGACACGTCGTAATCTTCTGCCAAAAAATTGAATGAAGACCGAAATCCCAGTCTTTCATCGGAACCGGCAAGGTCCTTACACCGCCGCATCCCTTTCGCGGTTTCTACGTCATGGGTGAGCACGAGAGCGAATCGCTTGCCATCCGGCCATCCCGTCCAGCCCTGAGGAGGATGGGAAGCCTGCTCGTCGATAGGCCACGTATGTGCGCAGCCGGCCAATTTCCTGTGTATCGTCGCTCTCCGCACTTCAATCTGCAACCGGCGCGGGATCAGCGGCTTTGCGAAGTAATACATTTTTTTGAGGTAATTGTTCACGATATTTCCTGATACGGATAAGACGAAGCGAAGAAGTCTTGAACCGCTATGGTGTTAAGGTTAGTTGCATTTAAATATTAAGGTTCAGGTTTGCTTCGCTTACCTCTGTGACCTCTGTGGCATATTGCTTGCCACGCTGTTTTCAACCCATGTGCCGGTATAAGACCGAGCCCGCGAGTTTCAGAAGAGAAACCGGCATGTTCCTGAAAATCCGGTTATGAAGTCCCTTTATCGGTTCGTCATGCTTAATAAAAACATTCCGTCCGAGATCGTATCGGTAATAGTATATCAGAAATTCCTGCGCGTCCCATCCCTGTTTGAACTGCAACAGCCCTTTGTTTTCATGCTCGGTCCTGCCGAAGCTAAACCGCGAACATCCGACCCTTCTGCACCACCGTATGGCTTCCCACATGACGAGATTGTTCGCCCGAAGATGACGGTACCGCTTGTCTGAAGCTCCGTATTTATAAAATGCCTGGTCTCCGAAATGGAAATAGACTGCGCCGGCGATCCAGTTCCCGTTATAGGATGCGAGGGCCACAAAACCGTGATTCTTTGCGATAACATGGTCATAAATTTTTCTGAACCATAAGTACGGCTGGGGAGGAAGGCCGTGGTCCTTTCTCCTCATGCAGTGAAGACGGTAAAATTCCCGGACAGCGTCCAATGATCTGGTGATAGTGACCGAGACGCCTTCCTTCTCCGCTTTCCTAATATTTCTTTTCGTACTGTCCCTGAAACGCGAAAAGATCGTTTCTTCTTCCTGTGAGACATCTAGGGTATGACCGTAAAAAAAAGAAGAAGGTGTGATTTCATGCGGTAACGGATGTTCGGTCCTCAATTCGAAGTACTTCCATCCTGCTGTTTTGCCATAAGTAATCAAAGATGCCATGATATCATCGAGCACTGCTTGTTCAGACATGATGGGGTTACAATAGTCGGTGAAAGGAAGGGACACTCCGCGTTTACCCGTCACTATGCTGTTTATTTCCATGATTGGTATCAATGCCGATAGTTTGTTATTCTGTATCGTTGTAAAATAACGAGGGGTATAATGATACGATTCCGAGAGCACCGATGCCCAGTTCGAGGTATGAAAAAAGGAATGACCCGGATTCGTGAGCAGCAGTTCATTCCAGGAGGGATACTGCAGGGGATTTATGATTCCCATTTCAGCTTTCATGAATGCGGTTGCTCAATAAGACCTGAACCGCCGAGAAGACTCACTTTTCGTTTTGGGAATTGACGAACTCACGAATCCTTTCCACAACCTGTTTTTGCTGATCATCCGTAAGGCCCGGGAATATGGGCAGGGAAAGGATCTCTTGCGCCGTCCGTTCTGAGACTGCGAGACTTCCATTACTAGTTCTCGCGGTGGCATAGGCTTTCTGCTTATGGAGCGGGATAGGATAGTGAAGACCGGTGGATATCATCCTCTTGGAAAGGAATGATTGAAGGGCATCGCGCTTTTGCGCGCGGATGACGTACAAGTGATACACAGCCCGCGACCATTCCGGCTCATAAGGGAGAACAACATTGTCAACAGACGCTAAAAGTTCGTTATACCGTTGAGCGATCCGCCGCCGCTCGTCGTTCCATGCAGCGAGCCATTTGAGCTTTATCCGTAAAACGGCCGCCTGGATAGCATCCAGGCGGCCGTTGTAACCCTCGATATCGTGATAATACTTTGTGCTCTGACCGTGGTCGCGGAGCTTGCGAATCGTCCTGGCAATACCTTCGTCGTTCGTGGTGACCGCGCCCGCTTCGCCACAGGCCCCGAGGTTCTTGCCCGGATAAAAACTGAACGCCGCCGCGATCCCCATAGTCCCCGCCTTTTTCCAGCAATTCTCGCTCTTCGAAAAATACAGAGCGCCGTGCGCCTGGCAGGCATCTTCGATGACGGCCAGATTATACTGCTTTGCCAGATCCCTGATTCGGTCCATGTCTGCGGTCTGACCGTAGAGATGCACGGGGATTACGGCGGTGACTGGCTTTCTCGTGCGTTGAAGGACCGTCCTGCCAGATCCTAGATTGACGGTACAATGCTTCTCCAGGAATTCGCGAAGCTTCTCTGGGTCCATGTTATAGGACCGTTCGTCAATATCTATGAATTCCGGATCAGCTCCTGTCTGTGAGATCGCTTCCGTCGTGGCAATGAAGGTATTCGGGACGGTCAGGACAATGTCGCCTTTGTTTATCCCTGCCGCTATCAGGGCGAACCGCAAGGCATCCGTGCCGCTGTTGACGCCGATGCAGTATTTCGTACCGCAAAAAGCGGCGAAATCCTCTTCAAACTTTTCGACCGACGGCCCGCCGATGAATTGGCCGGTATTTAGAGCATCACGAAAGACGGCGACGAGATCTTCTTCCATCCCGTGGTGCAGACTTACCAGATCTATGAAGGGAATCTGATCATTCATTTTCGATCCTTCTAACGATCTTTGCCGGATTTCCCGCGACGATGGTGTTCTGCGGGACATCTTTTGTTACAACACTTCCGGAACCGATGATTGCCTTTTCCCCGATCGTGATATTACACAGGATCGTCGAACCCGAGCCTATAGAGGCACCTTTTTTTACGATCGTCGGGACCACTTTCCAGTCGGCCTCGCTCTGCAGGCCGCCCCTTCCGTTCGTGGCGCGCGGGTACTTGTCATTAATGAACGTCACTCCGTGGCCGACGAAGACATCGTCTTCGATGGTCACGCCTTCGCAGATGAAGGTGTGGCTCTGGATCTTGCAGTTCTTCCCTATAACGGCGTTCTTCTGTACCTCTACGAAGGTGCCGATCTTGGTATTATCGTCGATCGTGCACCCGTAGAGATTGACGAAATTAGCGATCTTGACGCCCTTTCCGAGACGGACATCGTCCGCGATGGAAACGTATTTCATAGGGAGATCTCTCTCCCCTTGTTCCTGAGTGATTCATTGCAGGCATCGAGCATCTTCACTACACGCAGACCTGCATGTCCGTCATTGATCGGCCTCTTGTTTTCCGTGATGCATTGCACAAAATACTCAGCTTCTATCTTAAGAGCTTCACTCGACTCGACTCGCGGAGCGTACATATCCCCGGAGCGGTAGTTGACAAGCATCTTATATTCGGCTTCCTTGGTCCTCACCTCCACCCCTTTGTCGTATATCTTGATCTTTTCATCCGCCTCCAGATCGTTCCAGACGAGCATCTTTTTCTCGCCCCCTATGAGCGTGGTCCTCACCTTGACCGGCGACAGCCAATTGACATTGAAATGAGCTATCAGGTTATTATTGAAGTGGACCGTGACATAGGCGGTGTCCTCCATCCCGTTCACATGCGCTTTTCCGCAGGCCGCTACCGCAGCGGGCCTTTCGTCGAGGAGAAAGTCCATGACGGCAAGGTCATGGGGCGCGAGGTCCCATATCACGTTCACGTCACGCTGGAAAAGCCCCAGATTCACCCTGACAGAATCGTAATAGTAGAGGTCTCCCAGTGCTCTTTCGTCAATGAGCTGCTTGATCTTTCTCACTGCGCCGGTGAAGATAAAGGTATGGTCCACCATGATGGTGAGCTTCTTTTTTTCCGCCAGCGCTATCAGTTCCTCCGCCTGCGCCACCGTCGAGGTAAAGGGCTTTTCCACGAACACATGTTTACCGTTCTCGAGCGCCTTTCTGGCAAGTTCGAAATGCGTGGATACCGGCGTGATCACGGCTACGGCATCGACATCCGGCGAGGTGACTATATCGCTGTAGTCACATGTCACCGCGACATGCGGATAGGATTTGCGAACCCGGTCCATGGCCCCCTGGTTGCTGTCGCATACGCAAAGGACCCTTGTTTCGTCAAGGCTGCTGAAATTCCTTACGATGTTCGGTCCCCAGTAACCATATCCTATAACACCGATGTTGATCATATATTCTCCTAATTTCGACTCCCCGCGCCGGAGCGAAAATTAATATGCGCCTTTCCCTGTAAGAACAGCACGCGGCGTCTTCAACAGAATGTCAATGTCCATCCACAGCGACCAGGTCCTCGCGTACAGGAGGTCAAGGCGCACCATCTCATCAAAGGTCGTTGAACTACGTCCCATGACCTGCCACAGACCGGTGATCCCCGGTTTTACCTCCAGAACACGGCGCCAGTGCCATATATCATATTTCTCGACTTCGTACGGAAGAGGAGGCCTCGGCCCTACTAATGACATCTCTCCGCTCAGCACATTGAAGAATTGAGGCAGTTCATCGAGGCTTGTCCTCCGGAGGATGTACCCGAAGCGGGTCACTCTTTTGTCCCTCGTGATCTTGTACACCTTCTGCCCGGCGCCGTTGTCGCCGGTTTGGCCGGATGACTTTCCGGAGATCAAGTTGTGGACGAACTGTTTGTGCACTTCCTCATCAACGTTGACGTACATGCTCCTAAATTTCAGAAAATTGAATTTTTCCCCATATCGTCCGATCCTCTCCTGCTGGAATAGCACAGGCCCTCGTGAAGTGAGCTTGATCCCTATCGGGATCAGGATGAGGAAGGGAGAGAAGAGCAGGATGCCCGCGATACTGCCGACGATGTCCATGAAACGTTTCACCTTGAGGGCGTTCGTTTGGGTTCGCTCTCTTTTGGGTAATTCGGGATAGAACGTTTTATCTGCGAGACCACGCGGGATATTCGGTCTCCCGTCATCGGGAAACCGGTGAACGGATACCCGGATGAGAAGGGACATACGTATAAAATCAAGCTGTTCTTTCGCCAGACTGGCCTGCAAGTCCTTTAAAATGTACTTCTGCAAGGTCTCCGTATCGAGACCGTTTATTTCCGTAAAGATAACGCCAAGCACCTCCGGCCTCCGGTACCATCCCTTGATATCGGTCTCTCGGGTGATCATGGACAGCGTCTGCACGGCCCACTTAATGGATTCACACCTGCTCGTCATATCAGTGATGCCGGTAAAATCCAGCGTCAGCACCACGAATGGTCTTTTTGAACGTTCGCTCCGTTTTCGCTCGAACGCGAGAAAATCATTGAAGTATTCTTCTCCGTAGCAGTCGAATTCTTCATCATATAACACGGAGGAGCGCTGCTGGGGGACAGCATGAATGTTTTCCGCTTTCTTTATTTGATTTCCCTTTTGTGATGTCATTGATTTTAGGATGATTGCCGGTCTTCTGCGGTTTCACGCGTTGCTTGGCTATTCTTCGGAATGCTTGAGACCACGGAACTGTCGAAGGCCTTCTGCACGAGGTGGCTGCCATGCCGCGGGGGCGTCATGTCATGCATTGTTCACGTGATGAAGATGCGGACGAGAAAAATGACCATAGCATTTCCTTGTTCTTTCTGGATGATGCTATTGGATGGGGCGGTGTAAATAATCGCCGGACTGAGACTTTAAAGATGGTTTAAAGCGAGGTAGTTCACGTCCTGGTCCCGGAGGGGCACGGCTAAGCTAGTCCTGGGCACCGGATCACTGCTTCTGATATTTTTTGTAATGATCCTTGTAGTTGCGGTAACTTCCATCCAGGCTCGCATTACTCACGTCGTTATAGACGATGCCCAATAGCGTTGCGCTCTTCAGGACATCCAGCGTATCACGGACACCTTGCAGAGAAGCAACGCCTTCCTTGACCACGACGACAACCCCGTCGACAAGCGCGCTCAATGCCAGCGTTTCAGCGTATAGGAGAGTGGGAGGAGTGTCGATGATAATGTACCGGTCCTGGTATCGGT
>DATJBN010000166.1:0-3685 GCA_035515335.1 Syntrophales bacterium | reverse complement strand
ATCGGTTTACGTGCCCATCATGATTTGTTACGACGGCTTTGTGATGTCTCACACGATGATGCCGGTCGAGATACCTGACGCTGAGAAAGTTGCCGATTTCCTGCCCCCTTATAAGCCTCACACAATCCTCTCGCCGGAAGCCCCGATGAATATCAATCCGGTGCTATTCCCGTGGCGTAGAGCGAATGCAGAAGGCGTTATGTGCGATGGCTACATGGAAATGAGATACAAACTGCAGAAGGCCCTTGATGGGGCTCGTGAGGTGATTGTATCCACAAGCCGCGAGTTTGCCCTTGCGTTCGGCAGGGATCACGGCGGCATGCTCTGGCAATACAAAACGGATGATGCCGAGATGCTGCTTGTCGGAATGGGTTCCGTTGCGAGCGAAGCGACGTCAGCAGCGGATATACTGCGGGAAAAAGGAATGAAGGCCGGTGTCGTCGGAATCAGGGTCTTCAGGCCTTTCCCCAAAGAGGATATCCGTGGCGCATTGAGGAACGCAAAGGCGATTTGCGTTTTTGAAAAGGGGATCAGCTACGGGTACGAGGGAGCACTCTGCTCAGAGATCAAGGCAGCTTTTTACGGCACCGATGTCCGCCTGCCGATACACAACTACATCTGCGGCCTCGGGGGCCGCGATGTAAAGGCAAGGGAGCTCGCTGAGGCAGTACGGCTGTCGAGGAGTGCCATGTCGGGAGGCGATTGTGAGCCGGCGCCGAAATGGCTCAATTGTTTTACGGAGTGATAATATGCCAGAGAACCTGTTCAAGGTTAATATTGAGGAGTACATGCTTCCGGGACAGCGGTCCTGCCAGGGTTGCGGCCTTTCTCTCGCTTACCGGTATATGTTGAAAGCTTTGCGGGAAAATACAATTGTTACTTTTCCTGCCTGTTGCCTGACTGTTCTCCATGGTTTGTATCCGACGACATCGGTTACCATTCCGGCACTAAACAATACGTTTGCGAGCACCGCAGCCTCCGCCTCGGGCCTTGTTGCAGGCCTCAATGCGATGAACCGTACGGACATCACGGTCGTTGCTATCGCCGGCGACGGCGGAACTTTCGATATGGGAATTCAGGCCCTGAGCGGGGCAGCAGAACGAGGCACGGACTTCATCTATGTCTGCTATGACAACGAAGGGTACATGAATACCGGGACGCAGCGCTCGAGCGCCACACCCATGGGGGCACTGACCTCTACCACGCCCGTCCTGACAAAGCAGCAGCCCAAGAAGGATATGCTGCGAATCATGGAGGCACATGACTTGCCCTATCTCGCCACGACGTCTTCCGCATATCCGATTGACCTGTATGAAAAATTCGTCAAGGCGAAGCGCATCAAAGGTCCGCGGTACATGCAGATCGCCGTTCCATGCCCGCCGGGCTGGGGTTACGCACCCAAGGATACAGTGCGTATCGGAAGACTTGCCGTGGAGACAGGAATCGTTGTCCTCTTCGAGATTGAGGACGGCAAGTTCCGTTTTACCGGGCGGAGCAAGACGCTGGCGGAAAAAAAGAACAAGCTATCCGTAATCAACTATGTGGAGCGACAGGGAAGATTCCGGAAGATGAGCATCGAACAGCTGCGACAACTTCAGAGATGGGTTGATACAAGGTGGAACGAATACCTCAAGCGGGCGGAAGGACAACTCTGAAATTTCAAATGTCGAAATCCTGAAGGGATCGAGCGATTGCATTCTTTATGATTTAGAATTTCCGTGCCTCGGATTTCCGGGGTTGTATGTAGCGCTGAACCATCCCGGCGTACCTCTCTGCTGCTCCCATGTTGGCGGTAACTACTCGCCTCCCCGCTTCACCCTTCTCAGCAAGTGCATTGGTGTCGGACAGAAGTGCGAGGATGCCGTCGAGCAGCTCTTCTGCACTTCTCACTTCTCTCCCGGCCCCTGCCTTTTCCAAAAGATCCTTCTCATTCCTGAAGTCATCCATATGAGGTCCGTAGAAGATGACTTTGCCCCATGCAGCAGGCTCGAGAATGTTCTGGCCGCCCCGCGGCACAAGCGACCCGCCGCAGTAGACCGCTGTAGCCAGCGAATAAACCTTGAACAGTTCACCGATAACATCGATGATAATGACCCTTTCGTTTTTTCGATGTCTCCCTTTGTTTATCTCCGTCATCAGTATACAATCTTCGAATCCCGCATCTTTAATCAGCGAAAAGACGGCCCGACCTCTTTCCGGATGCCTGGGGATGATAATCAATTTGAAATCAGGATATCTCGGCAGAAGACGCAAATACACTCTGAGAACTATCTGCTCTTCACCGTCATGGGTGCTTCCCGCGACCAGGACCCTGTCTGTCTTCGACAGGCTCAATCTTCTTTCCATGTCTTCCCGGATAGACGGAGACGCCTTGGCTGCCAGACTGTCATACTTGGCATTCCCCATTACATGAACCCTTGACGTTGGCATTCCGAGTGAAATCAGCCGCTCCGCATCCACCTCGGAGATCACGCCCATCTCATCGATCAGAGTTACAATGTCTTTCCAGAAGAACCTCGTCCAGGCGTACTTTCGGTAGGACCGCGGGGAGATGCGACCATTAACCATTATAACCTTGGCCCCCTGTTCCTTACATGCCTTAATAAGATTCGGCCAGAGCTCCGTCTCTGTCAATATGAAGATATCCGGCCTCACCCCGGCGACAACCTTCCCTACGACAAACGGGATGTCGAGAGGATAGTAGATAAAGGAGGTCGCTCCACCGACAATCCTCCTAGCCATATCCTGACCTGTTTCAGTACTGGTGGAAAGGACTATGCAGGCCTCGGGGAAGTAATTTCTCAATGAGGCTACAATCGGCTCTGCGGCTGTTACCTCGCCGACAGATACGGCATGAATCCATATCCTGGGGCTGCCCTTCATTCCCGCAAAGACTTCCGGTTTAACGAGGCCCAGTTTTGGTCCAAGGCTCTTTCTGTATTTCCCCGTTAAGGCCATCTTGATCGCATAATATGGGAAGGCGAAGACACTCGCTATTACGAGAAGAAGGTTATAAAGGAAATACATGGGTTCCTGTCCTTGGTTCAATTTAGCGGAAGCATGGGGCTTTAAGGTTATTTTGTCAAGGGTCTTTTGTCGCTTTCGGTACATGTTGACAGGCAGGCACCGATGGTGTATTGACTATACATATCAATACCCTCTATCAGTATTTCCCGGCGATCCGGGCGATGTCTTGCTCACGCTCAGTTCTTGTTGAGACTTGAGGAGATCGTCAGGCTCATCGGAAGCGAGCACTGAAAAACTTTTTCAACGAACAGAAAAGAAGGCATGCCATGAAAACGTTAGCGCCATCAATATTATCCGCAGACTTCAGCAGACTCGGTGAAGAAATTATGGCGATAGAAGCAGCCGGTGCCGACTGGATACACATAGATGTGATGGATGGACATTTTGTCCCTAACATTACGATCGGACCCGCTCCGGTAAAGTGGCTGCGTAAGATTACAAGGTTGCCTTTCGATGTTCATCTGATGATAACAAATCCGGAGAGGTACATCGATGCGTTTGTCGACGCGGGAAGCAATATCATAACCGTCCATGTCGAGACGGCATGCCATCTTAACAGGACACTTGCTTATATCAAGGGAAAAGGGGTCAAGGCGGGTGTCTCTCTGAATCCGGCAACACCGCTTGTTCTAGTTGAACCGGTTCTTGCCGACATCGA
>DATJBN010000165.1:0-9785 GCA_035515335.1 Syntrophales bacterium | reverse complement strand
GAGAAAGTCATAGTGCTCCTGGACCTTGTCGGACAGTGCCTTAAGGTCGAGTTCAAATTCCTCCGGCTTGAAGGAATTTCTGATCAGAACGACGGGAGGCTTCCATCCGCCGGGCGGAATGTGCGACATCTCGATCATCGTCATGAGCTCTCTCTGGAGCTTTTGTGCTCCTTCGCGATCCGCCTTGTTGATGACGAATATGTCGGCAATCTCCATGATGCCCGCCTTGATTGCCTGGATCTCATCTCCCATGCCCGGTACGAGGACCACGATCACCGTATGGGCATAGTGTATGATCTCCACCTCCTGCTGACCGGTACCAACGGTCTCCACGAAGATGACGTCCTTCCCCATAGCATCCATGACATGGATTGCATCACCAACGGCCTTGGAGAGGCCGCCCAGGGAGCCTCGTGTGGCAAGGCTCCGTATGAAGACGCCCGCGTCTTCGGCATGACGCTGCATACGGATCCTGTCGCCAAGTGTCGCACCCCCCGTGAAGGGACTCGTCGGATCGACTGCGAGAACTCCAACGGTACGCTCCACCTTACGACTCGTCTCGATGAGACCGTCAACAATGGTGCTCTTGCCGGCCCCGGGGGAGCCGGTAATCCCCACTACCTGGGCCTTGCCCGTATAGGGGAATATGTGCTTAATCGTCGTTTTTGCTTCAGGTATACTGTCTTCTATGTCTCTTATAAGGCGGGAGGCTGTACGGATGTCTCCCTCTTTAATCTTCTTACCTCTCTCCATTACTTCCTTTCCGTCGGTTTAACATTCGTGTTAACCCAATTCACAATCGTATCCAGGGTAGTGCCCGGGACGAAGACCGCCTTGATGCCTGCATCATAGAGTTTCTGAAAATCCTGATCGGGAATGATGCCGCCGCCGATTACTGTTATGTCTCCTGCGCCCTTTTCCTTGAGTAGCTTGACGACCTCGGGAAACAGATAGCGGTGTGCTCCCGAGAGACAGCTCAACCCGACTACGTCGACGTCTTCCTGGATCGCGGAAGCCGCAATCTGCGCCGGCGTCTGATGACATCCCGTATAGATAACCTCAAAACCGGCGTCGCGGAAGCACCTCGCCAAAACCCTTGCGCCCCTGTCGTGACCGTCAAGACCCGGTTTTGCTACCATTATTCGAAGCTTTCTTTTTGCCATCACCATCTTCCTCCTTCAGTCAATCCTAATAGAGTCCCGGATCGCGGTACTCGCCGTAGACTTCACGATAGACATCGCATATTTCCTGGACACTCGCCAGGTTCTTCACGGCCTCGATGCAGAAAGGCATGACATTGTCGCCCTTCTTGCAGGCGTTCTTGATATCATCAAGACTTTTCTTTACCGCTTTGCTGTCTCTCTTCCTGCGGACCGCATTCAACCTTGCAATCTGCTCTTCCTCGACCGCGTCATCGATCTCTAAAAGAGGGATGGGTATCTCTTCCGCTGTCACGTACTTGTTGACGCCAACCATGATCTTCTCACAGGAGTCGATCTGTCTCTGGAACTTGTAGGCCGCATCGGATATCTCGAGCTGGGGGAATCCCTTCTCAATTGCCGCTACCATGCCGCCCATCTCGTCGATCTTATTGATATACTCCCATGCCTGCTCTTCCATCTCGTTCGTCAACGCCTCGATGAAATACGATCCGGCGAGCGGGTCGATCGTGTTGGCGGCACCTGTCTCTTCCGCGATAATCTGCTGCGTGCGAAGCGCGATCTGCACTGCGGCGTCAGAGGGAAGACACATGACCTCATCGAGCGAATTGGTATGGAGCGACTGGGTTCCGCCGAGCACCGCAGCCAAGGCCTCTGTTGCCGTCCTTACGACATTGTTGTACGGCTGCTGCGCGGTGAGCGAGCAACCGGCCGTCTGCGTATGGAACCTCATCCACCACGACCTCGGGTCCTTCGCCTTATAGCGTTCCTTCATCGCCTTCGCCCAGATCCTGCGAGCGGCGCGCATCTTGCAGATCTCCTCAAAGAAATCAATATGCGAGTTGTAGAAGAACGAGAGCCGCGGCGCGAATTCGTCAACGTTCAATCCCTTACGTTTGATAACGTCCTCGACATACTCCATTCCGTCTCGGAGCGTAAAGGCGAGTTCCTGAACGGCCGTGGAGCCGGCTTCACGGATGTGGTAGCCGCTGATGCTGATGGTGTTCCACCTGGGAACATGTTTCGTGCCGAACTCAACCGTATCGCTGACAAGCCTGACGGACGGCTCAGGCGGGCACATCAATGTCTTCTGCGCGATGAATTCCTTCAGCATGTCATTCTGGATTGTGCCGCCTATCTTGGAGAGGGGCACACCCTTGATCTGCGCTGCCGCGCAGTACATAGCCCAGAGAACTGTTGCCGGCGGATTGATGGTCATCGACGTGGTAATCTCACCCATTGGAATCCCGTCGACCAGCTGCATAAAATCTTCAAGCGTGTCTATAGCAACGCCGCACTTCCCGCACTCACCTCGGGCCTTGGGTGAATCCGTGTCATAGCCCATCAGTGTCGGAAAATCAAATGCCGTGGAAAGTCCTGTCTGTCCCTCTTTAAGCAGCATGTGCCACCGTTTGTTGGTCTCTGCGGCGCTTCCCATGCCGGAAAACATCCTGAACGTCCAATAGCGTCCCCTGTAACCGGTAACCTGATTGCCGCGCAGGTACGGATACTGGCCGGGATACCCTATGTCGCGGACAAAATCCATGTCCTTGATGTCCTCAGGACCATAGAGCCGATTGATCTCCAGGTCGGAAACGGTGGACCACCTTTCCTTCTGGTCCTTGACCTTGCTCACCGACTTCCGGACTTCGTCCTCCCATTTTTTCCTGAGCTCGCTGGACGAACTCAGGACCTCTTTTGCAAAGTACATACTATCGCCTCCTTCCAATAGACTTATATGAATTGCGTTATAAATCGGGGCTGTGGAATTTCGCAATCCTCCCTCCGCCCCATGGGTTTGTCAAGAGAAAAAGAAATAACGCCGGCCCGTCCGATCAACCGTGGACAATGACCCAAACTTATGTTATCAAGTCTCCCGCACGTCGAAGAAACCGAGAACGGAGGAACTGAGATTGAAGATCAAAATGCCCATAAAGTTTCACGGCAACTACCGGGTCACCATACGCCAGGGCGAATGGGAAACCAGGGAACGATGCCAGAAACTCGTCGTCCGGGAGCTGACCCCGTCTGAAAAAGAGCAATACTACAAGCAGAAGCAGATGGATGAAAAGGACGTTCCCACGCACCAGGTGAGCTTCTTCGATTTCGGCTGTCGCCGCATCATAGAAGGCAAACTCATAGTTAACGACGAGAACAGCATGTCTTTCGCCGTTGAGGAAAAAGAATATGAGTTCTCACCATTCAGAGTCGAGAAGTAATCTTCATCCGGGCCGGTGCTGTAAGAACGAAGTCCTATCAGGAAACTTATATCTCTTCCTTTGAGACGATCCTCTTATCTCGTGCTTAAAAGCTTCCGCGAGATGACCACCCTCTGAATCTCGTTCGTCCCCTCATAGATCTGGCAGATCTTCGCATCCCGCATGTGTCTCTCAGCAGGATATTCCTTCGTATAGCCGTAGCCGCCGAATATCTGCACACACTCAACGGCCGCCTTCATTGCCACGTCGGACGCATAGCACTTGGCCATCGCCGATTCCTTTTCGAAGTCAAGATGGTTGTCTTCCATCCAGGCGGCACGGAGAAGCATCAATTCAGCCGCATCGAGCTCCATTGCCATGTCGGCGAGTTTGAACTGGATCGCCTGGAACGTTGCAATCGGCTTGCCGAACTGCACTCTTTCCTTTGCATAATTAACGGCGTCTTCCAAGGCTGCCTTCCCGATGCCGCAGGCCTGGGAGCCGATGCCGATTCTTCCCGCATCAAGCCCCATCATCATCTGCTTGAATCCCTGTCCCGGCTTGCCGAGCAGGTTTGCCGCCGGTATCTCGGCATCCTCAAAAACAAGCTCCGCCGTCCCGGATGCGAGGATTCCCATCTTCTCCTCGACCTTGCCGACCTTGAAGCCCTTGGTGTTCTTCATATCAACAATCAGATTGATGACGCCCTTGTATCCCTGTGCAGGATCCGTCGTCACAGCTAAGACGCAGTAATGAGCCACATTGCCGTTCGTTATGAATATCTTTGTTCCATTGACGATGTACTTGTCACCCTTCAGCACCGCCCTGCATTTAAGTGCCGCCGCGTCGGAGCCTGCGCTCGGTTCCGTCAACCCGTAGCATCCTTCGACCTTCCCGCCTGCAACTGGTGGAAGGTATTTCTTCTTCTGTTCTTCCGTTCCGAACGCAAGCACGGGGAACCCGTAGAGAGAATTGTTGACCGACACGATAACGCCGCAGCTTGCGCAGGCCTTGGAAATCGCGATCAGGCTGTGCACGTAGGTCACAGTGTCCATGCCTGCTCCGCCGTACTCCTGGGGAACCGCGATTCCCATGATACCCATCTCACCGAGCTTCCGGCAGATTTCTTCCGGATGCCTGTGGGTCTTGTCCAGTTCCGCCGCGATGGGTTTAATCTGCTGTTCTGCAAATTTCGTTACCATCTCCTTTACGTCACGTTGATCATCTGTCAAACCAAAATTCATGGCTCAAACCCCCCTTAAAAGAATGTGTTATTAAAGCGATCCTAAAAAAAACGCACTATCAACTTCCGGTATAAGCAGGCCTTCTCTTTTCGAGGAAGGCCTTCATTCCTTCTTTCTGGTCGTCAGTGCTGAAGCACTGTGCGCAGCACTCCATCTCCAGCCTGATACCGCTGTCGAGGCCGAGATCGATGCCGTAGTTAATCGCATGCTTAGCCATCTTGAGGGCGAATCCCGGCAGGTTGACCAGTTTCTTCGCGAATTTTTTCGTCTCGGGGAGAAGCTGATCCGGCGCGAATAATCTGTTTACAAGGCCGATCTCATAGGCCCTCTTCGCATCGATCTGGTCGCCGCCCATGATGAGTTCCTTGGCCCTCCCCATGCCTATCAGCCGCGAGAGTCTCTGCGTTCCGCCCCAGCCCGGGATCAAACCGATCAGTATCTCCGGCTGGCCGAAACGGGCCGCCTCCGAGGCAAATCTCATATCGCAGGACATCGCGATCTCCGTGCCGCCGCCCAGTGCAAAGCCGTTCACTGCGGCAATGGAAGGCTTCGGCATCGTTTCAATCAACCGCAGGGTCTCATTGCCCAGTTCCATGAATGCCAGGGCCTCCTTGGGCCGCAGGTTCTGCATCTGCGATATGTCCGCACCCGCCACGAATGCCTTTTCCCCGGACCCAGTGAGTACGACGACCTTCACCGCATCATCGTTTCTGCAAAGCGTCGCCGCAGCCATGAGCTCCGTCATGGTTTCCGAATTCATGGCATTTAAGGCCTTTGGCCTGTTGAACGTTATCGTGGCCACTCCTTCCTCAACTACAAACAAGAGGTTCTTGAATTCCATCCGCCGTTCCCCCTTTTCAGTTTCTGATGCAACCGGCAAACATTGCTGCTGCACGTCGTTGCCTTATTTGCTGTAATCGTAGAACCCTTTTCCCGTCTTTCTGCCCATGTATCCGGCATCCACGTATTTCTTGAGGAGCGGACAGGGACGGTACTTGGAATCGCCAAAGCCTTTATAGAGAACATCCATGATCGCCCAGCACGTGTCGAGACCGATGAGGTCTGCGAGCGCCAGCGGGCCCATTGGGTGATTCATGCCAAGTACCATGATGTCGTCAATCGCCTTCGGCGTGCCGACGCCCTCCATCAGGGCGTATACGGCTTCGTTGATCATGGGCATGAGAATTCTGTTCGAGATGAATCCCGGAAAGTCGTTGCACTCAACAGGCACCTTGCCGAACTGCTTGGAAAGCGCCTCTGTTGTATTGTAAGTCTCCTGAGAAGTCGCGAGTCCCCTGATGATCTCCACGAGCCTCATCACCGGCACCGGGTTCATGAAGTGCATGCCGATGACCAGGCTGGCTCTTTTCGTCGCACCGGCTATTCTCGTTATGGGAATCGATGAAGTGTTTGTTGCGAGGATGACACCCGGCTTGCAGACCTCATCAAGCTTCCTGAATATCCCCAGCTTCAAATCTTCTCTTTCTACCGCTGCCTCCACCACAAAGTCTGCATCCTTCATGTCTTCCAGCTTTGTGCTCTTTTTGATGCGGCCCATGATCTCTTTCTTCTGGTCAGCCGTGAGTTTTTCCTTGGCGACAAGCCTGTCCAGGTTCTTTGAAATCGTGTCGTACCCCTTATCAACGAACTGGTCTGCAATGTCATTCATGATTACATTGAGCCCGCCCGGGCTTGCAGCAACCTGGGCAATACCGTTCCCCATCTGACCGGCCCCTATCACACCGAATGTCTTAATTGCCATGACTACCTTCCTCCCGTCATTATTTATTCTCAGAACCTATATCTCGAAAAGCAAAAGTTCTTTCGATCGTGAAAGAACTTGAGCTCAATAAAATCTATTCTTATACTTTGATCAACATCGCGTCACCTTGGGCGTGACCGGAACATATGCCGCATATCCCGAGGCCGCCGCCTCTGCGCCTGAGCTCATAGCCAAGTGTCATCAGTATCCTTGCGCCCGTCGCGCCTATCGGGTGCCCGTATGCGACGGCGCTTCCATTCACGTTGACCCTCTTGAACATATCTTCCTTGCTCATGCCAAGGATGTAGCGGGCGCTGACCACGACGACGGCGGCAAACGCCTCATTAATCTCCAGGAGATCTATCTTGTCGAGGGTCATATCATTCTGTGCGAGAAGCTTTGTGATTGCCAGGCCCGGCACCGTTGCAATATCCTTCGGAGGCTGCGACACCTCGGCATAATCAAGTATAGTGAACAGGGGCTTCATCCCGAGTTTGTCGGCCATCTGCCTGCTCATCAAGAGACAGACATCTCCCCCGTCATTTACTCCCGGTGCATTGCCTGCCGTGACGCTTCCGGGGCCGCCCGTAACCGGGCTCTTGTGATTGAATACGGGCGGCAGCTTGGCCAACCCCTCCATAGTCGTTTCCGGCCTCGGTCCTTCGTCTTTATCGAATATGATTGTCTTCTTTCCCTGTTTGATCTCAACGGGAAATATCTCATCATCCAGTTTTCCCGAGTTCATTGCTTCGACTGCACGCATCTGCGAGCGGAGGGCCCATTCATCCTGATCCTGTCTGGTAACGCCGAATTCGTCGCCGACCTCGGAACCATGAATGGCCATGTGCCGGTTATAGAAGGCATCCCAGAGGCCGTCATAAACAACCAGATCGACAGCAGACTTGGTCGGGAGCCCCATCCTCGCGCCCCACCTCATGTCAGGCAGTGCGAAAGGGCCGTTGCTCATGCTTTCCTGTCCGCCAGCAACGCAGATCTCTGCCCTTCCCAGTTGGATCATCTGGACAGCAAGATCGACGGGCTTGATGCCCGAAGAACATACCTTGTTGATCGTAATGGAGGGAATGGATTCGGGAAGACCGGCAAGGATCGTGGCCTGCCTGCTCGGGATCTGTCCGCATCCCGCAGGAACCACCTGTCCCATAAAACAGTAATCCACATCGGATGGCTTTACTTTTCCGTTCGTTCTCCTTATAAGTTCCTTTATCGCCAGGGCCCCGAGTTCTGCTGCGGAGAAGTCCTTCAGCGCTCCGCCAAACCTGCCGTATGGTGTGCGGCATGCCTCAACACACACGACCTCTCTAAAATTCTTGAACTGGTTCTTTATCTTCCGCCCCATCGTTGAGAAATCGGCCTTTCTCTCGCCGAATTTCGCAATCGGCGCTTTGGCATACATCTCTGCCCTGGTCTTTTCCAGCTTCTGTGGTACTTTTTCCATTCCTACCCCCATTGTCAGAACTTTGTAAATTTAATTTTGTCTCTTGAGAAAGCGAAAAAACAATCAGCTTTCGAAGACAATTTTCAAAGCAATTCTTAAAACTGAACGGTCGAATACTCTTCCGTTCTATCTTGTAAGCATAGACTTCTGCTGACTATGCAAACTAGGACTACGGCTTCTTAAACGCAAACACCTGCAAGTTGAGGCCCGCCTATTTCGTGTCTTTCAGGCTACTCAAAATATCCCTGGCAATGATCATCCGCTGGACCTGATTGGTCCCCTCGTAGATCAACGTAATCCGGATATCTCGTGCATAACGCTCGACAGGGAATTCGTTGGTGTATCCATAACCACCGAGCATCTGGATGGCATTGAAGCACGCCCTGTCTCCCGCTTCGGTTGCAAAATACTTTGCCATCGAAGCCTCTCTGGCAAAGGGCCTGCCGTTCTCTTTCTTGAAGGCCGCATTCATGAGGAGAAGTCTCGCCGCTTCCAGTTCCGTGTAGGACTCTGCAATCATCCACTGGATCGCCTGGAAATTTGCGATGGACTGATCGAACTGCTTCCTCTCCATCGCGTATCGCGTGGCATAATCCATGGCAGCGAGTCCGATGCCCAGGCCGAGTGAACCGATGCCGATTCGTCCGCCTGCGAGTTCACCTGTCGCCGTCTTGAAGCCGCCGTTCAACTTCCCCATGAGGGCCGATTTCGGTATACGGCAGTCTTCAAAGATCAGCTCGTTAGTCGACGAGGCGTGCTGCCCCATCTTGTGCTCCAGTCTGCCGACCTTGAAACCAGGGCTGCCGTTTTCCACAAGAAACGTGCTGATGCCGGCGCCTTTCTTTGCCTTCTTGTCGGTTACCGCCCAGACGACGAAGACACCCGCGTATTCGGCACTGGTAATGAATATCTTTGACCCGTTGAGAACCCAGTGGTCGCCGTCGAGTACGGCAGCGGTCTGGAGCCCCGCCGCATCGGAGCCTGCCATGGTTTCAGTGAGGGCAAACCCGCCGGCAGGGTACTCACCGGAGCAGATCTTCGGGATGTATTTCATCTTGTGTTCTTCGGTGCCGATCGCCTGAATTACCTCACAGACCATATTATTGACCGACATGGTCACTGCCGTGGAAGCGCAGGCTCTTGCTATCTCCGTGACGGCAAGACTGAATGCCACAACACCTGCCTCAGATCCGCCGTACTGGCTCTTCACGTTGATGCCCATGAGCCCCAGTTCCGCAAGCTTCTTCAGGTTCTTGAGAAAAGTGTCTCTGTCTCCTGCTTGGTCAAGCTTCGCAGCTACCGGTTCCAATTCTGTCCTAGCGAAGCGCCGTGCAGTGTCCTGAATGATTGTTTGTTCTTCTGTTAGATCTAGATTCGTAAGCCTTCCTCCCTTCACATGCTCCTGCCAGCCTGCCTTGCGGCAGGTTGGCAGGATGCATTTATTGTTACTCGTTAACCGACGATGGACTTGATAGCAGCCGGATATTCCGTCTTCGCAGGCAGGAATATCAGTTCGGGATCCACAAATTCCCGTAGAACGAAAAGTTCCCTGTAAGTGGGTCGGGGTGTGTCGCCCTTCACCTTAGAGACATTCAGGTTAAACCCGCAGTTCTCCTTGACCTTCTCCACCGTGACACCGGGATGGCACGTTGCCAAATAAATCTCACCTTTTTCATCGAACTTGTACACACCCATATTCGTCACGACGGTTACAGGTCCATTGTCCGCGTAAGGAGTACCCTTCCAGACCTCCTTCTTTGGTTTCCACTCTCTCGTCTTGAAGTCCCAGCACCACCATCCGGGCGTAGTGGTGTATTCATTCCTCTCCAAGAATCTCCTTTTCTCCTGGAGGATGATGTAGGCGACCCTCTTCGACATCGTTCCGATATCCGAGTTTCCACCTGATCCTGTAAAACGGTGTGCAGGAGCGTAGTAGTCGCCGATGGATGTAACATTTACACCGCC
>DATJBN010000164.1:0-5354 GCA_035515335.1 Syntrophales bacterium | reverse complement strand
GGCACAGGTCAGATCTTCCTGGCAGAGGTTCGGGTTATCATGTGTTACGTTGATCACCTTTTCCTGAAGATTGATATCAACAGCCTTTACCCCGGCCATGGAGCGCAATTTCTTTTCGATTGCTGCCGCGCAGGACTTACACTCCATGTTCTTGACCTTGAATTTAAGTTTTTCCATGATCTTCTACCCCCTGAGAATTGAACTTCGATAAGAAAAAAGACACCCACTCATTGAGGCTCATTGGTAGCGAGCCCCCTTACGGACATGAGATTTTTTTGAAGACCCCAGGGGACAACACGTAATGGGACAGATGCCCCCTGGGGTCGATAAGACAGGTCGGCTCTCAGGCCTTGGGCTTGAGAAAATCCTTCCGCAGGAATTCGGGATTCGGATAGGTATAAAAACCCTTTCCGGTTTTCACGCCAAGCCTTCCTTCCTTGACCATCTTGAGTAAAGCTGCCGGCGGCTTGTCCTTGGGGTCCCTTGACTCATTGTAATAGACCATCTCGATATCATAGACCACATCGAGCCCGACCTTATCCATAAGTCCGAAAGGACCTTCTTTCATTTTCGTGAATACCATCCAGCCGCGATCCGAGTCGCGAAAATCAACGAACCCGTTCCCCCACATGTAGAGGACCTCGCGTTTAATGGCGCGCCAGACACGGTTGAAACAGAATCCCAGTATCTCCTTATTAACTGTAAGAGGAATACAGCCGATGGATATGATCCACTCCCTTCCCTTCTTCACGACTGCGGGCAGGGTCTTTGTCCCTCCCATGATGTCGACCATGTTTGTACCCTGAAGAGGAAAGTAGAAATGAACATTCAGGCAGCGCTCTGGTCTTCCGCTGCTCTTTTCCATCTTCGATACGGGAATGGAGGAGCTGTTGGTCGCCAGGATGCAATTCTTGGGCGCAAATGCTCCCAGCTGCTTGAAGACTTTGTTCTTAAGCTCTATGTTCTCCGGCGCAGCTTCGATCACGAAATCTGCGTCCTTCACGGCTTCACGAAGGTCTGTCACCTGCACAACAGTCTTCTTGATCTTTTCCCACTTCTCCCAGGGAATGAACGGTTTAATTTTCTTCTGTTTGAGTTCCGACTTCCGGTTGTTGAAGGCACGGATGAAGGCCCCTTCAATAGGGTCGTAGACCTTTACCTTGTAACCGACATTTGCGGCCAGCATTGCGATCTGCGTTCCCAAGATGCCGGTGCCCACCACGGCAACTTTCTTAAAAGGTTTTTTCATGGTTTGTCCTCCTTTCCAATTTCATTGTTAGTAAAGGCCAGTGAGCAAGTATAGCGCGATTATTACAAAGACCATGAACGTTTTAATGACAGTCATGGCGAAGATGTCGATATACGATTGCTTATGGGTCAACCCACAGACTGCAAGCAGCGTGATCACAGCTCCGTTGTGAGGCATAGTATCGCAACCTCCTGAAGCCATCGACGCAACCCTGTGCAGAATCTCCGGCGACATCCCTATCGAGTTTGCCCAGGCAAGCCAGTCCTTCGACATCAGGTCAAGAGCAATCGACATACCACCCGATGCCGACCCGGTGATACCGGCAAGGGTGGTGACGGAAACTGCCTCAGAAACGAGAGGCGTCCCACCTATCTTGATGCCGAGAAGAAACGCGGCGATAGATTTGAATCCCGGCAGCGCAGCGATCACATTACCGTAACCGACCTCCGATGCGGTATTCATGATCGCGAGAAGCGATCCTATGGCGCCGACATTCAAAGCCTTCTGCAAGCCACCGTCCTTAGGTATATTCTTGAAACCAAGCGCAAGGGCCAGAACAATACCAAAGACAAGGCCAATAACCAGCGACCAGATACCTATGACATTCTTCACAGCTGGCGCCATCAAGGGGAGCTTCATGCCGCTCAGAGGAGCGAGAATGGCCGGATCCCAAGTATAAACCCGTGACAGGTAATAATTGATAGCTAGGACCAAGACCAAGGGTAAAATCGCAATATACCACTTAGGTAATTTCACATCAGCGGCTTCTGAAGGCTCATTCAGAGTATGGTCACCGTATCCCTCTCCTTTTGCCTTTGCCTTATTGAGTCTCCACTGCAGATAGATCATCCCTATGATGAAGATCAGAACTCCACCCACGATGCCGGCGATCGGCGCAGCATAACCATTTGTTCCGTAAAAAGTGGTGGGGATGATGTTCTGTATTTGCGGTGTTCCAGGAAATGCATCCATCGTGAATGTAAATGAGCCTAACGCGATACAACCGGGAATCAGCCGTTTCGGCATATTTGCTTCTTTAAACAATGCAGCTGCAAAGGGGTACACGGCAAAGACAACGACAAAAAGGCTGACGCCTCCATACGTAAGAATCGCGCAGGACAGCACAACGGCCAGAATGGCATGTTTATAACCCAGTTTCTCCATGATGGCGTGCGAGATGCCTTTCGCAAGGAGGGTATCTTCCATTACCTTCCCGAAAACAGCACCCAGCATGAAGACGGGGAAAAATAATTTTACATATACCACCGCTTTTGCCATGAAAAGTTCAGTGTAGGAAGGCATGACAGGCAGCCCTTGAAGAGCCGCCGCAAGAAGGGCAAATACGGGGGCAAACAGTATAACGGAAAACCCCTGGTATGCCATGAACATCAACAAGAAAAGACTCAACAAGATACCTAATACTTCCATTTTGAAACCTCCTTTTTTGGGTAAGAATATGAAATACTACTTAGCAGTGTATTATCAAGATTTTTGTATCAACAGGAAATCTCAACTGCCTCCTCTGAAAGATTGCTCCGTAGAATTATTATGACGTAAAAAGCCCATCAAATCCCACAATGTACGGGCGCTCTATGCCATCACCTCCCCCTGCTATTGGCAATTCCGCGCCCTTGGCACAGGCAATAAAGATGCCAGATAGAACTCTTTTCTAACCGACTGAAAACAGTGGTCTTTAATAAAATCGTTGAGAGAGAATACGTGAGCAAGCTTCCTCATCACTGCTTCCGTCATTCATGAAATGGCCTTTAATTTCACTAGCTTGCCAGACTGAGAGCGATATGTCTACATGTAGCTTATTGTAAACATACATTTTGTCAAGAAAAATTAAATTTCTTCATCTTCTTATAGAGAGCCGTCCTGTGTATGCCCAGGATCTGCGCTGCTTTCTGCTTATTATTATTAGAGACGCGGAGTGCCTGCCTTAGTGCTTCCCTTTCTGAAACGTCTTTAATCTTTCTCAATGAGGATGCCTGCGGCCTTACAGATCTTTCGCATTGAGTCTGGAATATGACGGGCAGATGTTCTATCCTAATTGTATCTTCGAGCCCTTCCATAGAGTAGAGAGTTCTTTCCAGCATATTCGATAACTCTCGTACATTTCCCGGCCAATCATAATTGGCAAAGGTCTTTAGTACCTCATCGGAGATCTTAGTGACGCTCCTTCCCAAATCTCCCGCAAGCCTTTCGAGGATTGAGTGCGCGAGGATCACGATATCGCCTTTTCTCTCCCGGAGCGGCGGTATCTTCAGAAGAACGACGTTCAGCCTGTAATACAGGTCTTCCCGGAATTTACCCTGCCTGACCAGTACCTCAAGGTCTTCATGTGTTGCAGCAATCAAACGGAAATCGCATTTCGTTATACGCGTCCCTCCTAGCCTTTCGACCTCCCTGTCTTCAAGAACGCGGAGCAGCTTCGGCTGCATCTCAAGGGGAAGCTCGCTGATTTCATCCAGGAACAGTGTTCCCCGATGAGCCAGTTCAAACTTTCCCACCTTAGTCCTTGTCGCACCGGTAAATGCCCCTGATTCATAGCCAAAGAGTTCGGCCTCCAGAAGGTCCTTGGGAATGGCGGCGCAATTGATGCGGATAAATGGATTCAGCCTGCGTTTGCTTGCGTCATGGATGGCATGGGCGAAGAGTTCCTTGCCTGTGCCGCTCTCTCCCGCGAGAAGCACCGTCGAATTCACCGTAGCCGCCTTCAGCGCCAATCTCTTCAACTCCGTTATGCTCTTGCTTTTACCCTGAATGTTGGTCATCGAATATCTCGACGACCTCAGAGTCACCAATTCCTTTTGGAAGAGCTCTACCTTCGACTGCAGGAGATTCAATTTATTTGCCAGAACACTGACATCCTTTACATCCTCGAACACCACCTGTCCGAAGACGGCCACCAGTTTGCCGTCGATCCAGATGGGGATCCTCTGCACTACCATATCTTGGCCTTTTATACGGTGAGGATGGTTGATTTCCGGAATCCCCGTTTGCGACACGATATGCATCCTGGTGTTTTCGATCACTTCTGTACAATGTCGCCCAATCGTTCCCTTCGGATCCCTGCTCAGAAACTTTCCGTATGTGTCACTGAAGAATACTATATACCCGTCAGGATCTGTGATTACGACGCCGCTCAGAATATTGTTCAGTACCGCTTCATAAAGACTCGCCTTTTCCTGAAGAGCACTGAATCCTTTAGAGTCCATATACCTCACCCCCAAATTTATTCCCTATGAGGCACTCCTATTGTAAAAGATACAATTGGCGATGAGGCTACCACATTAAACATGCGATAACAATAATTTTTGGTAAGGGACTATAAAGACAGACCGTGCTCTTGTTCATCAGTACAAAAATTTCCCTTGGATCGTCCGGAGAGCTGACATCATCGTGCCGGACACTATTATGTCGCACCGGTGGTGACCAGGGATGAATTTGGTTTGAATTTTTCAGGTGATTGCATTAACATCTGCAGCAACAGAATACCCTGAGGAGTACTCGCGACGATGATTGCGGAGCCTTTCCTTCTACAATCTTTATTCCGGAGATCTTCCTGATGCCGACGAAAAAACTTAGAATTGCTGCACTGGCATTGGCCCTGATCTTCATCATCGGTACGGCCGGATTTCATATAATCGAAGGATGGAGTTTCACCGACTCTCTCTATACCACGGTTATAACCCTTTCCACGGTCGGCTACGGCGATTTCTACCCGGAGACGACCCTTGGAAGGCTCTTCACGGTAGTCCTCGTTATCTTCGGGGTAGGCATGATGCTTTATACGATAGGTCTTCTCACGGAGACCATGATCGAGACACGCTTCAGATCATTAATGGGAAGGGGCAAGTTGGAAAAGATGATAAAGAGACTCAGCAATCATTACATAATCTGCGGATGCGGTAGGATAGGTTATTTTATCTGCAAGGAATTGTCACAGCAGAAGATACCTTTTGTCGTGATCGATGACAATCCGGACATCATACAGAAGATCGAGGACGAAGGTTTCATCTACCATAAAGGGGATGCGACCCAGGATAAGAACCTTATTGAAGCCGGAATAAAGAGGGCGAAAGGCATTGTCTGTACCCTT
>DATJBN010000163.1:0-8488 GCA_035515335.1 Syntrophales bacterium | reverse complement strand
TCGATCACCTTGAAGGGAAATTGATAATCGATTGTGAAGGTGCCTTGTATGTTCCGAAACAGAAGCAGGAGTTCTTTGAGAAGACGTTTCAAAGGTTAAGGGCAGAGGGTAACGAAAGCCCTCAGGACGCCTGATATTTCTTTTTCTATCCATGACTTACGAATTGTGCCTGAGGTGTCTGAAAGGGGCGGCCTTGGTTTTTTATGTCTTGAAATAAAGCCCTGCCTATGTTACTTATCGTGCCATTCTTCGTAAGTTTATTTCCGGTGTCCGGTCCCTCATTTTCTGCAAGTTTGGTCTCTTGGCAAACAGGCTCTTTCACCGAACCAGCTTGACGGACGGGACTTGCAACAACGATCCCGCCTGCTCCCCGGAGGGAGCCATCAATGAAGAAGACCCCGCTCTATGATCGTCACCTTGCACTCGGCGCAAAGATAATAGATTTTGGTGGCTGGGCCATGCCCGTCCAATACAACAATGTCATCGAAGAGCATATCGCAACGAGAACGAAGGCGGGGCTCTTCGATATCTGTCATATGGGTGAGATTGAAGTGAGAGGCCGGCAGGCCTTCGATCTCCTGCAGTGGGTATTGAGCAGGAATATAGAAGGACAGGAGATGGGACAGATCAAGCTTTCCGTCCTCGCAAATGATAACGGCGGCATCATCGATGACGTGACGGTATACCGAAGAGGAGATGATCGATATCTCGTAGTCACGAATGCCGGGACCAAGGACAAGGACCTTTCCTGGATCGAGGCGCAGCGAAAGGCGAAGAGCTTATCACTCGTGGAGGTCGTTGATAACAGCGATCGGACGGGAAAGATAGATCTTCAGGGCCCCCTGTCGCAGCATATCCTGCAAAACATCGTGCGTGAAGACCTTGCACCTTTGCACTACTACCATGCGATCGAGACGAATGTCATGGGCGCCCCCGCCCTTGTCTCGCGGAGCGGCTATACGGGAGAGGACGGCTTCGAGATCTACACGGAAGGTGGGAAGATCGGGGAGATCTGGGATAAGCTCCTTTCAATAGGAAAGGACTCCGGTCTTAAACCGGTCGGACTTGGTGCACGGGATACCCTCCGCCTGGAGGCCGGGATGATGCTTTACGGAAACGACATGGACGAAACGGTCACCCCGCTCGAGATAGTCTACGGGTGGATCACGAATCTGGAGAAAGACTTCATCGGGAGCACCACTTTGAGGAAAATGAAAGAGAAAGGCATCGCAAGAAAGCTGGTCGGTTTCGAGATGAAGGATAGAGGGATAGCAAGACACGGCTATAAGGTGTTCGGGGACGGGCGTGAAGTAGGGGTTGTAACGTCGGGCACGTACACGCCGACGCTGCAGAAGGCGATAGGGCTGGCCTTTGTGCCGGTGTCCATGAGCACGCCGGGCACGGAAATCTTCATAGGGATCCGCGATCACCATGCCGCCGCTCTTGTTGTAACGCTGCCCTTTTACAAAAGACAGAAATGATGCTCTCGTGATACGCGTGAGGTGAAAAAGAGATAGAAAAGGAGATCAAGGGGGGAACAATGCCGAAGCCGAATCCGACTGACAGGAAGTATTCGAAGGAACATGAATGGGCGTTAGACAATGGGGACGGAACGATTACCATGGGCATCACCGATCATGCACAGGAACTGCTCACTGATGTCGTTTTTGTGGAGCTCCCGGTCCTGGGCAAGAAGGTGAAGCAGATGGAGCCGATTGCCGTCGTCGAGTCGGTAAAGTCCGTGTCCGACGTCTTTTCACCGGTGAGCGGGGAAGTGGCGGAAGTGAATAAGAGCCTGGAAGAGCATCCGGAAATTGTGAACCAGGATGCATTCGGGGCGGGCTGGATAGCGAAACTCAAGATGGATGATCCTGCCGAATTGAACAATCTGATGGATGCCGCGGCGTACACGGAGATGATCAAGGAAGAGAAGCATTAGGCTTCCGACTGCCGTGCGGAGCGGGAGATTTTTGTTAGAGCAGTCTCTTCGATATCCCGCAAAATCAAACTGAAGCAAACATAATCGGAAAGGATCGCAATATGGACTACGTTCCGCACACCCCCGATGATGAAAGACGGATGAAGGAAACCATCGGCATCAAAACGGTGGATGAACTATTTGCCGACATCCCTGAAAAATATAAACTCAAAGGATTCCTCGACCTGCCGTCTGCCCTCTCCGAGCAGGAGGTGGCGGGACTGATGAAAGGCATAAGCTCAAGGAACAAGGTTTCTCCGATTACACTGATGGGCGCCGGTGTTTACAATCACTACATCCCTGCCGTCGTAGGGAGTGTGATTTCGCGCTCCGAGTTCTACACGGCCTATACACCCTATCAGGCGGAGATAAGCCAGGGGATCCTTCAGGCGATCTATGAGTATCAGACGATGATCGCAAGGCTCACAGGTATGCAGGTCGCCAATGCGTCCATGTATGACGGCGCCTCGGCGATGGCCGAAGCTGCTGTGCTTTCGGCAAAGACATTAAGCAGGGACAAGGTCGTCGTCGCACGCTCGGTCCATCCGGAGTACAGGCAGGTGGTTCGCACCTATGCTTGGGCGAATGGCTACGAGGTCGTCGAAATTCCGTACGTCAAATCCGGCGAGCTTGATAGGGATGCGTTATCACGGGCGGTGGATGACAGGACGGCTGCGGTCCTGGTCCAGAGTCCCAACTTCTTCGGAGTCGTCGAGGATATCTCGGCATTCGAGCCCACGGTGCATGCGAAAGGCGCGCTTCTTGTTGCAGGGTTCACCGATGCAATCTCTCTCGGTATTCTGAAGCCCGCGGGTGAAATGGGGGCGGATTTTGTCGTAGGTGAAGGACAGGGCTTCGGGAACCCGATGAACTTCGGCGGTCCCTATCTCGGGATATTTGCGAGCACCGACAAGTTCCTGCGGAAGATACCGGGGAGGCTCGCCGGGGCCACTTTGGACAAGGAAGGCAGACGGGGATTCGTCCTCACGCTGCAGACGAGAGAGCAGCATATAAGAAGGGAAAGAGCGACTTCGAATATCTGCTCGAACGAAGCGCTCTGTGCGCTTGCTGCGGCCGTCTATCTCGTCAGTCTCGGGAAGAACCTGAAGAAACTGGCGGAGCTGAACGTAAAGAAGGCCCATTATCTGAAAAATAAACTGGCGGAACTTGCTGGCTGGGACGCGGTCTTTTCCGCACCTTTCTACAATGAATTCGTCGTGCGCTGTCCCGATCCCGCAAAGGTAAATCAGAAGCTCGAGGCCGCGGGCATCGTGGGAGGATATGAGGTCGAGAAGGATTATTCCGAACTCGCCGGCGCTATTCTCTTCTGCGCGACGGAGATGCTTTCGAAAACCGATATGGACAGGGTACTTTCCATTGTTGCATAATGTCATGACGCGGAGGTGATTCATGGAACTGATATTTGAGAAGAGCAAGCCGGGGCGAATGGCGACAATTATTCCGGACGCTGATGTACCCGAGACGCCTATTGCGGGTATCATTAGCAAGGGTCTGCTCAGGGATGACGTGGACCTGCCTGAGGTAGCGGAGGTCGATCTCATCCGTCATTTTACGCAGCTATCGAAGAGGAATTTCGGCGTTGATGTAGGTTTCTATCCGCTGGGCTCGTGCACCATGAAGTACAACCCCAAGATCAATGAGGAGGTTTCCCGCCTTCCGGGCTTTACAAATCTTCATCCTTATTCGCCTTTCAAATTCTCCCAGGGTTCATTACAGATCATGTACGAATTGAGGGAATATCTCTCCGAGATATTCGGAATGGCTGATTTTGCCCTCCAGCCTGCCGCGGGGGCGCACGGCGAGCTCACCGGGGTCATGGTCATAAAGAAATATTTTGAGAGAAAAGGGCAGAAGCGCTCGCAGATATTGATCCCAGATACGGCTCATGGAACGAACCCCGCGTCGGGAGCGCTTTGCGGCTTCCGGGTCGTCACCGTGCGTTCGAATGCCGAGGGCGGCGTTGATACCGGCCATCTCAAAGAGCTGATGACGAGAGACGTCGCCGGACTGATGATAACGAATCCCAACACGCTGGGCCTTTTTGAAAGGAATATTGAACAGGTCTCCGCAATCGTGCACGGCAGGGGTGGGATACTCTACTGCGACGGCGCCAACGCGAACGCCTTCATGGGTATCACAAAACCGGGCGACCTGGGAATCGATGTGATCCAGCTTAATCTCCATAAGACCTTCTCTACGCCGCACGGCTGCGGCGGACCCGGAAGCGGCCCGGTTGGCGTAAGAAAGGATCTTGTGCGGCATCTCCCCGTTCCCCGTGTGGTGAAAAAGGGGAAAAGATGCGATTGGAAATATGACTTTCCCGACAGCATCGGAAGGGTGAGGGCATTCTACGGAAACTTTAATGTGATGGTGAAGGCCTATACGTATATCAGGTCTTTGGGACCCGTGGGCCTCAAAAGGGCAAGTCAGACGGCGGTGCTCAACGCGAACTATGTGAAGGAGCGGCTGAAGGCATATTATGATCTTCCCTATGAACGGATCTGCATGCACGAGTGTGTATTTTCGGGAAGGCGTCAGGTCAAGGAGAGCGGCGTCCATACGTCGGATATAGCCAAACGGCTCCTCGACTACGGTTATCATCCGCCGACGATCTATTTCCCCCTCATCGTGCCCGAGGCGATTATGATCGAGCCCAACGAGACGGAGAGCAAGGAAACGCTCGACGCCTTCTGCGATGCGATGATTGCAATCGCAAAAGAGGCGAAGGAGAATCCGGATATGGTCAAATCGGCGCCCCTCACAACTGCGGTTCGGCGCCTCGATGACGTAAAGGCGGCGAGAGAGCCGGATGTGTGCTGGTGTTAGAGAACAAGGAGAAGGCAGATATGTACGATACAGGAACGCGGGGGCAGATGGAAAAGGATAAACTGATCAGGAAACTGAAGACGGTGAAAGACCCGAAAGAGCGGGACAGGATCATGTGGGCCCTGGCGGGGAGGGGAAAGGATACATTTGAGGAAGAACCTTCTCCCGTGCAAGCGGGCAAGCCAGAGATGCCGCCAAGCCAGGGACAGATACCGGGACTGCCCAAGCTCCCCGTCGATGCACGCAAAGCGGTTTCTTATATCGCTCCTGCCCTCCTGATTTTTTTTGGCATGGTGAACCTTTTGCAGGCGGTCATGCATTATATAGAGACGGGACGCATCGATGCCGTCTTTCCTCAGCTCATCTTCGGAGTGATATTCTTCCTCTTCGGGTTTTTCAGTTTGACCAAGGCGAGGAAGACATCTCAGGGTGTGAATGCAGATAAAAAGAAAACCTGAATGGTTGAAGGTAAGGCTCCCCGCTTCGCATGAGTTCAATCATGTCAGGGGGGTTCTGTCGCAGTTCAATCTCCACTCCATCTGTCAGGAAGCCCGGTGCCCCAATGTGACGGAATGCTTTCATTCGGGGACTGCGACTTTCCTGATCCTCGGGAATGTATGTACGCGAAAATGCCTTTACTGCAATGTAAAGCACGGTTTGCCCGAAGGATTGGATGATACGGAACCGGAGCGTCTCACCCGGGCGGTAAAGGAGCTGGGACTCAAGTATGCGGTAATTACGTCCGTGACACGTGACGACCTCCAGGACGGCGGAGCGGAAATATTTGCACGCTGCATCGCAATGCTGCGTCGGGAGGTCCCGGAGTGCAGGGTGGAGGTTCTCATTCCCGACCTCAGGGGGAACTGGGACGCTTTGGCATCGATAATCAAGGAGCGGCCCGATGTAATCAATCACAACGTGGAATGTGTTCCCTCCTTCTTCAGCTTTATAAGACCTCAGGGAGACTATCGTTTGTCACTGGAGATACTTCGCAGGATACACCAGCACGATAGTAATGGGATTGTCATCAAATCGGGATTCATGGTGGGCTTTGGCGAGTTCTGGAGCGACATCATGGCGTTGCTTCAGGATCTGGCCCACATCCCGTGCGGAAGTGTAACGATCGGCCAGTACCAGCAGCCGACGCGCGATCACTGGCCGGTGATGAAATACTATCACCCCGATGAATTCGAAGTCATGAAAGGGATGGCCCTCGAGATGGGACTCGCGAACGTTGAAGCAGGTCCGCTCGTTCGCAGTTCCTATCACGCGGCCGCAACTTTTGGAAACGGGTAGGAGACGGTCTTATAATGCCTGATGCATACGATCTTATTGTAGTAGGAGCAGGCCCCGGAGGGCATGCTGCGGCCCTGCATGCTGCAGCATGGGGGGCCAGGGTTGCAGTGATCGAGAAGGGCCAGTGGGGCGGCACATGTACGAACAGAGGATGCGTTCCGACCAAGGCGCTGCTTGCCTGCAGCAGAGAATTCATGAACCTCAAGAAATTAAAACGCCTCGGTATTTCGGTAGGTGAGGCCAGGGTTGATTTCCCTGCTATCAAACGCCACCAGAGGCAGATGGTGACGATTTCCGGGAAAGGTGTTGCGCAATCCCTCGGGGATGCGGGCGTTGATATGAAGGCGGGAGAAGGAGAGATTGTTTCCCCCGGAGAGGTGATATGGGCACCCCCGGAAGGTAGCAAAGAGCGCCTCACGGCTGACAACATCATCATCGCCTGGGGATCGGAACCGCTGTTGCCGCGTGGGTTTCAGACATCCGATAAGATTCTAACATCAGACGGTTTCTTAGGCCTTGAGACGCTGCCGAAGTCCGCCATCATCGTGGGCGCCGGTTTCATCGGGATCGAGATTGCCACGTTCATGGCCGAGCTTGGCGTTTCCGTAACCATAGTCGAACTCCTCGACGGACTCCTGCCGCTCGAGGACAGAGAGGCGGATGATCTGATAAGGCATGACCTGATACGACTCGGTGTTGCCATTCACACGTCTACGCGTATGGAGATGATAGAGGAGACCGGAAGCGGCGTTCTGCTTACCGCTAAAGAAGGCGACAAACGTTTGGAGCTTTCTGCCGAGTGCGTGCTGATGTGTACCGGAAGAAAACCCTCGTTGCGCAGGGAGGAACTCGTAAGATGCGGCATCAAGTATGATGAAAAAGGCGTCGCCGTTGATGAACGGCTGATGACCAATGTGGCGGGCATCTATGCCGTTGGCGACGTGACTGGCGGCGTCATGCTTGCACACAGAGCGATGCAGCAGGGAAGGGCGGTTGCAAGCCATCTCTATGGAGACCGCACGATTACATGCCGGGATGATACAGTTCCTTCTGTTGTGTACACCCACCCGAATGTTGCGCGCGTCGGACTGACGGAAAAGCGGGCATCGGAGCTGGGGATGAAGGTGGAGATAAGAAGGGTCGAATACGGGGCCAACGTCATGGCGAGGACGGAGCTCAAAGGCAACGGATTCGTAAAGGCCGTGTTTTCCGATGAGAGACTTATCGGTGTAACAATAGTCGGGGATGATGCAGGCGAACTCATCGCAGGGATGAGCCTCGCCGTGACAAACAGGATGGGCAAGAAGGAATTGAGAAACTGGATTATTCCCCACCCTTCTCTCAGCGAGGTGCTGCATCTACTGTAATCCTTTTTGCGAAAGGGAATTGACATGAAGTGGTGCATTTTTGTCAATAGAAGGTGCTATGGTGATGATTGCATGGGCTGGATCGAAGGGACATGTTTTGTCCATCAGTTATTGCCCTTCGCCGGACGAGGCGCACCCGTACAAACGGAACTGGACTGGCCCCACGAGTCGCAGATGAAGCAGGAGAATCTCAGCGACCTCCAAATAACCTTCCTCGATGAACTTGAAAAACTGATCATTCAAAAGAAATTCTAATCAGCGTGATGAGCAGGAGTTATGCCAAGGAGGATATGATAATATTTCTTGACAGGTGTAACCAGATTGGTTACAGTAAATCGGTATGATAAAATCTTTTATCCTTAAAGGTTTGGAGGATTTTTTCTACGACGGCATTCGTAAAGGCATACAGACCAAATATGTCTCCAAGATAGAGGCAATATTGGACCGGCTCGATGCGGCAAATGAAATTAAAGATATGAACTACCCCGGTTCCGGCCTTCACCTGCTGCGTCCAAGAAAGAAGGAGCGCTGGGCTGTAAAAGTATCCGGCAATTGGCGGGTGACGTTCGAATTTAAGCATGGAGATGCATTTAATGTAAATATTGAGGATTATCATTAGAGAGGATCATTTATGAGAACACGAAAGAGACCGCCTGCTCACCCAGGGGCTATTTTGCGGGTTCATTATTTAGAGCCGTTAGAAATTTCGGTAACGGAGTTGGCGAGAAAGCTTAAGCTGTCGAGAAAAACAGTGTCCAAAGTATTGAATGAAAGAGGTGGCGTAACAACGGATGTCGCTCTGCGGTTGGCGAGGGCGTTTGACACGACGCCTGAATTATGGTTGAACCTTCAGAGAAATTACGATCTCTGGCATACGGCCAATGAAACTACTGGCTGGCAGGCGATAAAGCCGATATTGAAAATTGCCCATGTGAGTGCATAGAGCCTCATCATTTATACAATTGTTAAATAATCTTGCAGGCGAAGGGCTGTAGAGTCT
>DATJBN010000162.1:0-4575 GCA_035515335.1 Syntrophales bacterium | reverse complement strand
ACTGAAAACGGACATGAAAAAATCATCCATCAAGACCTCAGTGATCCTAGGCGCCGGTCTGGGGACGCGCCTCCGCCCCCTGACCGACGATTGCCCCAAACCTCTTCTGCCCCTCCACGGTCGCCCCATCATCACATACGTGATGGATCATCTCAAAGAAGCTGGAATAGAACGTTTCATCGTCAACACCCACCATGCAGCGGATGCTTACCTCAAGGCCTTCCCGGACCGGCAGTGGCGGGGTATCCCCATCACCTTCCGTTATGAGCCCGTGCTCCTTGACACCGGAGGCGGCATAAAAAATGTTGAAGACCTTCTTGCCGATGACGAGACTGTAATAGTATATAACGGCGACATCTTTACCAACCTGCCGCTTTACAGGCTGATCGATGCCCACTACACCCGGAAGAAAGAGGTAACCCTCGCCTTGAGAAGCAGCGGCTCACCCAAGAACGTCAATCTCAACGCCGCGGGCGACATATGCGACATGCGCCATACGCTCGGCGTGACGGGCGTCGGGAGCTACCTCTTTGCCGGCGTCTATGTGATTACGAAATCCTTTCTCCGGCGCCTCGTCCCAGGCCGCAGAGAATCAATTATCGATGCATTCATTGCCATGATAAGGGAAGCGCCCAGGTCGGTCGCCGGAGCAATCATCGATGAAGGACGATGGTGCGACATCGGTTCCGTCGCCGAATATAAAAAAATGAATGAAGTGCTTGCCCAAGAAGAACCGTAGATACTTGTAGCAGCCCCGTTGTCGGTTGAATATGAAACGTCTCAACAATGAAATGCTCTCCTTTCTGCTGAAGTCCCTCGGTATCAGAAAATCAGCTAAAGTCCGAAGTACGCCTATCGCGAGGGGAGGATCAAATAGATCCTTCCACCGAATCGCTCATGAATTTGGCACTTCGATTTTCATGGTCTACGACATCGCCCGTGAGGAAAACAGATACTATGCGGCCATTGCCGACTTCCTCCGCTCGATAGGAGTTCCCGTACCCGGGATCATCGTGCACGACCCTGAAAAGGGCTTCATTCTCATGGACGACCTTGGCGACAGGGACCTCTGGTCATATAGAGAGGAACCATGGACTGAGAGAGGCCTTTACTACCGCAAGACCCTCTCTGCGATTCATAGGCTGCATGCCTTTCCTGTCCAAGACTTCCCGATTGATACAGTGCCATTGATGGAAGCCTTCGGTCCAAACCTTTACAAGTGGGAGCGCGATTATTTCTTCGATAATTCTGTCGATGCAGTATGCGGCATCACGATTAGCGAAGCGGAGCGGACGGACCTGGAGGCCGAATTGGAAGGACTCGCAGGCCGTCTGCTCGATATGCCTGTTACACTCGTCCACAGGGATCTGCAGTCGCAGAACGTGATGGTTTACAATGACAGGGCTGCCTTCGTTGATTTTCAGGGCATGCGCTTCGGCAATCCCCTTTATGACCTGGGTTCACTCCTCTACGATCCTTATGTATCTTTTGCAGAAGATCAACGCGTCGAACTCCTCCGCTATTACCATGAACTTTCAACGGATCGAGAAGACGCCGTTCAGAATGGCAAATGGGGAGGTGCTGGAGATGTCAATTATTTACCCACCGACTGGAGAACTTTTGAGGAAGGTTTCCGAGACGCGGCGTCACAGCGCCTGATGCAGGCCTTGGGTGCCTACGGCTTCCTCGGTTTGAAGAAAGGTCTTTCCGGATTTCTTGCCCACATCCCGGCGGGGATTGCGAATTTAATTGACAGCGCCTCCCGCTCGCAACACCTGCCGCTATTGAAAAAACTTGCTATAAACTGTCAACGGTCTCTCGCCCGCAGAATATCGTGAAAATCATCTCGTACAGGCCGCTTCGCTCTCTTTGCCGTTGACATACCGTCATAATCGTTTTATATGAAAAAAAGTAGCACGGAGAAATAATAGCAGGAGAACGCATTAAATCAACACATGACCAGAGAACTCACATACGCTGTTATCACACCCTACAGCCTCATTAAATCGAGAACCGGAAATATAATCGCACGTCTGCTCTCCCTTTCCGGATGCGACCTTATCGGCATCCGCATGATGCGCCCGTCTGACAAATTCGTAGATGAGTATGTTAGGCGCGTAAAGAGCCTTAACCTTCCCAAGGTAGGCAAAGCACTTGTCGATTACATCGATCAAAACCTCAGGCACAACAATGTCCTCAAACAACAGAACAGGTGCCTGTTCCTCCTCTTTGAAGGCGTCGATGCAGTAGCGAGGATCTACGACGTGGTCGGCAAACTCACCACCGTCACGGAATCGGAGGCCAATCGCGGAACCATTCGCGGAACCTACAGCGACTTCATCACCACACCCGACGGAGGCGTGCGATATTTCGAGCCTGCCGTTCTTCTGCCGACCAACATTGAATATGCAAGAAACAACCTCGAGTTCTTCGCCAAATACGCCTTCAACGATTCCGGGATCTACGAAGAGTGTGCGGACGGGGAAACGACGCTCGTGATCCTCAAGCCGGACAATTTCTTCAAGCACTCCGTTCGACCCGGAAATATGATCGACATGTTCTCCAAGACCGGTCTCCGGATCGTCGGCGCCCGGATGATAAGGATGAGCGCCGCCCAAGGCGAGGAGTTTTATGGTTTCCTTCGCAATGTCTTCAAGAAGAAATTGAAACCCCAAATAGTCGTGCACCTCAAGCAGGGGATGGAGGGCCTCTTCAATTATACGATAACGGATGAAGAATATAACGCCATGGCCGATGTCTTAAATGAAAAGAATGCCATGTATGAATTCTCCCAGATCGTAAAATACATGACCGGTCTTGACCCGAAAGACGTGCCGCCCTCCGAGCGCGAGAAGCCGGGACTACACCGTTGCCTTGCCCTCCTCTACCGCGGCCCCAATGCGGTTGAGGTCATCCGCGAACGCCTCGGGGTCACGGACCCGGCTGTCGCCGCGGAAGGCACCATCCGCTCCGACTTCGGACAGAATATCATGCAGAACGCCGCACATGCATCCGATTCCCTCGAAAGCGCCGCCCGTGAGAGGAAGATCATCGGCCTATACGACGATGCAGGCGATGACTGCAAGAGAACAATCGAAGAATGGCTCGCAGAAGTGCGCGAGATCGGAACGTCAGTGGAGGAGACCGCGAGAAATCAAAAAATGCGGAAATAGAAGGGCACGGGGGTTTGTATCCGGTGTAGCTTCTGACTCTCCATCTTCAGCTTTTTACAATAATCTATAACCTATCCCCTACCCTCAACAATCCATTTCCAAACAAGACGCAACGAATCGTCCACGCGGTTGGCAGGTAATGCCTATCAGTATGCTGACATTTAATCCCCATTGTCATTGCCCGCCCGTTTTCATTAAAGATACGAAGGTAAGCTGCCGTGAGTCATTTGAATTTATTCAAATTGAAGATGGGGGCAACCCTTTTAAGAGCGGCACAGGTGGGTGACTTACATTTTCTCATGGAAACGTTTCGTCATACCTGAAGGAAACCTTGTGGGAGATGATCTCTCAATGCTGACGACTCGATCGGGCCGCTCCCTGCTTTCCGTTACGAGCAAATTGCTCACATCAATAAACTAGAGGCCGTCTGATAACGCATGACATCGATGAGACTTCTGGTCTAATTTTTGGACAACATTTATATTCATCCTGATGAAGAAACACAAGTCCCAAAGAGGTGAAATGTGACCGAAAACAAGCCGGAGATTCTACTTGCAGAAAAAAACCACTATGATGTGGAATTTATGCTTGAAGCTCTTGAGAGGTTTAATCTGACTGATAAGACCATGGTGTTCCGTGATGGCGGGGACGTCCTCGATTATATCGCCGCAACCGGCAAATATTCGGGGTGTAAGACTTGCGAGAAGCTCAGAGTGATTATACTAGACATAAATTTGCCGAAGGTTGATGGGCTCGAAATTCTTCAGAGGATCAGAACCAATGAAGATACGAGGATGGTTCCTGTAGTCATTTTTTCATCATCAACGACAAATCGGGACAGGATCAAAAGTTACGAGTTGGGAGCGAACAGCTACATCAATAAGCCCGATTCTTATAATGGTTTCGTTAACACATTCGCGGAAATCGGGTCCTATTGGATCTTGCAAAACGTCCCTGCATGGTGAAACGTTTGAAACAACACTTCGATAGCACCTTACTAACAATAACCTTTCCCCAAGAGTTAAGACTACAGGTCATAATCAATTGTTGATTCCCATCACATATTGAAGATAAGTAGGTGTATCACAATCTTATCGCAGTCGCATCAATGTCAACCCCACTGGCAGAAGTGAGCAAGGAAATGGGACACGGATCTCCTGATATTACATACCGGAGATATCATAAATGGCTGCCGCAAAAAAGTAGATCAGATATTGATGAACTCGATGGAGACGCAACTACACACCACCTATCCGCAAACAGGCATCCCCTGATAGACTCATTTTTGCAATCGCGATACTGATAAGACACTCTTGGAAGCGGACAGATGAAACTGCTCATGATTATAAGCCTCGGCACGGCTCTTGTGGCTCTAGAATACTGCTTCAATGCCATTTACGGC
>DATJBN010000161.1:0-12085 GCA_035515335.1 Syntrophales bacterium | reverse complement strand
TGACTCTCCTTTGGCGTTTTCCATGGAAGGATTTGAGGGAATTCCGCCGCCCACCCTCATAACGCGTTTCTGGGCGCCGGGCTGGAATTCCGTGCAGTCCGTGAACAAATTTCAGAGCGAGGTCGGTGGTCCGCTCATAGGCGGCGATAGCGGCGCACGTATCTTTGATGCGGAAGGAGTGAGACGAGCATCTTACCTTCCTGTCTCTCCTCCGCCCGGTCGAGAATCCCGGGCCGGTGAGATTCTGTTTGTACCGGTTTACCATATATTCGGCTCCGAGGAGCTGAGTATCCATTCCCCAGCGGTCGCCGAGCTATGTCCTGCACCCTATGTGGCGCTCAATCCTGTCGATGGTGGGACACTCGGTTTGCAGGATGGAGAGATGGCGGTGATTTCTCTTTCCGGGTATGAACTTCATTTTCCCGTCAGGTCTAATGAGTCTTTTCCGATTGGAGTTGCGGGAATACCGACCGGCCTCCCGGGGCTTCTCCCGGTCGCGCTGCCTGCGTGGGGAAGGATCATTTCCGAGAAAGAGGTGCAGGCGAAATGAGAAACCTTGCCGTCATCATAGGCGTCCTTGTGGGCGCCTTGTCCCTCGCGGCCCTGAATATCTGGCTTGAAAGGCGGCTTCTTGCCCTCTGGCAGGACAGATATGGTCCCAACCGTGTCGGTCCTTTCGGGCTCCTCCAGGTTCTTGCGGATATGATCAAGATATTTACCAAGGAGGACTGGATTCCTCCCTTTGCGGACCGACCGATCTTTGTGATAACCCCGGGGATCATCGTGGTGACGGTGCTTTCCGCCTATGCCGTTATTCCTTTCTCCCCGGGTATAGAGATCGCCGGCCTCAGCATAGGACTTCTCTTCTTTCTCGCCATGTCTTCCCTGGGGGTGTACAGCGTGGCTCTCGCGGGCTGGTCGTCAGACAACAAATATTCCCTCCTCGGTGGTCTCCGGGCAGTCGCTCAGATGCTCAGCTACGAGGTCTACATGGGACTTTCCGTAATGGGTGTGGTCATGATGGCGGGCTCCTTTCACCTCCGGGAGATCGTGGAGGCACAGAAGAATCTTTGGTTCTGTGTGCCGCAGTGCGTCGGACTCGTGATCTTTATCATTGCCGGGATCGCAGAGGCGCGCAGGCTCCCCTTCGACCTCCCCGAGGCGGAGAGTGAACTCGTCGCGGGATTCCATACTGAATACTCGGCCATGAAATTCGGCATGTTCTTCCTTGGCGAGTATCTCGGCATAACGCTTATTTCGGCGATGATCGTGACTCTTTTCTTCGGAGGATGGCTTGGGCCATACCTCCCGCCTCTTCTCTGGTTCATGGCGAAGACACTCTTCTTTATCGGATTTTTTATTCTCCTGCGGGCCTCTCTTCCGAGGCCCCGCTACGACCAGCTCATGACATGGGGATGGAAGGTGATGCTCCCGCTTTCTCTCGTCAATGCACTGGTAACCGGAGGAATACTGTTGGCAGGGAGTTGATTTGCACCCATGTGGTCGCATTTGAGAAGCATATGGCTCGTCTTCCTTCATGCCTTTCACAGGCGGGAGACGGTCCTCTATCCCGAGGTAAAGCCGGACATCCCTCCCCGCTGGCGGGGAAGGATCATCCTTTCACGTGATCCGGACGGTGCCGAGCGGTGCGTTGCCTGCTACCTCTGTGCCGTGGCCTGTCCCGTGGCCTGCATCGCACTTCAGGCGACAGAAGACGAACACGGTCGGCGTTACCCGGCCTTCTTCCGGATAAATTTTTCACGCTGCATCTTTTGCGGCTTTTGCGAAGAGGCCTGCCCTACATACGCCATTCAGCTAACGTCTGATTTTGAGATGGGGGAGTATAGAAGAGAGAATCTGGTTTATGAAAAAGAAGACCTTCTCATAAGCGGTCCCGGAAAATACCCGGACTATAACTTCTATAAGGTTGCGGGCCTTGCAATCGGGGGTAAGGGAAAAGGTGAGGCGGAAGGCGAGGCGCCGCCCGTGGACGTGAAGAGCCTGCTTCCGTAAGTCTCCTGGGGAGAATATGTTATGACATATGCCTTCTATATAGCATCTGCCATCGCCATTGCGGCGACGGTTCGTGTAATCACGGGAACACATGCGATCCATGCGCTGCTCTATCTCGTTGTCTCCTTCCTCGCGGTGGCAATGATCTTCCTCATCCTGGGTGCGCCCTTTGCGGCAGCCCTTGAGGTTATTGTCTATGCCGGCGCCGTACTGGTCCTTTTCGTCTTCGTCATGATGATGCTTAATCCGGGCCCCCGGTCGGTGGTAAGGGAGCGACGCTGGCTCACCCCGGAGATATGGGTCGGTCCAGTGATACTTACGGCCGTCCTCCTCGCAGAATTGATCTGGGTCATGACAGGGGGAGGCGTTCTCTTGCCGGGGGAATTGGTGAGCCCGAAGAGGACCGGCGCATCTCTCTTCGGTCCGTACATACTGGGAGTGGAGATGGCGTCCGTCCTGCTCCTCGCGGGTCTTGTCGGCGCCTATCACCTTGCCCATGATCTGGGCCGCAGGCGCGAAGATGAGGAGGAAGGAGGAAGCCGGCAATGAGCGCTATTCCCGTGGAACATGGTCTCATACTGGCAGCGGTACTGTTTGCCCTGGGTGTTGCAGGCGTCCTGATAAGACGCGATGTGCTCTTTATCCTTCTTTCCCTGGAAATAATGCTCAATGCCGCGGCCCTCGCCTTTGTGGTCGCAGGCGCTCGATGGCTTCAGCCGGACGGGCAGGTGATGTTCGTTTTCATACTGGCGGTAGCCGCAGCAGAGGTGTCTGTCGGTCTTGCCCTTATTCTCTGGATGTATTCGTGGCATAAGACACTTGATATCGATTGCGCAAGCAAGATGCGAGGTTGAGATGTTTGGATCAATCTGGTTGATTCCACTACTACCACTGGGGGGTTCGATTCTCCTTCTGCTTACAGGTTCCAGCCTGCCGCGGAAGACGGCGTGTATCGTCGGCGCAGGAGCCGTGGGCCTTGCCGCCCTCGTATCCATAATAGTGGGGGTGGCATTCATCACCTCGCCGCCCGAGGGGGGTGCCTCTATGCAGACACTCTGGACATGGCTTGCGGTCGACGGTTTCTCGCCCGTAGTCTCTCTCTATCTCGACGCCCTTTCTCTGGTCATGATCCTTGTCGTTACGATCGTCGGGTTCTTAATACTGCTCTATTCTTCCGAACACATGTACCGTGATACAGGCGTGCGGCGGTTTTTCGCCTACATGGACCTCTTCGTATTCTCGATGCTCGTTCTGGTCATGGCGGACAACCTGCTCCTCCTCTATCTTGGATGGGAAGGGGTGGGGCTCTGCAGCTATCTCCTCATCGGATTCTGGTACGATGATCCGGCCAATGTAGAGGCTGCGAACAAGGCCTTTATCGTGACCCGCATCGGCGACACGGCATTCGCCATCGCTCTTCTATTGCTCTTCGTTAATCTCGATACACTGAACATACAGAGAATCCTTGCGGTGGCGCCATGGCTTTGGAACGAAGGTTCAAGCATGGCGTTCTGGGCGGCCCTCTTGCTTCTCGGAGGAGCGGTCGGAAAATCCGCCCAGCTCCCGCTCCAGACGTGGCTCCCGGACGCGATGGCTGGGCCCACGCCCGTCTCAGCGCTGATCCATGCCGCGACCATGGTGACTGCCGGCGTGTATCTCATTGCAAGAACGTATGTCCTCTTCACACTCGCGCCCGCCATCCAGGCGCTCGTCGCCGTTATTGGCGCCGCGACCCTCATTCTTGCAGCGGGAAGCGCGCTCATGCAATGGGACATCAAGAGAGTCCTCGCCTATTCCACGATCAGTCAGATAGGATATATGTTCCTGGCCCTGGGGGTTGGCGCGTGGTCGGCCGCAATCTTTCATTTCATGACCCATGCCCTCTTCAAGGCACTCCTCTTCCTCGGTGCAGGTGTTATCATCGCGGCCATGGGGGATGAACACAACATCCACAAGATGGGCGGCCTGCGTAAGGAACTGCCGGTGACGTTCTCCACATTCATCATCGGGGCTGCATCCCTTGCCGCTCTCCCGCTCGTTACCGCAGGATTCTATAGCAAAGATATGATCCTCTTTGCGGCATGGGCCTCAGAAAAAGGTAGCGCCTGGCTGTGGGCGGCGGGGATCACGGGCGCCTTCCTCACCGGACTGTATGCCTTTCGCCTCGTCTTTCTCGTATTCTATGGCAAGGCGAAGACCCCTGTCGCCGAGAAGCCGGGACCCGCAATTAATATCCCCCTGGTGGTCCTCGCAGTGGGCGCCGTAGCGGCCGGATTCATAGAGATGCCCCGGACGATTGCACCGGTGACTGTCTTCTCCGACTTCTTGGCACGCTCCCTCCCGGCATTGAAGCTGACGCCGGTATCACACAACGTAGAGATAGTCCTCCTTATCGATGCGATAGCGGCCCCCCTCCTCGGGGTCTGGGCAGCTTGGTGGCTGTATCTCTCAAGGCGCGACATCATAGCCGCACTTGAAAAAAATCGGATTGCAGCGTGGATGCACGAGCTGTCGTATACCGGTTGGGGCTTTGATGCGTTTTATGATGCCATCCTTGTTCGACCCTTCACTTTCGCCTCCCGCATCAACAGAAATGATTTCGTGGACTTTTTTTACCGCGGCGCGGCCTGGATCAGTTCGTACTGGTCCGTCTCTTTGTCTAGTAGGCAATCGGGCATGGTGAGACAGTACGCACTGGGAGTGGCCCTGGGCGCGGTGATAGCGCTGGCGCTGATATTTTAGGTAAGGATCAGGTGATTTAGAATGATACTCTTCTGGATAGTCTTCATACCTCTTGCAGGGGGCCTCCTTGCCTGGCTGGCAGGTACACGGGGTCCTCTTGCCGGAAGGAAGAAGGATCTATCTGCCCGCTTCATCTCCCTTGCCGCGCTCGTCTTAGACACCATCCTCGTCGTATTTCTTTTCCTTGGAAAACCAGCTGGCATTGCCGGTGGGGTATGGCTCGCCCGGGTGAACTGGTCGTGGCTCCCGGCCCTCGGAATCGGTTTTCACCTCGCCGTTGACGGGATCAGTCTGCTCCTGGTGCTCCTTACCGTCTTTCTTGGAATCGCGGCTGTCATCTCTTCCTGGACTGAGATCGAAAGCCAGGTCGGTTTCTTCCACTTCAACCTCATGGCGACACTTACAGGGATCATCGGCGTCTTTGTCGCCCTCGACCTTTTCCTCTTCTATGTATTCTGGGAGATCATGCTCGTCCCCATGTATTTCCTGATCGCCATGTGGGGGCATGAGAAGCGAATCAAGGCGGCCGTCAAGTTCTTCATCTTCACCCAGCTCTCCGGTCTCTTAATGCTGGCCGCGATCCTCGGGCTCTATTTCTTCCACGGGAGGGAGACAGGGGTTTACACTTTCGATTACTTCAAACTCCTGGGAACCCATGTGGATACGGGACCCGCGACTGTTCTCCTTCTCGGTTTCCTTGCCGCCTTTCTCGTCAAGCTGCCTGCCGTCCCATTCCATACGTGGCTTCCCGATGCCCATACAGAGGCCCCCACGGCAGGAAGCGTAATCCTCGCCGGCCTTCTCTTGAAAACAGGCGGGTACGGACTTTTGCGCTTTGCCGTTCCTTTATTTCCCGAAGCAGCGATGGAAATCGCCCCCCTTGCCATGAGCCTTGGCATCATTGGGATCCTTTATGGGGCGGTCCTGGCCTTTGCCCAGACCGACATCAAGCGCCTCGTGGCCTACACAAGTATAAGCCACATGGGCTTCGTCCTCCTGGGCGTATTTGTCTGGAATGAAAAGGCCTTGCAGGGCGTTGTCATTCAGATGCTCTGCCACGGCATAAGTACGGGTGCCCTCTTCATCCTGGCGGGAGCCCTGCAGGAGAGGGTTCACACGCGCGAGATTGAGCGGCTGGGAGGCCTGTGGACTGTGGCCCCGCGCATGGGCGGGGCCTGGCTCTTCTTCGCGCTGGCCTCTCTGGGCCTGCCGGGAATGGGAAATTTCATCGCTGAGTTTTTGGTTCTCCTCGGAACCTACGAGGTAAGCGTGGCCATGGCGACCTTCGCGGCGCTGGGCCTTGTTCTGTCTACGGTCTATGCGGTGTGGATGGCCCAAAAGGCCTTCTTCGGCGCCAACCGCGAAGGATGGCGAATCCCCGATCTGGAGACGCGTGAGCTGGCGGTCATGACAGCCATGATCGTGATGATCCTCTGGCTTGGCCTTTATCCCCAGCCATATCTGGACAAGGCTCGCGACGGCCTTTCGACTTTGCAGAAGAACGCCGCGGTTTCGCAGGCCGGAGGAGCGATCAAGGTTTTTGGGAGGGAGAGATGACGGCTTTAGAGATCAAGGCAATCCTGCCCTTTATGGTTCTAGCCGCGGCACAGGTCGCGATTATCCTTGGCATTGCCCTCCGCAGGAGCCACAGGCTCACATTTGCCCTCGCGATCGGAGCGGTGATCGCGGCGGTTCTTGCGGTTCTCCTTGGCCCCGCGCCGTCGCCTCACAGTCTCACGCCTCTTCTCGTTGTCGACGGATACGCTGTCTTCTTTATCGTACTCATTCTTCTCTCCGGTCTCTTCACCTTTCTTATCTCTTACGGCTATCTTGAGGCTCGCCGCGAGAACCGCGAGGAGTTCTACGTCCTCATTCTTACCGCCCTGCTGGGTTCGATAGTCCTCGTCGCTTCCACACACCTTGCCTCGTTCCTCCTGGGACTCGAAAGCCTCAGCGTTTCCCTCTATGCACTTGCCGCCTATGCGCGGACGAGCGAGCTTTCTTTTGAGGCTGGAATCAAATACCTGGTGCTCGCTGCCTTTTCCTCGGCATTCCTCATTTTCGGGATGGCCCTGACTTACGCCGAGGTGGGAAGCATGGAATTCACGGCAATTGCGGCGAAGGCTGCAACCCCGGGCATGGGCCCCGTCTTTCTTGCCGGCATGATGCTCATTATCGTGGGTATTGGTTTCAAGCTGGCTGTCGTTCCATTCCACATGTGGATAGCCGACGTCTATGAAGGCGCCCCGGCACCGGTCGTGGGGTTCATTGCGACGGTCTCGAAAGGAGCGGTATCTGCGGTGCTCCTCCGCTATTTTATGCAGGTCGACGCATATGGTGGAAATTCCCTTACGCTCTTCTTCGTGTGCATCGCCGTGGCATCGATGTTCGTCGGAAATCTCCTCGCCCTGTTTCAGGATAATCTGAAACGCCTCCTCGCCTATTCCTCCATAGCCCATATGGGCTATCTCTTCGTTGCCTTCCTGGCAAGCGGAGGCCTTCGAGTGACGGCGGTAGTATTCTATCTTACGGCATACTTCATAGTGAACCTGGGAGCATTCGGTGTCGTCACCATTCTTTCCGGGAAGGAGCGAGACGCTGACCGGCTCGATGATTACCTGGGACTCTTCTTCGAGAACCCTTGGATCGCAGGCGTTCTAACGGTGATGCTCCTGTCGCTTGCCGGAATTCCCCTGACTGCGGGGTTCATCGGCAAGTTCTACGTGCTCGCAGCAGGAATCGACTCTGTCTTATGGTTCCCAGTCATATGTCTGATCGTCACGAGCGCCATAGGACTGTTCTATTACTTGCGAGTTCTCATTGTCCTCTTCACGCCCGCGCCGGAAAATGCGGCGGCCGTGAAGCATACGTTATCTGCCGGTGCATTCGCCCTGGCTCTGCCGGTGTTTCTTCTGGTTGGCCTCGGCGTGTATCCGGGCCCAGTCCTGACAATGATCATAAACCTGGCCGCAAGGTGACAGAAAGGCAAGTTTAGAAAACATGGCAAAAAGAAAAGAGAACAAGATGAAGATGAATCCGCTCTTGAAGCTTGAGGGCCTGGGACAGAGCATCTGGCTCGACTCTATCAGCCGTCCGATGCTTACCTCCGGGGAGTTGAAGAGACTCATCAAGAAAGACGGGCTCTCGGGTGTCACTTCCAATCCGGCGATATTTGAGAAGGCCATCGCCGAGACAGATGACTACGATGGCGCCATCGGGACACTCGCCCGCAAAGGAAAAGGCGTAGATGAAATTTATGAGAACCTCGTAGTCCATGACATCAGACTTGCAACAGACCAGTTGCGCCCTGTGTATGATCGCACCGACGGAAAAGACGGGTTCGTGAGTCTCGAGGTGTCTCCCCATCTTGCCCACGACACAAAGGGAACGGTGGCGGAGGCGCGAAGGCTGTGGGCGGCAGTGAAACGCCCCAACGTCTTTATCAAGGTGCCGGCGACGGCTTCAGGCCTTCCGGCAATCCGAGAACTCATAAGCAAGGGGATCAATGTCAACGTTACGCTGCTCTTCGGGCTGCCCCGGTATCGCGAGGTCGCAAGGGCTTATCTTGCTGGCCTTGAGGACAGGATCGTAGATGGCCAATCCATCAATCGCGTCACCTCGGTGGCGAGCTTCTTCCTCAGCCGGATAGATACAATGATAGACCCCGTGCTTGAGGAAAAGAGATTGAAGGGAGGAAGGTCGGGATTGCTCGCCGCATCGCTGCATGGTGAGGTCGCAGTGTCCTCTGCCAAGGTGGCCTATCGCATTTTCAAAGAGGTGTTCAGGTCGGCGAGCTTCATGAATCTCGCACAGCACGGCGGCAGGGTGCAGCGCCTGCTTTGGGCGAGCACGAGTACCAAGAATCCGGCCTACAGCGACGTGAAATACGTGGAGCCACTCATCGGGCCTGAGACCGTAAACACGGTCCCCATGGAGACCATCCGCGCATACAGGGACCATGGCAAGCCGGCTCTACGCCTGGAGAGGGGATTGGAAAAAGCGGAGAAGGTTATGAAGTCCCTCCCCGATGTGGGTGTTAATCTCGACAACGTGACGCAGACCCTGGAAGACGAAGGGGTCGATAAGTTCGTTAAACCCTTTGATCTCCTGATGCAGAGACTTGCTGAACGAAGGAAGGTCTTTCTCGAAGTAGCACGCAAGAAGCCCGTGCGGCGCACGCGTGTATCATAGGGCTGATGGATATCATGGAGCGGCAGAATATAACGCATCTCTTTCTGGATATTGGAAACGTCATCCTCACCAACGGATGGGACAGGCGAATGCGTCGGAAGGCGGCGGAGACGTTCGGCCTCAATCATGAAGAGATGGACGAAAGGCATCACCTCACTTTCGATACCTATGAAGAGGGGAAGCTCAGTCTCGACGAATATCTCTACCGCATAGTCTTCTATGAAAAGAGATCATTTACACCGGAGGGATTCAAGGCGTTCATGTTTTCCCAGTCGCAGCCGTTTCCGGAGATGATAGACCTGATCCGCGAGTTGAAATCAAAATATGGTCTCAAAGTAGCGGCCGTGAGCAATGAGGGAAGGGAGATTACGGAATACCGGATCAAGACATTCAGGCTCACTGACTTTGTGGATTTCTTCGTCTCTTCGTGTTTCGTCCATTACCGGAAGCCTGATGCCGACATCTATCGGATCGCGCTCGACATCGCCCAGGCGGAGCCGGAACAGGTTGTCTACATCGAGGACAGGGACATGTTTGTCGCCATTGCTAATGAATTGGGGATCAGGGGAGTTGTCCACAGGGACTATGCCACCACACGTCGGGCACTGGCGGGTATGGGGCTCGAAATCGCTCGCGGCGAGCGAGCGAAACAGTTTTTTTAAAGATCGTACTGGTTTAATTCAATGTTGAAGACTGAGGTCAAAGATACAATGAGGGCGACCGTGAGAAACCTTTATCCCGGTTATTTCGCGCTCGTGATGGCGACGGTCATCGTGTCCGTGGCAGCCCATCTTCTCGGCATGGCCACACTTGCAGGTCTTCTCTTCTGGGTCAATTTATGCGCCTACTCTATTCTTATCCTTCTTTCTGTGGCGCGGCTTCTGATGTTCGTAAGAGAGGTGTCAGGTGACCTCACCGATCACCGCACGGGCCCAGGGTTTTTCACAACCATTGCCGGCACCTGCGTCCTTGGTGGCCAGTTTGTAATATTCTTTGGAAATCCCGAAGTCGGCCTTTTCTTCTGGTTTCCAGCGTTATGCCTGTGGCTGATCCTCACGTACGCATTCTTCACGGCGGTGATCATACGTCCTGTCAAACCATCGATAGAGAGAGGTCTCCATGGCGGCTGGCTCGTCACGGTTGTTTCAACGCAGTCCCTCTCTGTGCTCGCGCTCCTTTCGGCACAAGCCATACCTACATGGGAGCGGACGCTTCTCTTCTTCGCTCTGGCATTCTATCTTTTGGGATGTGCCATGTATGTTGCCCTCATTACCCTCATCTTTTACCGGCTTCTCTTCTTCACCCTTATGCCGGAGGAATTTGCCCCCCCTTACTGGGTCAACATGGGGGCGATCGCCATCACCACACTTCCGGGATCCCTTCTCATCCAGAAGGCGCCGATCGGTCCCTTCATTCACGAGATCATCCCTTTACTCCGGGCATTCACACTTCTCTTCTGGGTGGTTGCCACGTGGTGGATCCCGCTGCTCGCCATTCTCGAAACATGGCGCCATCTGTGGAAACGGTTTCCAATTCGCTACAGCCCGGAATACTGGAACATCGTCTTTCCTCTCGGGATGTATACTGCAGCTACATTCGAGCTGGGGAGGGCTACGGGATACGGATTCCTCGGACACGTGTCGGGCGGCATGCTGTATCTCGCTCAGATGATTCCCCAACGTGGAAGTCAAACAACCAATGAACGGGGGCGCATGTCGACTCATGAAAAAAGACTGCGAGGTGTGAACCAATGAGGAGACGGAAATATGAACTCGGTCTTGTGGGGCTTGGTGTAATGGGGCGGAACCTGCTCTTGAACATGTCCGATCATCAGTATGCTGTTGTGGGCTTCGACAAGGACCATTCAAAGATCAAGACCCTCTCCATAGAAGGGGCAGGCAGGGACATCCGCGGTACGAAGAACATCAAGGAATTCCTGAACCACCTGAAAACCCCGCGGGCGATTGTCATCCTCGTTCCTGCGGGACCTGCGGTTGATGATGTGATCAGAGAACTTCTTCCTTCGCTCGTTGAGAAAGACATAATCATCGACTGCGGCAATTCCCATTTTACCGATACCAATCTGAGGCAGAAAACATTGACGAGGGCGGGCATTGAGTTTCTCGGCGTTGGCATCTCCGGAGGTGAGCATGGGGCGCGCCACGGGCCGAGCATAATGCCGGGAGGTCACAGGTACGCCTACGAGCGCGTGCGACCGGTGTTCGAGGCGGTTGCTGCCCGCGTGAAGGGAGAACCGTGCGTCACTTACCTGGGTCCCGGCTCCGCAGGACATTTCGTAAAGATGGTGCACAACGGAATCGAGTACGGCCTTATGGAGGCAATCGCAGAGACATATGATCTGATGAAGCGGGCAATCGGTCTTAACGATGATGACCTCGCCGACGTGTATGAAAGGTGGAACGATCGATCTTTTCATTCTTACCTTCTCGAGATCACGGCGCACATCTTCTGCCGCACGGACGAAAAAACAGGGAATAGGCTGATCGACGTCATTCTCGACGAGGCGAGGCAGAAGGGAACGGGAAAATGGACATCCCAGGCGGCCATGGACCTGCAGGTCCCTGTCCCCGTCGTTGACGCCGCAGTCGCAACAAGGGACATCTCCGGCTACAAGAAGGAAAGGGAAACAGCAAGTGCTATCCTGAAAGGCCCGCCGATCTCATTCCGGGGCAAGAATAAGATATTCATAGACAGCCTGGAGAAGGCGCTTCACGCCGTGTTCATGATCGTCTATTCTCAAGGCATGGCCCTCCTCCGGAAGGCGTCAGACGCCTACGGTTATGAATTGAACCTCGCAGATGTTGCCCGCATCTGGCGGGGGGGCTGTATCATTAGGGCCGCGATGCTCGAGGACATCCGTTCCTGCTACGAGAAACGGCCCGAGCTTCCCAACCTCCTTCTCGACGTTTCCTTCGGGCAGAACGTAGCGGACAACCAGCATGAACTGCGAGGAACGGTATGCGCCGCTGCCAACATGGGCATTCCCGTTCCCGTGATGATGGCGGCACTGACTTACTATGACAGCTACCGAAGCGCCTGGATGCCAACGAGTCTTATCCAGGCGCAGCGCGACTATTTCGGAGCCCACACATACGAGAGGATCGATGAGAAAGGTGTT
>DATJBN010000160.1:0-10609 GCA_035515335.1 Syntrophales bacterium | reverse complement strand
TGGTCGCCGTCAAAATCGGCGTTGAATGCCGTACATACCAGAGGATGGAGCTGGATAGCCTTGCCCTCTATAAGTACCGGCTCAAAGGCCTGAATGCCGAGCCTGTGCAGCGTGGGAGCCCTGTTGAGCATGACGGGATATTCGCGGACGACTTCGTCAAGCGCGTCCCATACCTCGGCCGTTTCCTTCTCCACCATTTTCTTGGCGCTCTTCACGGTAGTTACGTAGCCCTTCTCCTCGAGTCGGTTGTAGACGAACGGCTTGAAGAGTTCCAATGCCATCTTCTTGGGCAGACCACATTGATGAAGTCTCAAGTCAGGCCCTACCGTAATGACTGACCGTCCAGAGTAATCAACCCTCTTGCCGAGCAGGTTCTGTCTGAATCTGCCCTGCTTGCCTTTCAGCATGTCGGAGAGGGAACGAAGCGGCCTCTTATTGGATCCCGTTATCGCCCTGCCTCTTCTCCCGTTATCGAAGAGGACATCAACGGCCTCCTGGAGCATTCTCTTTTCGTTCCTGACGATGATCTCAGGAGCGTTTAGTTCCTGCAGGCGCTTCAATCGGTTATTCCTGTTGATTACCCTCCTGTAAAGATCATTGAGGTCAGATGTTGCAAAACGGCCGCCGTCGAGCGGCACCAGAGGTCGCAGGTCAGGAGGGATTACAGGCAACACCGTGAGAATCATCCATTCGGGTCTGTTCGTCTTCGATTTTTTCAGGGACTCGATTACCTTTAATCTTTTGACCAGCTTCTTCTTCTTCGTATCGGAGACTGTGGCCCTAAGCTCCTCACGGAGTTCGTCATCGATTTTTATGAGATCAATTTCTTCAAGGAGTTTCCTGACTGCCTCAGCGCCAATGCCGACTTCGAAGGCATCCTCTCCGTACTGTTCTCTTACCTCACCCAGCTCTTCCTCGGACAGGAGTTCCTTTTTCTTCAGCGGAGTATTCTTGGGATCGAGTACGATCCATGATTCAAAATAAAGAACCTTCTCCAGTTCCTTCAGGCTTAGATCGAGGACGTTGCCGATCCGGCTTGGAAGGCTCTTGAGAAACCATATATGGGCAACCGGCGTGGCAAGCGTGATATGACCCATCCTCTCTCTGCGGACCTTGGATTGAATGACCTCCACACCGCATTTCTCACATACGACGCCCCGATATTTCATCCGCTTGTAACGGCCGCAGAGACACTCATAGTCCTTAACAGGACCAAATATCTTCGCACAAAACAGACCGTCTCTTTCCGGTTTGAATGTCCTGTAATTGATCGTCTCAGGCTTCTTGACTTCACCGTGAGACCACGAAAGTATCTTCTCCGGCGAAGCAAGTGACATCTTTATCGCGCTGAACCTGATCGGATCCTTCGGCTTTTCAAAATAACTGAAAATATCTTCCACTATTCTATATCTCCTGATTAGCAGAGGGTCCGTAATCACGGACCCTGAATTTCATACTTTGGGTAAAACAAAAACTTTTCAATCTTCTTCAACCAAATCCACATCGAGACAAAGGCTCTGCAACTCCTTCACAAGAACGTTGAATGACTCGGGAAGACCGGGTTCGAAAGTATGTTCGCCCTTTACGATGGCTTCGTATATCCTCGTTCTTCCTGCAACGTCATCGGACTTGACCGTGAGGAATTCCTGCAGAGAGTAAGCTGCGCCATAGGCCTCCATTGCCCAGACTTCCATTTCACCGAGTCTCTGGCCACCGAATTGGGCTTTTCCGCCAAGCGGCTGTTGAGTAACCAGAGAATAAGGCCCTATGGACCTCGCATGGATCTTGTCATCGACGAGGTGGTGCAGCTTGAGCATGTAAATAACGCCGACTGTTACTTCCTGGTCGAAGGGTTCGCCTGTCCTTCCGTCGAAAAGAATTGTCTGTCCATTTTCAGGAAGCCCGACTCGCTTTAGCATATCCCTGATTTCAATTTCCTCCGCACCGTCGAAAACCGGCGTAGAAACCAAGATGCCCCTCTTCAATTTGCCGATGAACTCTCTTAGTTTCTCCTCCGAAATGCTGTCGATAAACCGGTCAAAATCAGGCGACGAGTAAATGCTCCGCAATTCCTTTTTCAAGCGATCGGTGCTGTGATGCTTTTCCAGAAGCGCATTGATCTTCTCGCCCAATCCTCTTGCAGCCCGCCCCAAATGGGTCTCAAGTATCTGCCCGACGTTCATGCGCGAGGGAACCCCCAAGGGGTTCAAGATGATGTCAACCGGCGTTCCGTCCTTAAAATAAGGCATATCTTCCTCCGGCAGTATCCGCGAAAGAACGCCTTTGTTGCCGTGCCTGCCGGCCATTTTATCTCCCACGGATAATCCCCTTTTGATGGCTATATAGACCTTAACCATCTTGATCACGCCCGGAGGAAGCTCGTCGCCGGCCTTCAGCTTGCTGATCTTCTCCTCAAAGAAGGCTTCGATGATCTCCTTCTTTCTCTCATAATTCGCGATCAAAGTGCCGATTTTCCCCTCCGTTGCCTCATCGCGGACAAGCGAGATTTCCTTCCATAGACCAAACGGTATCTTCTCCAGGACGTCCTTTTCAATCACCTCTCCCTTTTTCAACATAACCTTCTTCTTCTTGGAATCGACAAGCTTCGACGCAGATGTCTTTCCCTTGAGCATGCCGGCAATGTTGTTCTTGACGGTTTCCGTGATGATCCTGATCTCGTCATCCCGGTCTTTAAGAAGGTCCCTCATCGCTTCATCCTCGATCGCCTGTGTTCGGTGGTCCCTTTCAGAGCCCTTCCTGGTAAATACCTTGGCATCAATTACCGTGCCCTCAACACCGGGTGGGACCCGAAGCGACGTGTCCCTGACATCGCTCGCCTTCTCTCCGAAGATTGCACGCAGCAGTTTTTCCTCTGCCGATAATTGGGTCTCCCCTTTCGGGGTAATTTTCCCGACAAGAATGTCTCCGGATTTCACGAATTCGCCCATCTTGACGATGCCGCTGTCGTCAAGATTTCTTAAGGCCTCTTCGCCCACGTTGGGAATATCCCTTGTAATCTCCTCCTTACCCAACTTGGTGTCTCTTGCCATTGTTTCGAATTCTTCTATATGGATTGACGTGTAGATATCGTCCTTTATGAGCCTTTCACTGACGAGTATGGAGTCCTCATAGTTATATCCGCCCCAGGACATGAAGGCGACCATTACGTTCCGCCCTAGCGCCAGTTCGCCGGAGTCCGTAGCGGGACCATCGGCGATAATGTCACCTTTGTTAACCACGTTTCCCTTACCCACAGTGGGCTTCTGATTGAAGCAGGTATCCTGATTCGAACGTTGATACTTGGAAAGGTTATAGATGTCGACACCCGTATCCAGTTCATCCTGTCCGTCGCCCTCACACTTGACCACTATTCTTGAGGCGTCTACCTGTTCAACAACTCCAGAACGCTTCGCCACTACGACCGCGCCCGAATCTCTGGCAACGATCGCTTCCATACCGGTGCCCACTATGGGAACCTCAGGCCGCAACAGCGGAACCGCCTGCCTCTGCATGTTGGAACCCATGAGGGCGCGGTTGGCATCGTCATGCTCGAGAAACGGGATTGACGCCGCGGCGATGCTGACGAGCTGATCCGGCGACACGTCCATCAGATTTATCTCCGTCGGCGGAACAGAGAGGAAATCGCTCCCCTTTCGCACGGATACCAGCTCGCCCACAAACCTTCCTCTTCCGTCAAGAGAGCTGTCTGCAGGCGCGATGATATACTTCTCTTCCTCGATGGCTGTCAGATAGCGAACCTCGTCAAGAACCCTTCCGTTGTTCACTACCCTGTATGGTGTTTCTATAAAACCGAACGGGTTCACCCTCGCGTAAGTACTGAGAGAAACTATAAGGCCTATATTGGGACCTTCTGGCGTCTCTACAGGACAGATACGGCCATAGTGCGTCGGATGGACGTCCCTCACCTCAAATCCTGCTCTTTCACGGGTCAGCCCTCCCGGACCGAGCGCCGAGAGTCTTCTCTTGTGCGTAATCTCCGAGAGGGGATTTGTCTGGTCCATAAACTGTGAGAGCTGGCTGCTCCCCAGAAACTCATTCACAACGGCAGATACGGGTTTAGCATTGATGAGCTCGTGCGGCATCATCGTTTCAATGTCCTGCAGGCTCATCCGCTCCTTGATCGCCCGCTCAATTCTCACCAAACCTATCCGGTATTGATTTTCGATGAGTTCGCCGACCGACCTTATCCTGCGGTTTCCCAGGTGGTCAATGTCGTCAACACTGCAATCACCGGAGCCGTTCTTCAGATCGATCAGGTATTTGACCGCAGCGAGGATATCCTCGTTGCGAAGGACGGTTACATCGATTGGAACATCAAGGCGAAGCTTGTAATTCATCTTCGCCCTACCCACATCGGAAAGATCATAACTCGCAGGATCGAAAAAGAGACTGTTGAAGAACTTGTGCGCCGTCTCCGGGGTAGGCGGATTACTTGGCCGCAGCCTTCTGTATATTTCGATTATCGCTTCTTCTTCATTTTCGATCTTATCGATGAGGAGGGTGTCTCTGATTGACGCATTCGATCTTTCCTCATCGATGTATATGAAACGAAGCTCCTGGACCCCTTTCTCGGTGACTCTGGCGAGACCTTCCTGCGTCAGTTCCTCATTGCATCTTAGCAGCACTTCGCCCGTTGCCGGGTCCAAAACGTTCGAGGCGAGAATCTTCCCGACTATATCCACGTCCTTGAGATGGATGCGCTTAATCTTAAGCTCATTCATCCTCTTGATGTGGGCCTTGGTAAATTTTCTCATCTTCTTGATGATGACTTCGCCAGAACCTGGCTCCTTTATATCCTCCGGCGCCTTTTCGCCTACAAGCGAATCATCAACGACCATGTAGTACTTGTTACTGTCTATAAATACCTTCTCTACATTGTAGAAATATCCAAGAAGGAATTCCGTGGAGTTTGCCATAGCCTTAAACAGAATCGTCACAGGCATCTTTCTCCGCCTGTCTATCCTGACATAGAGGAGGTCTTTCGAATCAAACTCAAAATCCAGCCACGATCCTCTGATGGGTATTATCCTTGCCGAATAGATCAGCTTACCGCTCGCCAAGGTCTTCCCTTTGTCATGGTCGAAGAATATACCGGGAGATCTGTGGAGCTGACTGACTATGACCCTTTCGGTACCATTCATTATGAATGTCCCGTTGTCCGTCATCAACGGAATTTCTCCAAAGTATATCTCCTGTTCCTTTATATCCCGGATTGTCTTTTGTCCGGAAGCGCGGTCGGCATCAAAGACGACCAACCTCACGACGATCTTCAGCGGAGCGGCGTAGGTCATACCTTTCTGTATGCATTCTTTTACATCATATCTGACGTCTCCGATCTTATAGCTTACGAACTCAAGCGAACATTTCCCGCTAAAGTCAGAGATCGGAAAGACACTCTTGAATGCACCCTGGAGTCCAAAGTTCCCCCGCTCGAGCGGAGCTACGTCCTTCTGAAGGAACTTTTCATAGGACTTCTTCTGAATGTCGATCAGATTTGGAATCTCCAGAATCTTCTTTATACGGCCAAAATTCTTTCTAAACTCGTTCATATTTTCCTTTTTATCCAAACACAAATTCGGCTACGCTTGTTTTCTTGATCAAGAATCCGCGCACGCCTTGGGTTTTCGGATTGTGTTTGCCTGTTATTTTATTTCTACGGTGCCTCCAACTTCTTCTATCTTTTTCTTTATATCCGCTGCTTCATCCTTTGAGACACCTTCTTTAATCGGTTTCGGTACACCGTCCACCAGGTCTTTGGCCTCTTTCAACCCTAGACCAGTAAGGGCCCTGACAACCTTGATAACCTGAATCTTCTGATCACCGAATCCGGTCAGGATTGCATTAAATTCTGTCTTCTCTTCTGCCTGTGCAGCCTGCTCGCCCCCGCCTGAAACCTGTGCAGCTACTGCAACGGGCGCCGCCGCAGACACGCCGAATTTCTCCTCAAGCTCCTTCACCAGTTCGGAAAGCTCAAGAACAGTCATCCCTTCAATGAATTTTATTACATCATCTTTCGTAATTTTCTCAGCCATCTTTCTTATCCTCTCTCCTGTATATATTTTAGTTTTCCGATTGTTTTTTTACACGATAAGCGTCAAGGGCGCAGATGAAGCTCCTCGGCACGGCGCTCAATACACTGACCAACGAAGTCTGGACTCCCACCATAACAGATAGAAGTTTCGCGAGAAGAACCTCCCTGCTCGGCAACTCTGACAGAGCAGAGATCTGAGCCTTGCTCAAGACCTTGCCATTCATCATGCCGACCTTTATTTCCAGTTCGGCATTCTTCTTGGCAAACTCGACCAGCGCTTTAGTCGGACGTACCACGTCGCCACGGTTTAAGAGAATGGCTAACTGTCCCTTGAAATGGTCTCTGAGACCGTTGAAATCCGTGTCCTTCGAGGCAATCCCGAGAAGAGTGTTCTTTACAACCCGAAGCTCCGAGCCTGACTTGCGCAATGTATTTCTCAAGGCAGTCATCTTATCGACGTTCATACCGCTGTAAACGGCGAGAACGGCAAGCTTCGTGTCCTTGAGCTTTTCATGCAGTTCAGCTACAATCTTCTCTTTAGTTCTCCGATCCAATCTTTAGCCTCCTTTCAGTACTGAATTTGCAAAGCCTGTAACTCTTTGCAAAAAAGAAATTCCATTGGAAGTCAGAGAACTGTCTTAATACAGGGGAGCTCTTAAACATGTTTTAACTACGCTGCTTCAAAACCATCCACTGGTCTCGGCAGGCCGATTGCATCGTTTAAACCCCGGTACCTGCTGTCTCAGACTTCTTTCTATCCAACCATCACGCAGCATCAGCAAGAGCTCGATTCCGAGATCTCTTACGAGGCCGCAATTTCCAGCTATTCTAGATATTCCTCACATCCAAGGGATCCACTTTTATCCCGGGCCCCATAGTCGTAGATAGAGATATGCCCTTGAGATAGGTCCCCTTGCTTGAGGCAGGTTTCAGTTTTATAATCGCCTCGAGGAGGGCACTGATATTCTCCAGCAATTTGTCGGCTCCGAATGACACCTTTCCTACGGGTGTATGCACTATACCCGTTTTTTCCACGCGAAACTCAACCTTACCGGACTTAAGTTCATTTACTGCCTTGGCTACATCAAACGTCACCGTCCCTACCTTGGGATTTGGCATCAGTCCCCGCGGTCCCAAAATCTTCCCGAGCTTTCCGACATTGCCCATCATATCGGGCGTAGCGATGACCCTATCAAATTCAAGCCATCCTGACTTAATCTTTTCAATAATCTCATCCGAACCCACGAGATCCGCCCCGGCCTCAACTGCCTCTTTTTCCTTCTCACCTTTCGCAAAAACAAGCACCCTGACAGACTTGCCCAGCCCGTTCGGCAGAACAACGCTGCCTCTGACCATCTGATCCGCATGCTGCGGACTTACGCCCAGCCGTATGGCTGCGTCCACTGTCTCATCGAACTTAGCTCTTGCGGTACCGACCAGCAGCTGCACTGATTCCTTTAGCGGGTAGCGTTTCCCCGGTTCGACCTTTGTCTTCGCTTCTACGTAAGTCTTGCCTCTTTTAGCCATACTTTAAACCCCTGTTATTGATGCTTCCCATCTCAGACGATGTTTCGACTCATATGTTGCTTCAGGATTCCCTCTACGAAACATGGCTCGATCTATCCCGTTATCTCAATGCCCATCGATCTCGCCGTTCCCTCAATGATTCTTATCGCCCCTTCCATATCGACGGCATTGAGGTCATTATATTTTGACGAGGCAATCTCTTTGATCTGATCACGAGTTACCGTGCCAACCTTTTCTCTCCTCGGATCCCCAGAGCCCTTTGCAATCTTCGCCGCCTGCTTAAGAAGAACGGAGGCAGGCGGAGTCTTGGTAACAAAAGTAAACGATCTGTCGGCATAAACCGTGATCACAACAGGAATAACCGTGCCTTCCTGGTTTTGCGTCATGGCATTGTATGCCTTGCAAAACTCCATGATATTGACACCGTGCTGTCCGAGAGCCGGCCCGATAGGGGGAGAGGGAGTCGCCTTGCCAGCCTTAATCTGCAGCTTTATGTTTGCTATTACCTTTTTTGCCATTATGACCACCCCAATTGTTTTTTTGCTGCCATTTCAGCATCCGTTAATGTTGTACAACCTGTATAAAATCCAGTTCAACAGGCGTGGATCTGCCAAATATGCTGACGATGACTCTCAACTTGCCTTTTTCCGGCTTCACCTCATCGACCACGCCGTCAAAGTTCGTAAAAGGCCCATCAATAATCTTTACATGATCTCCAACATCAAATCTGAATTTCGGCTTCGGCTTGAGGGTACCTTCATTAATCCTCGTCTTTAAGTTTTCCACATCTTTATCAGGGATCGGCGATGGCTTATCTTTGCCACCGATAAAGCCCGTCACCTTAGGTGTCCCTTTGACAAGATGCCACGTCTCATCATTCATCTCCATCCTGACGAGGATGTAGCCCGGGAAAAATTTTCTCTTGGATGTCTTCTTCTCACCCGATACCAGTTCAACTATATCCTCTTCCGGAATAAGTACATCGGAGAACTGTGCCTGCATCCCGGCAGCCTCGATTCTTTCCTGCAGGGATAGCTTTACCCTGTTCTCAAAGCCGGAATACGTATGTACGACATACCATTTGAAAGCCATAAATTCTAACCCAGCACTAGCCTTATTGCCTTGGAGAGTCCAAAATCAACAATGCTCAAAAATATGGATACGATAATAACTACGATTATGACGACAGAAGTTGAGGCGAGGGTCTGCCTGGGAGTGGGCCAGGTGACCTTCATCAATTCGCCCTTTGCTTCCTTCAGAAACCTGACTATCTTTTCAGCTATTGTTTTTATCTTGTCCATCAGCGTACCCCCCATGCCTCTACAGCCTAACGCTCTTGATTGCCTGAAACAAAATGGCAGGCCAGGAGGGACTCGAACCCCCAGCATCCGGATTTGGAGTCCGGCGCTCTATCCATTAGAGCTACTGGCCTGTTCATTTCGTTCAACATCCCTGACATAGGAAATCTATTTGGTTTCTCTGTGAAGCTTATGAGAACGACAGAATTTGCAATACTTCATGAGCTCGAGGCGATTCTGCATGGTTCGTTTATTCTTAGTCGTCGTGTAATTTCTCTGCTTACAGTCTGTACAGGCCAATGTTATAATGTTTCTCATAATTCCCCTGCTTTTCTTATCTTTATGGAGCCCACGACCAGGATTGAACTGGTGACCTCATCCTTACCAAGGATGTGCTCTACCGACTGAGCTACGTGGGCCTGTAAACTCATCACTACGATTTCCCCATCCAATCAATGCCGTCAAACCCTGCAAAAATTAACATTATGGAGCGGGAAACGGGATTCGAACCCGCGACCCTCAGCTTGGAAGGCTGACGCTCTAGCCCCTGAGCTATTCCCGCTCGCAAAAAATGAATCCGTTGCGATCCTTCATTTCCCTGATGGAGGGGGGAGGATTCGAACCTCCGTAGGCTTCGCCGGCAGATTTACAGTCTGCTCCCTTTGGCCACTCGGGTACCCCTCCAGTTTCATCACCAAATGCTGGAGCTGGCGATGGGACTCGAACCCGCAACCTGCTGATTACAAATCAGCTGCTCTACCTGTTGAGCTACGCCAGCCGACGTACCAGAACCGGAAAATGCTTTACGCCTTGCAAAGAGCGAGAAATCCCCTTAAAAACAAAAGCCTCTAATGTTAATTCGTGTATCTGAAAATGTCAATAATTTTTTTTACCTTAAGGCAATTATTGCTGCCCAAAGACTTCCGCAGAAAATATATAGATTTTAGTGTCCCTTTCTTTCCAGGCGTCCTGGTGAAGCCCTGCCTTATGGCAGGTTTCCTCGAGAAAAGTCACTCTGTCCCATCCATATTCCGTTGCGACCTGCGGAAGCAAGAGACCCGAATGAAACCCTTTGACAATATAAAGCCCATGAACCCCGATTTCAATTTCATTCATATCCTCAAGCTGTTTGAGCGGGCTCAATACAGAAATCTCGGTCGTTATATGTTTCATCTCATCAGATCTTAGCGGGGGAAAACGCGGATCATCGAAAGCGGCGGCGGCGGCCATTTCCGCTATAGTCATATAAAGCGGTTCCCTCGCCTCGATATAGCCGATACACCCCCTGAGATGTCCATGTTTCTTAAGGGTTACGAATGCGCCCTTCTTTTCTTTCAGCACCTGTGACTCCAAACTAAATGCTGGCATCGACTTCCCTGACAGCCGCGCCTCTATGGTCTTTCTTACAACCTCGAGAAGAGTCTTCTTTTCCGTATCTGACAAAGCCATAATTATGCCCCCGAGGATTTTAATAACCAAATGTAACAGGTTGGAAGAGTAACTCGACGAACCATAGATTCATTATTGCAGTTTTATTAATTTATTGCTTCGGATTGATTATCACATCCGCAGAAAGGAGTATTTGAAGCGAATCTCTCCTGCAAGACCATGTTCTTTCTTGGGTGTTAAGAATCCCGGCCTTTATAAAAAACGGCTGAAGCATAACCAACGACGCTACCCCGATCTCCTGTTACGTCTCCTGAATTGGCATATTTCAGCAGCTTTGACTTGT
>DATJBN010000159.1:0-4847 GCA_035515335.1 Syntrophales bacterium | reverse complement strand
GGATATCGAGGCGACGACGAAGCTTGCGGACATCGACTTCAAGCACAAGCGCTACGCCGATGCCATCAGGGTTTATGAGAGGCTTTTGAAATCCGTGCCCAAGAAGGCTTCAATACATGCGAACCTCGGTTTTGCATACGGTGAGCTGAAGAAATACAAGCTGTCTGCCGAGCACTATGAGAAGGCCATCAAATACGGGATGAAGGATCCTCAGGTCCTTTACAACCTTGCTTATACGTATGACAAACTGGGCAGGAAGAAGGAAGCCATTCGTGAATACGAACAGATTGCGTCAACCTCCCCGAATATGGATGTATTGGACATACTCGCGGAGTATTATACCGACGAAAAGCAGTATGAAAATGCCATCAAGACGTATAAGCGAATGCTATCAATCAATCCCAAGAGGGCTGTTGCTTATTCGGGATTGGGTTACGTCTACGGCCTTAAGAACGACACGGATAGGGAAATCGAATACTACAAGATGTCGCTCAAGTATGATAGAGAAGACGATGATGTTTATCTGAACTTGGGGAAGGCATATGAAAAGAAGGGCATGTACCAGGATGCGCTCAAGGCCTACACGCAGGCCTACGAGCTGAACCCGGATTCCAGCGTCGCCGCGAAGAAGATACCTGCTTTGAAGATCAAGATGTTGCAGCAGAAGCATCGCGAATCATGATTTACACGATGTGGGATGGAATGGAAGGGGCAGCGCCCGGCATATGACGAAAAGCTTATACCAGCATAACGAAAGGTAGAGAGAGCCATGAAGCAGATTATACTGGATGGTAAGATTATCGGAGGCGGGGCCCCGTTGATTCTCATTGCCGGTCCGTGCGTCATCGAAGATGAGAAATCGACAAGGGATACCGCGCGTTTCCTGAAGGATGTTACAGACCGGTTGAAGATGCCGTTCATATTCAAGGCATCCTACGATAAAGCAAACCGGACTTCGATAAACTCCTTCAGAGGGCCGGGAATGAAGGACGGCCTGCGTATACTCTACGGCATCAAGAAGGATTTCGGGATTGCCGTGCTATCCGATGTGCATCGCTTTGAGGAGATCGGACCTGCTTCCGTAGTGCTCGATGTCCTGCAGGTGCCCGCATTTCTCTGCCGACAGACGGACTTTGTAATTGAGGTCGCGAAGAAGGCGAAGGCGGTCAATATCAAGAAGGGCCAGTTTCTTGCGCCGTGGGACGTGGAAAATATCCTGGTTAAGGCAACTTCAACAGGGAACGAAAACATCATGGTCACAGAGAGAGGGGCAACCTTCGGGTATAATAATCTTGTCGTCGATTTCCGCTCGCTTCCCCTGATGAGGGAGATGGGCTACCCCGTGATATTCGATGCCACGCACAGCGTGCAGCTGCCGGGTGGGATGGGCACGGCCTCGGGTGGACAGAACGAAATGGTTCCCTATCTTTCGCGGGCCGCCGCAGCCGTAGGGGTAGACGGGATATTTATGGAGGTGCATCACAATCCCGAGGTCGCCAAATGCGATGGCCCGAATTCAGTGCGCCTCGATGATGTACATGAGCTTCTCGCTACGCTGATTGCGCTCGACCGGATCGCAAAGAAGGCCAACGCCGGTTGAAGAAAAGATCGAAGGAGGCGGTACATGACAGGTGAAGATTTGGATGCCAGGCTGTCCGCGAAGCTCAGAAGGGTTCACCTTTTGATCCTTGATGTCGATGGAGTCATGACGGACGGGCGGATAATCATGGACCACGCCGGGAACGAAATAAAGAACTTCGATGTGAAGGACGGACATGGCCTCAAGATCATCATGAGGTACGGGATCGAGGTTGCGCTCGTGACAGGAAGAAGTTCGGACGTCGTCCTCCATCGTGCGAAGGACCTTGGCATCAACGAGGTTCATCAGGGCATCAAGAACAAGCTCGATGCTGCGGAAGCAATCCTCAAGGATCGCTCTTTAACGTACGATGAGTTGGCATTTGTGGGCGACGACGTGGTTGATATCCCGCTTTTGAAGAGAGCAGGCTTCTCCGCTTGCGTTGCAGATGCAGTTTCGGATGTGAAGAGATGCGTTGATTACATCGCGGTCAGGGAAGGCGGAAGAGGCGCCGTAAGGGAGATATGCGAGCTTATCCTGAAAGCCCGGGGTGATTGGGGCGAAGTGGCAAGAAGGTATGAATTTGAATGACGGGGAAGGACTTTGCACTCACGGGATACGCAGCAGAGAGCGCACACAGATCCGCGTTTGGCCTTTACATATGGAAGAACGGGTGATATAACCGGTGCTCGGTTGCGGGCGTCATGGTTTGCTAAATAGAGGCGAAGCGGCCATCATAATATCGTGATGGATATGGCATATGAAGCTCAAAAGAAGTTATGTGGTGGCCGCAATCGTGATTGCCGCGATCGTGCTTTCGGGGGCCGTCGTTTTATACGTGGAGAGAGCGAGGTCCGCGAAGAATCAGCTCCTTAATATAGTGTCGGACAAGGTAGACCTCGAGGTCAGAGACGTCAATTACACGGACGTCGGCGCATCAGGGATGAAATGGGAAATCAAGGCCGATAGCGCCAAGTATCTGAAGAATGAGAACCTCATTGTCTTTGACAAGATAAAGGTTAAACTTGTCATGCCCGATGGGAGGACGCTGTTCCTGACAGGCGATAAGGGTAAGTCAAATACGGAGACCAGGGATATGGAGGTCTCAGGCAATGTGGAGATCCTTTCGGACAAGGGGGATAAGCTGACCACTGATGTCCTCAAGTATTCCGGTGCGGAGCAGAGGATGTATACGCACTCCGCCGTCAAACTGGAGAACTCCCGGATGCAGGTGAATGGTGTAGGGATGTCATTCTCGCTGGAGGAGAAGACTGTAGCGCTGTTATCCAAGGTAAGGGCGATCATAAAGAAGTAAACGCCGGCGTGTGATTCGAGGAATGAGTATGATAAAGAGGCTTATAATTTCCTTCATATTGTTGTTCATATGTGTCTCGTTTCTGGGGGCGAAAGAGGCAGACTCGAAGAAGAAGTTAAAGCTTGACAAGGATCAACCGATACAGATCGTCTCTGACAGACTGGATGCGTATAATGAGAAGAAATTGGTTGTATTTTCGGGAAATGCGGTTGCAACCCAGGGCGACAAGACGATAAAGGCTGACCGCCTCTTTCTGTACTACAAGAAGGAGCCCAAGGCGCCGGAAAAACCCGGTAGTCAGGATTTCGGCAGTGCGGGAGACCTGGAGAAGATCGAGGCAAAGGGGCACGTGATAGTGACGCAGGGAGAAAGGATCGTGACGGGAAACGACGCGATATTCTACCAGGACACGCAGAAGATAATCATGCTGGGCAATGCGGTGATGCGCGAGGGACGGAATGTCATCAACGGGGACAGAATAGTTGTGTTTCTTGATGAGGACAGGGGTGTCGTGGAGAGCGTTGAAAAAGGGCGAGTACGTGCTACAATATATCCCGAGGACAAGGATAAGAAGGAAAAGAAAAAGTGACCGTCCGGTTCCGCCCCGCTTGTAAAAACTGTCGCGGGCGCAAGATTTATATGTACGGATGAAACGCATCGATGGAAACACTTTCTGCCAAGGGGCTGGTAAAGATATATGGAAGCAGGGCTGTAGTAAACAAGATTGACCTGGAGATCGGCCCCGGAGAAGTGGTGGGTCTCTTAGGCCCCAACGGAGCCGGCAAGACCACGACCTTTTATATGATCGTGGGTTTGATATGGCCGGACGAAGGAAGTATATTTTTGAACGGTGAGGATGTAAGCAAGTGCCCGATGTATATCAGGGCACGAAAAGGGCTGAACTATCTGCCTCAGGAGCCTTCAATATTCAGAAAGCTGACTGTGGCGGAGAATATCATGTCAATCCTCGAAACCATTGAGATGGACAAGGGCGAGCGAGACAAGCGTCTCGAGGAGCTTCTGGGAGAGCTTGATATCGCGCATCTGTCGGAGGCGCGGGCATTTTCGCTGTCGGGCGGGGAGAGACGACGTGTTGAAATCACTAGGGCCCTCGTTACCTCCCCGAAGTACATCCTTCTCGACGAACCATTCGCCGGGATCGATCCCATAGCCGTTCAAGATATACAGAGGATCATATCGAAGCTGAAGGCGAAGGGGATCGGCGTCGTCGTATCGGACCATAACGTGCGTGAGACGCTCTCCGTATGCGACAGGGCTTACATCGTGAACGATGGCGCGATCATGGTCGAGGGAGACCCGGATACCATAGCCAACTGTGAGATTGCTAGGAAGATCTACCTGGGAGAAGATTTTTATCTGTGAGTACAGGTCGCGGGAAGTAATCGGACGTACGGAATATGGCATTTGAACTGAAACAGAATCTAAAGCTGAGCCAGCAGCTGGTCATGACGCCGCAGCTGCAGCAGGCGATAAAACTCCTGCAGTTGTCGAGACTCGAACTCACGGATTTAATAAGCCAGGAGATGGAAGAAAATCCGCTTCTTGAGGAAGTGACCGCGGAAGAATACCCGGAGGACGAATCCGTTCCGGAGCCCGATGCCGTTGAGATAGCCGACCGGGAGGAGATTAAGGCTGTCGACCGTACGGAGGAGATTACCGGTGAGGGCGACGGCAAAGAGGAATTCGACTGGAACAGCTATCTCGAGGACTATGGCCCGACAGGTGTGAGATATGACCGTAGGGACGATGAAGCGCCCTCCTGGGATAATGTTCTCATGGTAAAGCCCTCTCTCACCGACCACCTGATGTGGCAGCTCAAGCTTTCCCGCATTACGGAGGCGGAGATGAAGGTCGGGGAGCAGATAATCGGCAACCTCGACAACAACGGATATCTGGTGGCGACGGCGGAGGAGATTGCGAAACAGGAAGGGG
>DATJBN010000158.1:0-5328 GCA_035515335.1 Syntrophales bacterium | reverse complement strand
TGACTCCACATGCAAAGGATGAAGGGCAAATAGACCCGCCACAAACGCGCTCTGCCAGAGACCTTTCGTCATCCTGTAAAGCACGAGAAAAAGAAGGATGCTGTTCGCTATATGAAAGAGGACATTCACCAGGTGATGCATCCCCGCATTCAATCCGAACAACTGACAATCCAGCATGTGCGATAACCACGTCAGCGGATGCCAGTTCGCTGCATGCATGCTCACAAATGCCCAGCGAAATCCCTCTTTCGTGATTCCATCCTTGATATGGCTGTTTTCCGTTACGTAGTCTTCGTCGTCGTAGTTGATAAAGTTGAAGTGATTAACCTGCCAGAAGACAGCAAACGTTGCCAGAAAAAGAAAGAGGCAGACGAGCAACTCACGCCGATATGTTGATGCTATCTTCTGAAACATAGAGGAATAAATTTATCCAGAGAATTTAAAAGTCACCGTGCGGGAAACAGAAGCTCAATCCCCATATCCCTTTTTACGTCCATGTGCACATTTCTACAATGAAGCGTTCCAGTATGAACTTCGGATCTTTGGCCGTGGTTTTGAAAGCAACGTCCATATCGACGAGGTCTTGCAGATATTTCGTGAGCCTGTCGTACGAGAAACGATAAGAATTTTTCATGGCGTTATAGATGACATAGGGATGCTGACTTTCGAGTCCGCCTTTCCCCCCTTTGTCGTTCTTCCATTCTGAAATCAGAGGGTAGACAGATCTCTGAAAAGCTTCATAGTTCATCCTGGGCTCAAGAGTCCCGACCTCCCCGGATCGGATAAACATCTTGGCATGGAGCAGAAATCTGACTTCACGTGCGATCATCGACAGAATCAGCACATGGTTTATTCCCTGATCAAATAGATCCTTAAGGCTCGATAATGCAGAATCCAGCTTCCCCGAGACGATTGCACCCGTCAAATCAAAAACAGTATCTTCCCTGGTTTTCCCGATGGCCTCTTCTACATCCGACGCCTCAACCGATTTCTTTTGGCCCGTGTAGGAAATCAGTGTCTCCAAGGCTTTCATGGACTCTGCCAGATCAAACCCGGTTTTTCTACCGATTGCGAGCCATGCGTCTGGCGTCAAGTCTTTTCCGCTTTCCATCAATAGATCCCTTGCAGCGACCATAAGGACGTCCCTCTGCTTCGCCTCACCCTTAAGCCGTGAGAAATTAAGGATGGTCCCCGTTTCTGAAATGACCTTGTAGAGCCTCTTCCTCTTATCCACGGTCTCCGCCGTGATTATCAGATGGATGCCCGCCGGGAGCCCCTTCCTTAAGACGTCTTCCAATCGTTCCGTGACGTCTCCGTGGCCTCGTACCTCTATTCCGCGCTTTATGCAGATGTCGATCATCTCGGGAAGCCAGGCCTCCCGATCGCGCCCGCTGTCACCATCAACGATCTTCTGCCAGTTGCCGTCAGCTATCTTCTTCCAACCTCCATCTCTGAGATCACCGATGGTCCATCCCGTTATTTTCAGAAATTGAATGAAATACCGGACCGCTGCATCAGGGTCGTTTTCCAGGTGTTGCCGGATCTTTTGCAATATATCCGGCAGGACTGTTCTTGTATGAAAAAGTCGCGTGTTAGTGAGGGCAACGACCTTTCTTCCCGGAATCAGAGGTGGCGTAAGAGCGGCGTCGCAGAGGCTCTCTATGTCTTCGTTTTCCCCGTCTATGAGGAAGAGATTCATGTCCCTGTCGCTAGCCGGAATCATAGCTTCTATGATCCTGTTCAGAGCCTGTTTGATAAGGTAGTCCTCATCGCCGTACAGGAGATAACAGGGAGAAGGTTCGCTCTTTCCCTTCGTAAGATCCTTCAGTATTCTTTCAATATCCATTGTTGTGAACGTGCTGACGCGGGCTTGAAATTTGATAGAACATTGGAGGTGGTTTTACAAGTGTTATCAGGTGATGACAAATTTCTTGATGTATTTTACTACATCATCCGGGTCGTCGATTACGTGGGTGATTTCGAGATCACACGGATCGATCCTGTCGTTTGCGAGCATTGTCCCTTTGAGCCAGCCGAGCAGCCCCTGCCAGTATTCGCTACCCATCATTATGACGGGGAACCCCTTAATCCTTTTTGTCTGAATCAGTGTCAGTGCCTCAAAGAGCTCATCCATTGTTCCGAAGCCACCGGGAAGGATGACATAGGCTACGGCATATTTTACGAACATGACTTTGCGGATGAAAAAATACTTATATTCGATTACCGTGTTGGCATACGGGTTAGGCTTCTGTTCGTGAGGCAGGTGGATATTCATTCCCACGGACCGGCCCCCCGCTGCGGCAGCCCCCTTGTTGGCTGCTTCCATGATGCCGGGGCCTCCTCCCGTTATCACGGCAAAACCGTTCTCGGCGAGTTTCCTGGCAAGTTCCTCTGCCTTCCTGTAGTAAGGGTCATCGGGGCCGCTTCGCGCCGATCCGAATATGGTAACGGCATTTTTTACCTGAGATAGGGTCTCGATGGCTTCCACGAATTCGGCCATGATACGGAAGATCCGCCACGATTCCTCTATCGACAGGGCATCCACCAAGTATTGCTTTTCGTCCATTGAGCATCACTCCCGCGCGTTTTTAAATCTTGCAGGAAGCGCCGGCCTCAGCCGGTCATCACTGTTGCTGTAATAAAGAGATATTCAGTAACTTCTGCGGCGCTGGACCTTGGCGTAACGCCTGCGGGCTTCGATGGCCTTACGTTTCCTCTTTACCGAAGGCTTCTCATAGGCCCGTCTCAGCTTCAGTTCCTTGAACAAACCGCTCTTCGAGAGTTTGTTCTTAAGGATCTTCAAGGCTTTTTCTATATCATTGTCGTATACTTTTACTTCCAAAACCCCTTCCTTTCTCTTCTTTCTTTATTAGAATAAAGTTAAATACTTTATTTGACCATAAGAGACAAAAAAAGGGCAGTACGACGCCAGACAAAAAGTGTCTTTGCCGTAAACTACCCTTTTTAAACTTATTATTTTACCACACTCCTTACTTTGAAACGATCTTCGTGAGCGCCCTTAAGAATTCTCCGTTCTCTTTACGGGTACCAACCGTGACCCTCATGCAATTTTTCAATATCCCGGGGGAGTTCAGATTCTTGATAAGAATTCCCTCCTGGGCTAGGAGGGAGTATATGTTATCCGTATCAAAATCGCAACTAAAAAAAATAAAATTTGCATCTGAGGGACGTGGGTGTATGCCCTTAATTTTCATCAGGGCACGGAAGAGCATTTCACGATTCTCAACAATCTTCTTTGTCTGTTCCAAGAAGACGTCGATATGATCCAGATAGAAGCCTGCTGCAACCTGGGAAAGGGTATTGATGTTATAAGGCAACCTCACCTTATCCAATTCGCGGACGAGCCGCGACTGGCCGATCAAGAAGCCTATCCGCATGGCTGCCAGTCCCACCTTGGAGAGGGTCTTCAGGATGACCAGGTTTTTGTGTTTCTTAAGCAGCGGCAGACAGGTTTTGCCGGTGAAGCTGCCGTAAGCCTCGTCAACTACCACGATCCCTCTTGAAGCCTCAATAATTGCCTCGATGCTTTTCTCCGTAAAGCAATTCGATGTCGGACTGTTCGGATAACTCAAGAATGTCAGGACCGGCGAGTCGGTCGCAATCCGTTTCAACATTCCTTTGAGGTCTAGGTCAAGTGAAGCATCTAGGGGCACTTCTACCACTTTGTGGCCGCAATTCGTTGCGATGATCTTGTACATAACAAAAGTGGGCACAGGCACCATCACTACCGCGGATGAATCCACTAGAGCCGTACAAAGAATATGAATTAATTCATCCGATCCATTGCCCAGCATTATCATATCACTGGCGACCCCGTAGTATTCGGCTAATCTTTTCCTGATCAGGGGCGAGCCGGGTTCCGGGTATCTGTTCAGGAATGCTTCCAGCATCTCCTTGAACAATTTCTTCTTGAGAGAGGGCGGAAGCGAAAATGGGCTCTCATTCGCATCCATCTTGATGCGGTAGGGCACCGTGTCTGCACGATAACCTTCTTTCTCGCGGACTTCCTTCTTAATCAGAATACTGAAATCCATCACCTGCAACCTTGCCTTCCATATTCCATTTGTCGTTCATATACTTGTCGTCCATTAGTCGCCGCTTCAGTGACTCTTCTTCTTTGGTCAGAGGACCTTCCACCAATTCGATAGCAAGTCTCTTTTTAAAGGCCTTCTTCATGACCCGGCAGACTCGGTCGACAGACACCGGCGCACCAACCTGCTCGCAGATGGAGGTAACTGATTGCCGCAGTATGTCGATTTGTCTTGCATGGTCGCCGTTCTGCCGCAATAAGAGCGCGCATGTCTTGGCTGGTTCAAAATCGATCAGGAGCGAGCCATGTTGAAGGAAAGCCCCCCTGGATCTCAATTGGGCGCTGCCGCAAATCTTTTTTTTGTTAACGAGTAACTCATATCTGGACGGCGAAGAAAAGCAGGCAGCTGAGAGCGTCGCATCCCCGCGAGACCTCCCATCGCTTTCCATTTCTGCCTCAATGCCGAGTTCTTGGAGCCCCAGGGCGAGGCAGCTGCTTATGACCTTATAGGTTCCCAGGATATCCGGCGGAAACAAGCTATTGCGCTCATCCGCAATGAGCGCATATGTCAGGTCGTTCTCGTGATGGACCGCCTTTCCCCCCGTCGGCCGGCGCACGATATCCACCGAGTGTTGCCTGCATGCTGCAATGTTGACCTCTCTTGAAACCGCCTGAAAATATCCGAGAGACACGGATGGAGGAGACCAGCTGTAAAATCTTAGGGTGGGAGGCGCGTCGTTCCGCTGATACTCCCGGAATATGGCTTCATCGGTGGCCATATTTTCGAAGGCATTCGCGGAACTGAATGGAATGAGTCTCCATGTCATGAAACGGCGTCAGTCACTCTCCGCTTCTTTTACGACGAAATCATTGTATTCCCGTGAATCGAGAAGGTCGTCGAGCTCCTCCGTATCCGACATCTCCAGGGTAATCATCCATCCCGTGTCATGGGGGTCACTGTTGATGATGCCTATATCGTCCAGAATGTCCTCATTGACGTTTACGACCTCACCGCTCACGGGCGAGATCAACTCGAAGACACCTTTTGCAGATTCAATGGTGCCGAAGGGCTCGTCTCTCTCGATATAGGAATCGACCTCTGGCAATTCTACGGCGAGGATTTCTCCCAATTTCTCCTGAGCATAGTCAGTGATCCCAATCGAAGCCAATTCGCCCTCGACTCTGACCCATGCATGTTCCCTGTTATAAAAAAGATCGTCCGGAAATACCTTCATATCGCTACATCCTAAATTAGGTTTTTTTCTCGTTTCCTATTA
>DATJBN010000157.1:0-3184 GCA_035515335.1 Syntrophales bacterium | reverse complement strand
AACTTTAGGAACAGTCTGGTTCCCCCCATTCGGGGATTGATGGCCACTGATTCCACACCTTGCCTTTACAAAAATGATTTGACAAAAGCGCCAGGATGTAATACATTGTTAGACATGAAATCTGCGACACTGACAATCCGGTTGGATAAAGACCTTAATGTCTTACTCTCTAAAGCCAGCAAGCGGTCCGGGAGAAACCGCAGCGAAATTGTCCGTGAGGCCTTGCGCCGTCAGCTCCGGCTTCAACAATTCGAGGAAGTAAGGAAAAGAATCATGCCCTTCGCCGAGGCCCGTGGCTTTTTGACGGATGAAGATATCTTCTCGCGGATATCATGAGGGTCTTTCTCGACACAAATGTGCTGGTCGGCGCAATGGCCACAAGAGGCCTTTGTGCTGATGTATTACGAGAAACGCTTACTTCTCATGAATTAGTTGTCTCTGCCCCACTGTTTAGTGAGCTAAGACGCGTCCTACGGCAAAAGCTTCAAATTCCGCGCGAGCTGATTGAGGATGCCGTCGAGATACTTCAACAGGATGCTCATTTCGCAACCCCTTCAGCAGTTCCGAATGTTAAAATTAGAGATCAAGCTGACGTTACGATCCTCTCGTCTGCGTTGAACGGAAAGGCTGATCTCTTGGTCACCGGGGATAAAGAGCTTCTCAATTTGGGCAAAATAGAAGACATGGAGATAGTTTCTCCCAGGGGATTTTGGAAGAGGATACAAACCCGGCCACCGCATCTACACGACAAGGAATAGAAGCACGCATAAACAACTCATGAGCAAGGCTCTAGGTGGGGGACGGGGATGTGAAACGTAAGGGAAAAGGCAACTTTAGAGACAGCCCGGCTCTGGGGTCATCATACTCGAAATCTTCCTGAACCTCCTTTTTTTATTCTTGCACTTCCTTTATCTGAGATTCTAAGGCAGAAGTCCTGAAGAAGTAACGAATTGCAAAGTTTCTTGCCTTTGTGTATTATTAGACTGGAATTTTATCCTGAGAAGCCTACATCAAGGTAGAGAAACAATGGGAAAGAAAAATCAGATCGAGATCCCTAGAGAAGAACTCGAAGCCTTTTGCAAAAGACATCATATCCATAAACTTTCTCTTTTTGGCTCTGTTCTGCGAGAAGATTTTGGTCCTGAGAGCGACGTGGACGTCCTTGTTGAATTCGAGCCAAGTCAGACGGTGGGCCTGCTGCGTTTGGCAGGAATGGAGATTGAGCTTTCAGGCATTCTTAAAAGGAAGGTTGATTTGAGGACGCCAGCAGAATTGAGTCGCTATTTCAGGCAGCAGGTGCTCGATTCGGCAGAGGTTCAATATGCGCAGAGATGACCTGATTCGCATGCGGCACATGCTGGATGCTGCAAAGGAAGCCTCGGCCTTTGCTAAAAATAGAACTCGAAGTGATCTTGATTCAGATCGAATGCTTGTTCTCTCAATAGTAAAATCCATCGAAATCGTCGGAGAGGCAGCGTCAAAGGTTACTCAGGACGAGAGAAATGTGTAAGGAGCTGCCTTGGGCGAATATCATCGCGATGCGCAACCGCCTTATCCATGTTTATTTTGATATCGATCTTGACAGAGTATGGGATACACTTACGGATGACCTTCCTCCTCTGGTCGCTTCTTTGGAAAAAGTAATTCTTTAAAATGATAAAGTCCCTTTATAGTGGGGCTGGAAAGGAAATGGGGGCGTAGGTGAAAATGCAACTTCAGGGACAGTTCTGTCCTGAGGTTATTAAACTTGAAATCTTCCTGAGCGTGTTTTTTCCATTCTTGTACTTTCTTCATTTGAAATTCTAAGCCAGAAATCCTTTTTTCTCTTGTCCTTGCCTTCGACTCGTTCTTTTGGTAGTATCCGTTAAGATTATTATCCTAAGGTTTTCGGGCATAATCACCGTGGGACGTAGGGTCAAATTCATCAACTAGGAGGAATGGACTTATGCATCAGAAGAAAAAGATTGATTATTGCTTGAGTTTTCTATTCTGCTTCTGTCTGATCATGCTGCAGACGGCTGTTTATGCGGCTGAGGCACAAAAGCCGCAGAAGGCGCCAGCCACGGTTGCGGCGGTTGCTGTCGTGCCGCAAGCCTACGTCACCACTGGTTTCCCGCAGGTCGTAGTCGTCTCAGGACCCAACTATGAAATGGGCGTGCAGTACGGCGAGCAAGCTGCTGCCGCCATCGTTCACAATGTCGCCCTGTTCACGAGTCGCATTTACGACAAATTCGGGAGCGACAAAGGAACAAAGGACATGCAGGTATGGGATTACTATCTGAAAAAGCACGATCCGGTTTACGCTGAATGGCTGCGAGGAATCATGGAGGGATGCAAGCGCAAGGGCTATGCGGTGGCCTATCTCGACCTCGTTGCTCTGATGGTCTACCCGACGGAGTTCTGGGCGAGACCCAAAGCCCCCTATCCGGCGGAGACCCGCATCGCCTCGATCGGAGGTTTGTCCGTGCCTTCATCACAGGGCGAGTATCACGCCTGTACCACCTTCGCGGCAGCAGGCGCAAAGACAACAGACGGCAAGCCAATCCACGCGATAACTTCCATGTCCCCTACCGAGACCATGGACAACATCATCCTGCTGGCATTTCCGAAGGAGGGTGCTTCTTTTGTGTCGCAGACCTATGCAGGAAGGGTGAACGGCAATTCCGCTATGAACAGCAAGGGCTTTTCATGGACCATGACGGCCATCATGTCCGACAACCCGGCTTGGGGAATGCCTCCGGAAGTCTACTTCCACTACCTGGCTCAGATGGTTGGGGCTTCGGATGAAGCCCTCTCATATCTCAAATCGACGCCCAAGGGCGGGGTCACAGGGGGCTTCATCCTCACCGATGCCTCGGGAAACATTTCCGCCTTTGAGGGTACTGCTGACCAGTTCCATTTGAGCAAACCCGGAGAAAGAGGCGAATCGGGCCAGTTCATCGTAGAAACGAACCATCTCATAGATCCTTCGCTCAAGTCCCTGAACCCAAAATGGCTCCCTGCGATCGGTACCTATGCTCGCTACGACACCATATTCCAGTTACTTCAGGAAGCGGCACCGGGTTCGGTCAATTTTGCTTTCAGCAAAAACTTCTTTGCATCAGACGACTGGTATGACGCGGCAAAGGCAGTCTGGAACAGAAACCAACCGGGTATACGGGAGGTTTCCAACAGCCACACATCG
>DATJBN010000156.1:0-16558 GCA_035515335.1 Syntrophales bacterium | reverse complement strand
CAATTCTGAGTACGATATCCGTTACTCTCATTGAGTGTTCTTCAGTGTAGTAGTCACGGGCCTGAATCGAGGCAACCAGGGATTGGAACGTACTTAAGAGATTTGTAAAAAGACTCTCGTACAAAAGCCTGTTTTCGATATTGAGAGAAGCTCTGTTGCCGATGCTCTGGATATAATAAAGATCTCTCTCTGTATAGACGTGCTCATTACTTTTTCCAGAAAGCGCTATGATGCCGAAGACCTGATCTCTTATCTTTAGAGGCGAGCAGACGACGGATGAATATGCAGAGTTTTTTATAAGGTTGCGGAGCAAGGGCTCCTTCTTGCGCACCGTCTCTTTCAATACTGAGAATATCGACGGCATGACAACGCTCTTGAAGAAAGTTGGTGAAACCCCGTTTACGGCGACCGCGTCAAATTCCTGATGATCCTTATCATAAAGAAGTATGGAACAGGCTTCCCCGCCGACTACTTTCAGCGCAAGGTCGACCATTTCCTGGAAAATTTCATCATTGTTTTTTGTGAGTTCAATCTTATCATAGATATAGCTGCGTGTCGTTAAGTCGGAGAGCTTGGTCGTTAAAGAAGTAGCTGACGGCTGTCGATCGTACTCAGAGAGTATGGTCTTTGCCCTCAGATATACGTCAACCTTGTACAAGAGATCATCGATGTTGAAAGGTTTTGCCAGGAAATCGACAGCCCCCGTTTTCATCGCCGAAACCGTCAAGCCGATTGTCGGGTAGGCGGTAATAAGGATCACGTGGGTTGTAGGTTTAATTTCCCTGATCTTGTCCAGGAGGTCCATGCCGTTCATACCGGGCATCATGACGTCACAGATGACCATGTCAAAATCGTTTTCCCCGAGCTTATCCAGGCCCTCGACACCGTCTGACGCTTCCGTGACTTCGTAGGCACCTGTCTGCAATATGGCATCAACGACGAGCGATCTGGTGCCGATATCGTCATCCACAACCAGTACTGATTTTTTCCCCGAGATAACTTGGTTCATTTTAAAAGACATTCCTGAACTTCATGACCTGCTTCGGAAAGAGGCGCATGATCGCAATCAGTCGCCATTCTTCTTCGATTTCAGAAGAATATCCATCAGGCTGTATGAAATCTTATCGTAAACAGCGGTCTTATCGCCCGATTCCAGAGTGACAATATCGGTGTACCGTGCACCCTTGGCGGCATCCGGTTGCAGAGACGTCCCGACCTTCACCTTGCTCTGTTTACTGTATGCCTTGAGAATGTTATCGATTTGATAAGATGAAATGGTCATCGTTCAACTCGCCCTAAGTATTCATATGCCTCGTCTATTCTATCGGTCAAAAGAAACAAAACTTTAGCTCTTTTTTTCAAATAAGGCGGTGGACTTCAAAGTTCTAATCATAAGCGGGTATTATGCTAATATTCTATTTGACTATTGGATAATTTTTGCTAACATGAAGCGCCTTTGGAAGCCGCTTTAATTTTCAATATCGTCAGGAACAAGGACCTACTTAGAGAATCTACCATGAAAAACGCAAAGATATTAATTGCTGAGGACAACGAACTGAGCAGGGCGAATCTTTTGGATTTGCTGAAGAGTCAGGGCTGTGAAGTCACCGCCGTGGAGGATGGGCGGCAGGCAATGGACGCCTTCATTGAGGACAAGTATGATCTTGTTATTACGGATCTGAAGATGCCAAATGTGGACGGCCTTCAGCTACTGGAATTCATCCAAGAGATCAGCCCGGAGAATATAGTCATAATAATCACCGGCCACGGAACCATCAATACCGCCGTAGCTGCAATAAAGCTCGGTGCTTTTGACTACATTACCAAACCGCTGAAGGATGATCTTGTAATACTCACGATTGATAGGGCGTTATCCTATGCGAAGCTCCGGCAGGAGAACATATCTCTCAAGAGAAGTCTTAAGAAGAAATATGATTTCGAGAACATGATTGGCTACAGCGATGGGATGAAGAAGGTCTTTGATACCATTGAAAAGGTTGCTACCTCGGACAGCACGGTTATGATCTATGGGGAGAGCGGCACGGGTAAGGAATTGGTTGCCAAGGCCATACATTTCAATAGCGAGAGAATAAATTTTCCGCTTGTTGCCGTGAACTGCGGGGCCATTCCCGAAGAACTTCTCGAAAGCGAACTATTCGGTCATGAGAAGGGCGCTTTTACCGGAGCACTCCGCACGAGGATCGGCAGATTCGAGCTTGCCAACGGCGGGACGATATTCCTCGACGAGATCGGCGATATGAGCCCTTCGTTGCAGGTAAAGGTATTGAGGGTTCTTCAGGAGAAACAATTTGAGCGTATCGGAGGCGTGAAGACCATTCAGGTGGATGTAAGAATTATGGCTGCCACCAATCAGGACCTGGAAAAGGCGATAGAGGAGAAAAGATTTAGGGAAGACCTTTTCTACCGCATAAATGTCATACCGGTTCATCTGCCACCCATGAGGGAGAGAAAAGTCGACATCCCAATTCTTGCCAATCATTTCTTGACGAAATTCAACAAGCTGAAGAGGAAATCCGTGGTGAGAATTTCTCCCCAGGCGATGGACTACCTGCTCAAGTACTCATGGCCGGGCAATGTCAGAGAACTTGAAAATTTAATTGAGATGCTCGTTGTCCTGAAAGAAGAGGGAGAGATCGAGGTCTCAGACCTTCCCGACAAGATCACCGCGGCGCCCTCACCAGGTTTTGTCAAGAACAGTACGGAAATAACAGACGAGGGAATCGACTATAATGTCCTCGTCGATCAACTCGAAAAAGACCTCCTTGCCAAGGCCCTGGAAAAGGCAGGAGGGGCAAAAAATAAGGCGGCAAAGCTACTGAACCTGAACAGGACGACCTTTGTTGAAAAGTTAAAAAGATTTAAAATTGGCCAGTAAGGTCTTACTGATAAGTATTCAAAACAAAGCAGCCCTCTAGCGCATCCATTAATCCTTCAGCGGTTCTCTGACTCTTTATCTGTCCTTATCACACCTGATATTTACCGAGCAGTCGCAGTGCGGAACCCTCGGGCCACTCCCTTTCGACGAAAAAGTCTTAGGTTCGATATGTTACTGGACAGGTTGGAGGTAAAATATCCGGTCAAAAATTTGGCCGGGATGATGGGTATTTGACTAAATCCTGCCCAGGAAAAGGAACGAGTCACGCGTCTAAATCATTCTTAACCCGCCGTTTATTAAAAGAATTATGATAGCCTGTTGTGATGGTATGTAAATTGCTCAACCATTTGCGGTGGAGGACTATCACCGGACATCTCAGTATTCGGACGTTTCGAGGAGGACGTAAGAGAAGAAGACACCGCCGGTTCGCTCTTTCCGGAGGCATTAAGATCATGAGATTACAACCGAGAAGTAATTCAGCGGGAAGAGACGCCGACTTTCCATTTATCTAAAAATGAGACAATGAAAAAATTCTTAACTTCATCGGTTCTGATTGTGGCGCTCGTTTTTCAGCTGGGCGGTTCCACTCAGGACAGCAGCGGCAGTGATATGGATCATCCGGCTGCTCAACCAAACGTATCCAAGGCGCCGGGCGTAGGCACAACACCCAACGATCCACTCTATGATCAGGCCATGGCGGCAATGGGACGTGGCGGATATGATGAAGCCCTCGACAAGCTCAAGAACCTTCTCCAGCAGTCGGGAGAGGCCGCGGGGAAAGAAAAGATTATGCGGTCAATGGCGGACTGTCACTATTTCCTCGGGATGAAAGGGAACAGGAACAGTCTCATAAGTGCCGTCGATCTCTATAGGGACGTTGTGCAGAGATATCCGGATTCACGCGATGACAACATCATTTCCCTGTACAGGACGGCGGCAAGCTACGCAGCCCTCGATTTCTATTATGAAGCGAAGCGGGAATTTGAAAATCTCTGCGCGAAGTATCCTGACTCCAATTATGTCCCGGAAAGCACTTTCAGGATTGGCGAGATGTTATACAAGGCGCGAAAGTTCAGTGAGAGCGCTCAAAAGTTAGAAGATTATGTACGCAAGTTCCCTCAGGGGGAATACGTGAAGACGGCCTATTTCAATCTGGGCGATTGCTATTCACAACTCAATCAGGACGAGGCCGCGGATAAGTGGTACAGCGATGCCTTGAAGAAGTGGCCTGATTTGAACACCGTTCCCGAAGGCGTGCTCCTGGGTATAGCCTTTCATTACTTCCGCGGCATGAAGTATCGCGATGCGCTGAAGTTATTTTTCTTTTATGTCAATGTATATCCGGAAAGAGAGAACAATAAAGAGATTCTCTTCGCAATAGGCCGCTCCTTGATGGAACTGGACCAAATTCAGCTTTCGCTAAAGGTGTTCAGTCTGCTGATTGAAAGATTTCCCAAGAGCCGTGAAGCAATGGAGAGCGCAATCCTGATGGCAAACATTGGCGTGAACAAACCGGGGTTGAAATTGCCAGCCTATTTCTGCGGTATGGAAAACTATAAGGAACCGCTAAAGACTTACGATAACCTCCTGGCTGGCGCCTCGTCGGGGGACTATGCCGAAGAACTGCTGTTTCATAAAGGCCATCTGCTTTTCAAGAGTGACAGGCATAAAGAGAGCTTTGAAACCTACAATGTTCTTCTCAACCGATTCCCGAAGAGTCGGTACAGGGAAGAGGTCATGAAATATTTTCTCGCATCTGCCGAAAGGATCGTGGATGAAAGTTATTCGCGGGGGGATTATCTGGCAGTGTCGGAGATATATTTTAAATCTCACGAACAGGGTTTGATCACGGGAGATAATTTCAAGGTGGCGTTCGCGATGGGTGAGAGTCTAAGGCGGGTCGGCCTCCATGACGAGGCGGCCGATGTCTTTGAAAAACTGATGAAGACCTCGGTCGGCGCGGATGACAGGACCAAGATATTGCTTGCCATGGCAGATGTCGAGTGTGAGAGACGGCATTACGAAAATGTCGAGAAAATACTGCAAAGGCTGTCCTCTGCGTCGCAGGAAAAGGACCAGCCTCCGAAGCGAACGGGGCGGAGCAAATCTCACGCAAAACCATCCGTGAAAGCAGCATCGCCTGACGGTCAGACACAGCGGCACATAAGTAGGATACTGGGGAATGTCTACTTCAAGAAGGGTCTCTACGATAAAGCCATTCTCGCTTATGCGACGGCCCTCTCAAATGGTGAAGGAATTGAGGGGCTGGCGGAAATATACCTGAAAAATGCAGATTGCCTAAAGGCAATGAATTCATTGGATGCGGCGATTTTAAGCTACCGTAAGGCCATTGAAGTCTATAACCGAGAAAGCCGGAAGTACGCGGTCGACATCCTGGTTGCTTCCTATAGAGGCATTGGAGATTGTCTCTTCGAGAAGAAGGAATACCAAGAGGCTATTTCCATGTACAAGCAGTCGGCGACATATGCTGCAGGCCGCAGCGAAGGCCTGTGGTCTCTGTACGGGGTGGGCAGAGGCTATGCGGGGTTAAAGAATCAAGAAATGGCGGACAAGAGCCTTTCCGAATTGAAGAACAAAGGCGGCGAAGGCTTCTGGTCAAATCTCGCCGATTACGTACAGAGAGAATACGACTGGAACGAGAAATATGACTCCGTCGGGCAATAGTCATCATGAATGAAACAGAAATAGAACAAGACCAGTATCGTTTCCTGCAGAAGTCCTTCATTGAATTTAATAAGGCCACTGAAAGACTGCAAAATTCATTTGCGAATCTCGAACAGAAGTTTCAGGAGATAAACAGGGAGCTGGAACTGAAAAATGAAGAGCTCAAGAGGACGATTGCGGAAAAAGAGGATGTAAAAAATTATCTCCGGAACATTCTTGAAAGCCTGACCACTGGTGTTGTGGTGATGGACCTTGATGGCAGAATAACAACGATAAACAGTTGGGCGGAGAAGTTTTTCGATCTGCCCCAGCATCTGGTGGCCGGCAGGCATATAGCGGAACTTTTTGGTAGTCTTCCAGATTCGGAAAGAAATTTCCTCTCTTTTGGCAGCCAACTTCCTGACACGGGTAAAAAGGTAAGCATGAGGGACCGGATCATTGAGATTTTTGCGTCTCCAATGAACGCAGGACAGGGAGAAACCATAGGGACGGTCCTTATACTTCGCGACATTACAAGGGTCGAGAAGTTGGAGGCAATGGCGAAACGGACGGAAAAGTTAACAGCCATGGGCGAGATGGCTGCAAACATAGCGCACGAGATCAGAAACCCTTTGGGGAGCATTGAATTATTTGCGTCGCTGCTGATGAAGGGCATAGGAGACAAGGAGCATCAGGGAAGACTGTCACAGATCATTGCGTCGGTAAAGAATATGGATAACAAGATCTCCAACCTTCTTCTGTTTACAACGCAGAAACATCCCCTGATGAGGAAGGTCAATCTCCACAGAATAATCAAGGAGGTCCTTAAATTCTCCGATCCGATTGTCAGACAGGAGGACATAGTCCTTTCTGTTGCATACGCAAATGCTGATCCGTGCGTGCGCGGTGATGCAGAGATGCTCAAGCAGGTCCTGCTCAATATCCTTTTGAATGCCATACAGGCAATGACCGACGGCGGGCGTCTAGGTATCGAGACGGTAGTCTCATCTCGTAGTGAAGAAGAGGGAGACGGAAGCGTTGAGGTGAGGATCTCGGATACAGGTGTCGGCATCACAGCCGATAACCTGAAAAAGATATTCGATCCTTTCTTCAGTACGAGGGAAAGGGGCTCGGGGCTTGGACTCGCGATCGTCCACAACATTGTACATGCTCACGGCGGTTCCATCGATGTGGAAAGCACTGAAAACGAAGGGACTGTCTTTACTATTACCGTGCCCCTGTTCCGGGAGAGCGGCAAACCAGAAATAATACAATATCCAAATACCATAGGTGACAGACATGCATGAGAGACCGGTCTTAGTAGTCGACGATGATCCTTCCATGAGGATGGCCCTGTCAGAATCCTTAGTGAGCTGCGGTTACCAGGTGGAGGCGGCAGTGGATGGCGCCGATGCACTGAAGAAATTCAGCAAGGGGCAGTTTGAGGTTGTTATCACGGATATGCGGATGCCCAAAATGGGCGGCATGGACGTATTGAAGGGGGTAAAAAAGATTTCACCCAGAACGCACGTGATCGTGATAACCGCCTACGGCACGGTGAATACGGCAGTTCAGGCTATGAAGGAAGGGGCCTCGGATTTCATTATGAAACCGTTTTCCCTTGATGACCTTGAGTCGGTGGTAAAAAACGTATTTTCGCAAGGGGTAAACGAGGGACATGTCAGAGATGGGGAGGAAGCACAGTCGTCAGGGAAGGAGATAGTAACCTGCGACAAGAAAGTGCTTGCCACACTCGAACTGCTCAAGTGCGTGTCAAGAAGCAAGTCCAGCGTCCTGCTTCAGGGTGAGAGCGGCACCGGCAAGGAACTGTTCGCGCGGTATATCCATCGTCACAGCAACAGGGCTTCCATGCCCTTTGTGGCCGTCAACTGCGCGGCGGTTCCGCATACTCTTTTGGAAAGTGAAATGTTCGGATATGAGAAGGGAGCGTTCACCGGCGCCATGCAGAGGAGATTGGGAAAATTCGAAATGGCAGACGGAGGCAGCCTGCTTCTGGATGAGATAAGCGAGATGGATATGCAGTTGCAGGCGAAGCTCTTGAGGGCGATCCAAGAGGGAGAAATTGACAGGCTGGGAGGAAGGGAGACGATTCCCGTAGACGTGAGAATCATCGCCACAACAAATTCGGACCTGAAAAAGGTCATTTCTGAAAAGAAGTTCAGAGAAGACCTCTTTTATCGGTTGAACGTTATTCCTGTCCATATACCGCCTCTGAGGAGCAGAACGGGCGACATACCCTTGCTCTGTCAATATTTTCTCAAAAAATACGGAGAGCTATCAGGCAGGCAGACCCCTCTTTTATCCGCTGAGGCGGCGGCGTTGTTGCAGAACCATTCATGGCCCGGCAATGTGAGAGAACTCGAGAATGTCATCGAAAGGGTCGTATTGATGGCTGACAAAGGGACTATACGAAAAGAACATCTCTGCCTTGAGGGAGGCGAAATGCCTGGTGCTGATCCGCCCGATGTAGTGCCCCAAGGCTCTACATTATGGGAGGTGGAAAAGAACCTCATTTTTAACACATTGAAGGAAGTGAACGGGAATAAGACGAAGGCGTCAAAGATCCTAGGCATAAGTGTTCGGACAATGCGAAACAAGCTCAATGAGTACAAAATGACGAATTTATGAGTTGCAAGGTCAAAAAAATGCCGGACTGATGCAAAAGCCGGTTTTTGAGCGGCTCCACCTGTTCCGGCCGTCTTAAATCGATGATAGAGCTGCAAGATGGGGTACCTCACTGAGTTTATTTGAGGGATGTCTGCTCAGGAGGAAATTTTTTCCCGCTCGCTGTCCTCACAACCCCATCCGATTCAACTATTTCTGCGGGAAAAGCACAGGGCAATCACCGGGCTGGGACAACGTGAAACATATATGAAGACGGGGCTCTGGCCATTGTGGCGAGGCCAAGTGGGTTGTCGAGAATGGGAAGCCGTGACTACCTTTCATGAATGTTTAACTCTATATGCTCGACATGCGCTAATTCTTCACATTTTGGTATGTCATTTGCAACTATCGTAGTGAGTGTTGATAAACTTTTGGAGGGCTGATGGATTTCCAATTTGACAAGACGATGAGACTTCTCTCGTCCGTACTCAATTTCTGCTCTCAAAAACACCAGATAATCACATCGAATATAGCAAATATCGATACCCCGGGGTACACGGCTAAGGACCTGGAATTCAAGGGTATCATTGGGGAAGAGATGCAGAGGCGTCTCGCGACTACCGATAAGAAGCATTTCAGCGGCCAGTTTCCGAACACCGGCTCAATGGATTCAGAGGTCGTTGATTCGGGAGAAAGAGTGAATATTGATACCGAGATGACAAATCTGGCAGAGAATCATCTAATGTACAATACATCACTTGAGCTTTTGACGAGAAAGCTGAAAAGCATCAAAATAATTTTTAACGAGGTCAGGTAGAATGGATTTCTTCACGCCCTTTAAAATCTGTGGAGATGGGCTCGCAGCGCAGCGGGCGAAAATGGACGTTATAGTGAGCAACATTGCCAACATTAATACAACGAGAACGCCGGAAGGAGGACCTTACAAAAGAAAGGTCGTGGTTTTCTCGTCCGAAGAAGTCGGCAGTAGCTTCAATTCTCAGCTTAAGGATGCCGTAAAGTCGGTAAAGGTTGACGGCGTTGAAGAGGCGCCCGACGCGGAGGCCGTCAAGATGATGCACAATCCCGGCCATCCGGATGCGGATGAAAAGGGGTTTGTAGCCATGCCGAACATAAACTCCGTAACGGAGATGGTGGATATGATGCTCGCGAACAGGGCATATGAGGCGTGCGTTACGGCATTTGACACCTCGAAGAACATGGCTGTCAAGACACTGGAAATGGGGAAATAGAAACTCGCGAGCTGGATGCAGGAGGTAATTCTTAGATGAGCGATGTAACGATAAGAGGCGATGCGCTCCAGCCTTCGACAGGGGTCGGAAAAGGGAGGGACATAAGTCAGAAAGGCGAGTCTGAATTCTTCGCGATTCTCAAGGACAAGGTAAATGAAATCAATCAGCTTCAGCTGGATGCTGATCAGGCTATTACGAAGGTGGAAATGGGGACTTCAGGGAGCATCCATGATGCAGTGATAGCCCTGGAGAAAGCCGATCTATCGTTCCGGAAGATGATACAAGTGCGGAACAAGATTCTTGAGGCCTATCAAGAAGTGATGAGAATGCAGGTCTGATCCTAGCCTAAAAAATCACGGCAAATATTATGAAAAATCCTACCGAGGTTCTTACGCAGACATGGAAAGGCTTCAATACCTTGGAGCCGAGAAGAAGATTGTCTCTTCTTGCCATCGCCGCTATCACCATTATCGGAATCGGCACGATGATCTATTGGACGAGCATGCCCGAGTATCGGGTGCTTTTCTCGAATCTTAACTCTGAAGATGCGGGAAATATTATCGCCAGACTCCAGGAGAAGAAGGTGCTCTATAAAGTATCGGCTGCCGGTGATTCGATACTCGTCCCCTCCGAGAAGATTTCTGAGCTTAGGATGGAACTAGCGTCCGTGGGAATGCCTCAGGGCGGAGGCGTCGGTTTTGAGATCTTTGACAACAAGCCTCTCGGGGCCACAGAGTTTGTCCAGCAGCTAAACTATCAGAGGGCTCTTCAAGGCGAACTATCAAGAACGATAAACGGTCTCGACGAAATACAGCAGAGCAGGGTCCACTTGGTCATGCCGAAGAAATCCCTATTCGTGGAGGACCAGAAAAAGCCCACGGCCTCCGTCATTGTAAAGTTGAAAGCGGGACGAATCCTGCGCCCGCCACAGATAGAAGGCATCGTTCACCTCGTGGCTAGTAGTGTTGAAGGGATGAGTCCCGCAGACGTGATGGTAGTCGACAACAGCGGCAAAGTGCTTTCCAAGATACAGGATGAATCGAAATTGGCAAGGCTTTCCAATTCCCAGGTCGAATATCAGCGGAATGTCGAGAAGGATTTGACCACCAGGGTCCAATCCATGCTGGAAAAGGTAGTGGGTGAAGGCAAGGCCGTAGTCAGGGTATCCGCAGATCTTGATTTCCGGATTACTGAAAAGACCGAGGAGAAGTATGACCCCGAAGAGCCGGTCGTGAGAAGCACGCAGCGACAGTCTCAAAAATCGAGCACTGCCTCGACTGCAACGGGAGGCCAGTCGACAATCACTCCTGTAGGCGGGAAACAGGGCGCAGCTGCCACGGCCGCGGTGAAGCCGGGAACAGGCAGTGAACGGATGGATGAAGTCGTAAACTATGAGATCAACAAGGTCGTAAGCAAGACTGTAATGCCTACAGGCGATATCAAGAAGCTCTCGGTGGCAGTGCTCGTAGACGGGCCTTATGTGAAAAATGATAAGGGGGCTGAGGAATTCCAGCCGCGCTCAAAGAAGGAACTTGCCGACTTGGAAGAGTTGGTTAAGAAGGCTGCTGGGTTCGACGCTAAGAGGGGCGACCAGGTCATAATTACCAACATACCCTTCAACAGGGCTGATCTTGAAGCAGGGGCGGGCAAGGAGACGTGGCAGGAGAAGATAACCGTATTTTACCCAGTTTTCTATCCGATAATGAAATACGTCGTGATGATCGTGGGTCTCCTATTGGTAATTATCGCCGTGAAGCCGCTCATCAATATGCTGATGACACGGGGGAAGATGCAGGAATATGCCTCTCGGGAGGCCATTGCGCCGACAGCGGGTGAACTCGAAGGGCCTGCGACATCTGTGGCTCTCGGCGAAAAAACAACAGGGGCGGAAACCGACCTCGTCAGACAGATGGCGAGCGCCGACGCGAGACGGTTTGCCGAATTATTGAGAATCTGGTTAAGGTAGCGGACAGATCACCGAACACATGAATGACGAAAAAGTAGCAATACTCCTGTTGTCTTTGGACGAGGAAATCGCCGCAAGGGTGATGAAGAATTTCAACCCAGCGGAGATTGAACGGATAGGCAAGCATATGAGCCGCCTCGACAGTGTGTCCATGGAAGAGGTCTGCAACGTAGCAAGAGAGTTCTGTATCTTGGCAAGGCAGAGGGGAGGCGTCCTGCCCGTTCACGGTGATACTTTGCGCAATCTGATTGTCAAGGCTGCGGGCGCGGATACTGCTCACGATATTCTGGTCAATATCGAGAGGACTGCGCCGCCAGCCGAGTCTTACAATAATCCTTTGATGCAGAAGCTGCAGGAGGTAGACCCGCAGATTCTTATAGACTTCACCAAAACCGAGCATCCCCAGACAATCGCCCTGATCCTTTCCTATATGGGAACCGATCAGGCCGCTAACATCCTTGAAGGGCTTTCGCCCGAGCTTCAGAGCGACATCGTCAGGAGGATGGCTACATTAAAAAGCGTTCCCCATGAGTTCGTGGCCGACATCGCCAAGACCCTGGAGAAGGAGATCATTGTCGGCGGCGTTAGCAACCTGCAAGCCGGTGGAGTCGTCAAGGTCGCTGAAATAATGAATAAGATGAACCGGACTACCGAGAACGCCGTCATGAAAAGCTTGGACGAAAATGTTCCGGAAATAGCGGCAGAGATACGCAAGAAGATGTTCACATTTGAAGATATTCTCAAGTTGGATGACAGGAGTATCCAAGAGTTATTGAGAGAAGTCTCCACGGAGGACTTGGGCCGTGCGCTAAAGATTGTCGATGAGGAGATGAGGGGAGTCGTATACAGGAATATGTCCAAACGCGGGGCAGAGATGCTGAAAGAAGATATAGAGATGATGCCGCCCATTAGACTTTCTGAGATCGAAAAGAGCCAGAGGATCATCATCGACGCGACGAAGAAATTGGAAGGTGAAGGGAAGATAGTCATTATGCGTGGCGAAGGGGGCGACCAGTTTGTCTGAGAAGGTGATCAAATCCGAGAACGTTGATCTGGTAAGTTCATCTCAAGGCAGGAAGAAGGAATTCGTAAGATTTTACTCCCATGGTAAGGGGGATGCGAGTCGTAGCGACGGGAAGAAGGGGAAAACAGGGAGCGCTTCAAATCACGCAGGTCTATCCTCAAAGCAAGAAAAAGCAGAGAGTGAAGCCTATGCCAAGGGATTTGCCGAAGGTCTGAGGACCGGTGCGGATGACGAAAGAAGGAGGGCGTCTGGGGCTATGGAGGCCGTTACAAATTGCATGAGAGAATTGGACAGATTAAAAAAGGGCTGTTTCGAAGAAAACGAAGAAAGGATTCTGGACCTTGTCTTTTCGGTAACGGAAAAAGTCATCAACCGCGAGATATCCACGAACAGGGATGTAGTTCACGGCGTCCTCAGAAGCGCTATAGAACAAGTCATAGACAAGGAAGGGATTGTAGTCAGGCTCAATCCTGAAGACTATCGATACATGATGGAGTTGAACCCGGGACTGATCGGCGTGGTAGACGATATAAGAAACATGTCTATAGTCGAGGACAGCAGCGTCAGGAGAGGCGGCGTTGTAATCGATACATCATCCGGAGAAGTGGACGCGCGACTTGAACAACAACTTAATGAAGTCAGGAAGGCCGTGTCCGGCAAGAGGTAGGTTGGGGATAGAAAATGAACGAGGCAGCGGCCGGAATGGTGTTTGATTTTGCCAAGTACAAGAGGCGTGTCGAACAGGCGAACCCCATCAAGGTTTACGGAAAGGTGAGTCAGGTGATCGGACTTGTCGTCGAAGGGAAAGGACCCTGCACCTCGATCGGGGAGATGTGTGAAATCTATGCTGACGGCAAGGGCGAACCCTTAAGCGCTGAGGTTGTAGGTTTCAAGACGGGCAAGGTCCTCATGATGCCCCTGGAAGGCATACGAGGCGTAGGACCTGGCTCTAAGATCGTCTCGCTCGGCAAGAGGGCAGATGTCCGAGTGGGCAAGGGTCTTCTGGGCCGGGTGATTGACGGCATGGGAAATCCTATTGACGGAAAGGGCCCGATCGAGTTTCAGACCGAATACCCGATCTATTTCAGCCCCATCAATCCGCTCTGGAGAAAGAGGGTTACGGACGTGATGGACTTGGGGATAAGGTCTATAAACAGTCTTCTCTCGTGCGGCAAGGGTCAGAAGATGGGGATCTTTTCCGGGTCGGGCGTCGGCAAGAGTATTCTTCTCGGGATGATGGCAAAGAATACGAGAGCTGACGTGAATGTGATCGGGCTTATAGGTGAAAGGGGAAGGGAGGTTCGTGAGTTTCTCGAAAAGAATCTGGGCAAAGAAGGCCTCGAAAGGTCGGTGGTCGTCGTGGCAACGTCGGATACGCATCCCATCATTAGAATGAGAGCGGCGTATGTGGCGACATCCATCGCTGAGTATTTCAGGGATCAGGGCAGAGACGTACTCCTCATGGTTGACTCCCTCACGAGATTTGCCATGGCACAGCGGGAAGTCGGTCTCTCCATAGGTGAACCGCCCACAACAAAAGGGTACACCCCCTCGGTATTCAGCCTCATGCCGAAGCTTCTGGAGCGCGTCGGGGCCGTCGAGGGCAAGGGGAGCATAACGGGCCTGTATGCAATCCTGGTTGAGGGTAATGACTTTGACGAGCCAATTGCGGATGCAGCGAGATCCATTCTGGACGGGCATGTTGTTCTGTCCCGCAGTCTTGCGGCGAAGAATCATTACCCGGCAGTGGACGTCCTGAGCAGCATCAGCAGGGTTATGAATGACATCGTGGACGGCGAACACAAGGCTAGGGCCAACCAGATCTTGAACATCCTTGCGACGTACAGGAAGGCTGAGGATCTGATAAACATAGGGGCCTACGTAAAGGGCAGCAACCCGGAAGTGGATTATGCTATCAGCATGATCGGCAAGGTGAACAGCTTTCTTATGCAGGCGATTGATGAAAAAGTGGGTTTTCAAGAAAGCAGAAAGGATATGCTGGCCCTCTTCGCGTAGGACAGGCCTTTATGTTTCGATTTGAGCTCGAGGCTGTTTTAAACTATAGGCTGCAGATAGAAGAGCAGTGTCAGCTCTCATTGGCGGATTCGCTGAAGCGGCTGCAGACGGCAATCGATATCTTGAATGACTTGCAGAGAGAAAGAAAGAATCTGATCAGGCATTTGGCAAAGATGCAGGAAAACTCGCTGAGTCCGGATGCCATTGAACGGCACTTTATGTTCATCGAATATCTGAAGTGCAAGGAAGAAAAACAGGAAGCCGTCGTCTCCGGGCTAAAGGACGAAGTGAGCGTGAAGAGACAGGACCTTCTGGAGGCGGTCAAGAGAAAGAAGACGATGGAGGCACTGCGGGACAAGAAGATGGCTGCTTATATCTCCGAGGCAGCTGCCAAGGATCGCAAAGAACTCGATGAATTTGCGATAATAAAATTCGGCACTGGGATGAAAAAATGAAAAAAGTGATTGTCGTAATTGAAGTTCTTGTTGTGGTTCTTTTTCTGGCGAAGATATTCGCCCTGGGGGGATTTGTTAAAACTTCGCAAACCTCCGGCCACGCGTTATGGAGCACGAACGAGGCACTAGCGGAATCGGCAGCACAAGGAGCGTTGAGCCCGGAGACGAGGGATGTAGCCGTAGACGCATTGTCTGCGGAAAGAAGTCTCATGGCACAGTTGGAGGAAAGACGGAGGCAACTGGAGAACAGGGAAAATTCGATTCGCTTTGAAGAGAAGAAGATCAATTCGCTGAAGAGCGAGATTGCAACGCGGATACAGTTGCTCCAAGGCAGAGAGAGAACAATAACATCATCGCAGGAATCTACTAAGGCCGAAGATAGCGCAAGATTCAAAGAACTGGCTAAGGAATATGAAGCAGCGCCTGCCGAAAAAGTCGGGGCCCTCTTAAACAAAATGGACAGCAAAACGGCGGCAAGAATCATCATGCAGATGAACATCAAAAAAGCGGGCGCCGTGTGGGGACAACTCAGCCCCGAGAAAGCGGCAGACATAACCAAGGTAATAGCCGGCATGTAATTACCTCTGCAAGGTATTCAGCCTGTGCAGACAGGCCCGGTCTTCGTTTCGGACCGAAATATTCTATCCAAATCCAAGAAACGCTTCTCCTCCTTTCTATAAGTCGGCCATCTGACCCGTTTACAGGACGGAAATATCCGGTCGTATTTTTGTTCATCGTCAGGCAGGTATTTTTTTTCGATTCGCCCATGAGATGGCTGGGCAATATTTACCCTCCAGAAGACCGATGCAAACCCGGCTCCCTTATAAGATATTATATTTGTTCATAATTCAATTGGCGTATACCGTGGCATGTCTCTTGCTCGGGGATGATTATAAAAAATGCAGGGGACAACATGGATTCTCCAACAGCCCAGGTAACGTTAAAAGGAAATTCCGGTGACCAGACCGCAGCGTCCGGCCCGGCCTACGTCAGGAAAAAAGGAAATGGGGTTAACGGTGCGGTGGGCCTATTCGATCTTATAGGAGGAGCGCTTTCGTTTGCGAAATTGCTCGATGAGAAGAGTTCGCGTTCTCTGCTAGAGAATGGTGACGCCAAGAAAGACGATTCCTCTGCTTACCTTGCCAATCACACTTCCGCACCCGATGAAGACGGAACTGCACTAGCCGGTTCCGTTCTCGGGAGATTATTCTCACTCACAAATACGAAAGGACATGTGGCCGCGGAATCACTTCTGAGCGGAAGAGAAGGCTCAGCGAGAACCGGATATTCACTGCAAAAGGCTTCAAGCGGACAAGTTTCATTTGCCCCGGCGGAAGAAAAAACCACGCCCCACATTTCGGGAAAGGACCAATCCCCTCAGGGAGAACCGACAGTCGCTGAAACAGATGATGCGAGTTCTGCAAAAGAGACTGGTGGTCAAAGGGGAAAGGCATCTTCCATCAGATTTATGCAAGGGCCTGAGAACGGTACATCACCGAAAGAGACGGCCCAGAATATTGCGCACAGTGACAAGCCGCATTCGGCGAGTGCAAATAGCAAAGACTTGGCTATGGCAGAAGCACCCATGGCTTCAGTGGATGATGAAACGAAAGGAATCAATCTTAAAGGGAAGATAGTTGCGGCAGGGATAGGCAATGCTTT
>DATJBN010000155.1:0-3874 GCA_035515335.1 Syntrophales bacterium | reverse complement strand
ATATCGGATAGAAAGGGAGGAATTGTAACAGATGCATTCTACAGTGAACGCGGGTCCCGGCTCCGTAACAGCGCCCCTACCGGGAATTATAGTTGAGGTCAAATGTAACATTGGTGACAAGGTGAAGGCAGGAGAGCCAGTCGTGGTCCTGGAGGCCATGAAAATGCAGAATCCTCTCCCGGCTCCGATTGACGGAGAGGTAAAGGGTATTTATGTGAAATCCGGCGATGCAGTGCCGGTTGGACAAGTGTTGGTAGATGTCGGATAGAATTGGAAGGGAGGTCGAGATGCGTTCCATTCCTTTTAACACAGTGAAGAAAAAGGTGAAGGCAGCCATCATGGAAGCGGCTTTTATCGCCGGCGATGACCTGATGGCGAGTTTCAAGAAGGCGCTCGCCGAAGAGGAATCTCCTCTCGGGAAAGAGACCCTGAACCAGCTTATCCAGAACGCAGAGATTGCGAAGGATAAGAGGATACCCCTCTGTCAGGACACCGGACTGGCAGTGTTCTTTGTCGAGATCGGCGATGAAGTGAAGATCAAGGGGGGCCTTCTCTTCGATGCCTTGAACGAGGCTACGAGAGAGGCTTATGGGGATGCATATCTCCGCAAGTCGGCCTGTAACCCTTTAACCAGGAAGAATACAGGAGATAACACACCCGCTATCATTCATTGTGACATCGTTAAGGGGGACAAACTCAAGATAGTTTTTTGTGCCAAGGGGGGCGGCAGTGAAAATATGAGCAGGGTAACCATGCTCAGACCCTCCGATGGCAGGAAAGGTATCGAGGACTTTGTTGTCCAGAGGGTATGGGAAGCGCAGGCAAATCCGTGCCCGCCAATAATTGTCGGTGTCGGCATCGGCGGGACATTTGAGAGGGCAGCGATCATCGCCAAGAAGGCCCTTCTTGATCCGATCGGAAAAAGGAATCCGGACCCCGAGCTGGCGGACATGGAACTCAGCATGCTCAAGAAGATAAACGACTTGGGTATCGGTCCGGCGGGTTTGGGAGGAAGGATTACGGCCCTCGACGTGAAAATTATCATGCAGCCCTGCCACATTGCGAGCCTTCCTCTTGCTGTTAACATCAACTGCCATTCAAGCCGGCATGCAGAGATCGACTTTTAAAGGAGGAAAAGAACATTGAAGATACTTAAGCCACCTCTTAAAAGAGAAGACGTAGATGCACTTGTGGCAGGGGACAAGGTTCTCATCACGGGTGTGATTTATACGGGTCGGGATGCAGCCCATAAAAGGCTTGTTGACCTGCTCGACAGCAATAAGCCCCTCCCCTTTGATGTCAACGGAGCGGTTATATTCTATGTGGGGCCGACGCCGGCACCCCCCGGACGGCCCATAGGCTCCGCCGGCCCTACGACGAGCTACCGCATGGATGCGTATGCCCCGAGGCTTATGGAAAAGGGCCTGCGGGCTATGATCGGGAAAGGTCCACGGGATGCAAACGTTAAAGACGCGATGAAGAAGTACGGCTGTGTCTATCTTGCGGCGACAGGAGGCGCAGGCGCACTCGTGGCCGAGACTGTGAAAAAGGCGGAAGTGATAGCCTTTGATGACTTGGGACCTGAAGCCATCCGTAGACTTGAGGTAGTTGATTTTCCCGTCATCGTCATCAATGACACGAAGGGGAATGATCTTTATATCGAAAATGTCAAGAAATATAAAAAGGGGTGATCTCGCAAGACACCTTCAATTTATTTTCACAACTTAGACAATTGGATGGTAGAAAATATGAAGACAAATGGAGTGGAAACAGTTACACACGATGTCTTGATTTTTGGAACGGGATTGGCCGGGCTTCGAGCGGCGGTGGAGATCGCCCGGAAATCAAAGGACTCGATTAATATTGCCCTTGTATCGAAGGTTCAGATTCAGCGTCCCCATTCAGTGTGTGCCGAAGGAGGCACTGCGGCTGTCATGAGAGAGGAAGACGGAGACAGCCTGGAGCTTCATGCTTGGGACACCGTTAAAGGTGCCGACTTCCTGGCCGATCAGGACGTGGTTGATCGCTTCGTCGAAACCAGTCCTAAAGAAATACTGCTCCTTGATCACTGGGGGATGCCCTGGTCAAGACGACCGGACGGCAGGGTCATGCAGCGTCCGTTCGGAGGGCACACCTATCCGAGAGCCACAATGGCGGCGGATAAAACGGGTTTCTTTGAGGTGCAGACTCTCTATGACACCTTTATGCAGTACAAAAATTTTGATCGTTATGATGAATTCTTTGCTACCGCGATTCTTCATAAAGACGGTGTCTTTGCCGGAATTACTGGAATTGACTTGGCAACAGGCAAATTCATGGTCATCAGGGGGAAGGCCATGCTGATCGCCTCGGGCGGGCTGGGCACCCTTTATGGATTTACCACCTATTCTCAGACCGTAAGCGGTGATGGCCATGCCATAGCTTACAGGGCAGGCTTGGCCATTGAGGATCCGGAGTTCCTCCAGTTTCACCCCACGGGGTTAGTTCCCAGCGGTATCCTCATGACGGAGGCGTGCCGAGGTGAGGGCGGGTACCTGAAGAACAATAAGGGTGAGCGTCTGATGCAAAAGTACGCCGCAAAGTTCATGGAGCTGGCGCCGCGCGACATCGTCTCACGGTCCATGATTACGGAGATTAAAGAAGGTCGAGGATTCGAGGGGCCGGCGGGTCTGGACTATATCCAGCTTGACCTGACGCATCTGGGAGCTCAGAAGATCAATTCACGGCTCCCATTAATCCGTGAAGTCTGTATAAAGTATCGTGGAATCGACCCGATCCTTGAGCCTATTCCCGTGAGACCTGTCGCCCACTACAGCATGGGCGGCATTGAAGCGGACGTAAACGGCGCCACCAAGATGAAGGGAGTATGGGCGGCCGGAGAAGTAGCCTGTCACTCCATGCACGGCGCCAATCGTCTCGGCTGCAATTCCACAGCGGAATGCCTCGTCTGGGGAGGAATTACAGGGGAGGAGATCGCTAAATATATTAAGTGCAATCCTACTCTGTTAGATGTTCCCCAGGAGCAGGTACGTCTGGAGTCCAAACATATCTATGAAGATCTCCTTCAGAAGAAAGGTACGGAAAACCTGTACGACATCAAGAGAGAGTTGCGGGAAGCGATGGACAAGTATGTAGGTGTGTACCGCACGGGCGAAGAAATGACAGCAGGTTTAAAGAAGGTGAGGGAGCTGAAAGAGCGTTATAAGAATATTTCCATTGCAGATAAGGGAGCTGTCTACAATACGAACCTGATGAATTCGATGGAGGTGCAGAATCTCCTCGACCTTGCCGAAATGCTGGTCTATGCAGCGCTGACCAGAGAAGAGTCCAGGGGAGGACATGCCCGCTACGATTTCCCGACTCGCGACGATGATAAGTGGCTCAAGCACACACTCGTTACCTACAGCGAAACGGGACCGAAACTTTCTTATAAGCCGGTGACGATCACAAAATGGAAGCCGGTAGAACGCAAATATTAGGGGGAAGAAAGATGGCAAACAAACAATTCGACAACCATTTGGGGATAGTTGGGTGGCTCGGCGGTGGACGCTGGGGCTTAGAGCGGTATCTGTATATTTTACACCGCCTCACAGGACTTGGTCTTCTTCTCTTCTTCATCATGCATATATTTGCAAGCTCCGTCAGGATTTGTGGCCCGGACAGTTGGGCGGCAGCAATGAAGATCTTGCAAAATCCCATTTTGAAACTTGGTGAATTCTGTGTCTTTGTGCTTTTTGCTTTCCATGCACTGAATGGTATCCGCCTTATTCTAATTGAGTTGGGCCTGGCCGTGGGAAAAGCCGAGGAGCCGGTATATCCTTATAAGTCATCTCTTAACAATCAGAGGCCCTTGATGGTGATAGTAATGCTCATT
>DATJBN010000154.1:0-6174 GCA_035515335.1 Syntrophales bacterium | reverse complement strand
TCTGCTGATAGGAGATTGATTTTAAAGATTGAGCTATACATATAAAATTTAAAAGAACAGAATCTCATTCACCTATGAGACTTGCTTTTTTACATAGGGGAATGACAGAGAGGTGTCATTCCCGCGAAAGCGGGAATCCAGGCCTTCTTCTGTCATTTCGACCGAAGGGAGAAATCCTTGTCCCGAGTGAAGAGAGGGATCTTAGTCTTTTTCCATTTTCCATTTTGACTTTTGCACTTTGCCTTTTGCATTTGTTCTTGATCCCTGTCCACTGCCTTTTGTCGTCATTCCCGCAAGCCTGTCCCCGAATCCGGCAGCAAGCGCATACCCCGCGGCTGGCCGCGCGGTAAGCGATCGAATGGGGAACATAATTATTCCTTAAGGATCGAAGATTCTCCGCAGCTTGCTGCGGAGAGCTTCAAATTGCTAATCGGGGAATCGGGGATCCAGTAATTTGCCACTATACTGACGTCATTGCTGAGAAGAACAGGGCGGCATGAACAGCAATAATTGAGGTCTTGACCAGCGAGAGGAAGCGATGATAATAAGGAAATACAGGAGTAAATACTATGCGTAATGAATTCACAGCTATAGTCGAACGAGACGGGGACTGGTTCATTGCATACTGCCCAGAAATTCCAGGTGCGAACGGACAGGGCAAAACAAAGGATGAATGTCTGAAAAACCTGTCTGAAGCTATTAATTTGATCCTGGAAGATAGAAGGGAAGATGCATTGCGGGGCATTCCTGAAGATGCCACAAGAGAAATGGTTTCTGTGGGATGAAAAGGAATGAACTGCTGAAACACCTCCGGCGCTTCGGCTGTTCTCTGAAACGCGAGGGTAGTGCACACTCTCTTTGGATCAATCCCAATACCGGAAAGATCGAGGCTGTTCCCCGTCACACGGAGATATCGGATAGACTCGCGATCAAAATATGTCGCGCTCTATCAATTCCTGATCCAAAATAACAGCCTCATAAACCGTGACATAGAATAACATCGATGGTACAAATAATCATCGCAGTGTGACGGACCTCCCCTTTCCCCTGTTCTTTCTGTCATTTCGAAGGAAGAGGCACATTCGCTATGCTCAGTGTAAACGCCGCGCCTGAGAAATCCATGTCCCGAACGAAGAGAGGGATCTTAGCCTTTTTCCATTTTGCATTTTGCATTTTGCATCTATAATAGGCCTATGCCCCAGCAAAAAAAGCCCAGACACATAATCAGTCCCTATATCTCCAATCACCTCGCCCTCACGACCCTCGTTGCGCTTGTCATCATCGCCATCATATGCCTCATCATCGTCCGTCATTTCGAGGCGCCCAGAAGCCTCATCATGACCACGGGCTTCGAACACGGGACCTACGACGTCTTCGGCGAGCACTACAAAGACATCCTCGCGCGCCAGAAGATTGACCTTCACCTCCTCCCATCTTCAGGCTCCGTAGAGAATCTCAAGCGTCTCACCGACAAATCCTTCCGTGTCGATTGCGGCTTCGTCCAGGACGGCACCGCCGCACCGGGAGAGGCGGACAATCTCGTCTCCTTAGGCGCCATAGGCTATTCGCCCCTCTGGGTCTTCTACCGGAGCGAAAAGAACCTGGACTACATAGCCGAACTCAAAGGGAAGAGGATCGTGATCGGAGCGGAGGGAAGCGGGGCGCGCCAGTTCGCCATCGACCTCCTCAAACTGAACAACAGCGCCGCTCCGCCCACCGTGCTCCTCGACCTCGCCGGCCCCCCCGCCATCAAGGCCCTGCTCGATGGCAAGGTGGATGCGGCAATCATGATCGGCACGGAGGACAATCCCCTCATCAAGGAACTCCTCTATTCCCCGAAGGTGAAGATCCTGAGCTTCAGGCAGGCCGAGGCCTACACCCGCCTCATCCCCGCGCTCTCGCACGTCGTCCTGCCCAGGGGCATACTGGATATCTACAGGAAGATACCCTCCGATGACGTCCACCTCCTCGCAGTAACGACAAGCCTCATCGTGCGCAAGGACCTGCACCCCGCCCTGCAGTATCTCCTCCTCGATGCCGCAGTCGAGATTCACAGCAACGCGGGCTGGGTGAACAAGAAGGGCGAATTCCCCTCGCCCAAAGAGCTCAGCTTCCCTTCATCAAATTACGCGGAGAGGTTCTACAAATCGGGGCGGCCGTTCCTCCTCGACTACCTTCCCTTCGGCATAGCCGCATTCGTCGACCGCACGATCCTGTATGCGATCCCCGCAGCCATAATCCTGATCCCCATAATTCGCAGCATCCCCTGGCTGTACTCCTGGCGGCACCGCCGGAAATTCCACAGATGGTACAGGGAACTCAAGGAATTGGAATTGGAGATGCTGACGAATCGTGACCCGGTGGATATATCAGGCTATCATGAAAGCATCGATAAGATCGAAGCGGCCATCAACAACATCCATGTCCCCCTCGCCTTCTTCGACGAAGTATACAAGCTCAAGGAACATGTCGATCTGGTGCGGGGGAAACTTGAGAGGATGAGCAGATAATCCTTTTCTATGATCATCTCATGAATCGGCAACTTGATGGTCAAGTATTATTGCAAGAATCTCCTTGAGAAGCTTTTCGGCATAATCCGCGCCGCTTCACAGATAATCTGAAGGTGGCGGACAATCCAACTCTGGATGAGCTCATTACTCTCAAAGGCCGCCTTGCCCTGTATGGCATACCGGTCTATATTGTCGATGGCTTCCAGCATATCGCGAAGACGTCCTTGGGATCCCTCATGTCTCTATGGCCTCCTTCAAAACCCTTTCGCGAATGCGCGGTTTGAGACCACGTTCCGTAACTACATCCACGTTACGCCCAAGTGTCGCCTGTAAATCCATGAGCAGTCCGCCCAAATCCAATAAGCTTCGCCCCGCTTCCATATCTACGAGAAAATCAATATCACTTAGCTCGTCAGCGTCACCTCTGGCCACCGAACCGAACACGCGCACGTTGCGACCACCATATCGCGCAGCGATGCGCAAGATCTCTTCGTGTTTTAGTCTTATCAATTCATCAGTTTTCATAATGCCGCTCATTGGCTAAGAATCTCTTGCTATTTCGCCCCAAGATAAGCAAAAAATATATCTCCCTGCGGAATCAGTCAAGGGATTTTTCGAAGAATTAGGTTATCGTTGAAGCCTGCCGCCGAATTCGGTAGCGAGCGCATTCACCGCGGCCTGGTAGTGAAAAGTGTAAAGTGACTAAAAATAAGGTTTGTCACTGCGTCTCGAAATGACAAGAAGAAAGAAAAGACCTTGACAGAATACTTCTACCCTTCTATCGTCGCTACCGCATGATTTCTCAGGCAGGGAGCAGAGGGCACCATAAATGCAAAAGGGGAAATGCAAAGTGCAAAATAAGACAAAGGGGTCGAGGATTCGATGGGACGAGGGCAGAATAAGTCAAAATGTAAGATGCGAACGGCCTTAGATCCCTCTCTTCGCTCGGGACATGGATTTCTCACTGACCCTTCGCATTACTCAGGGCTTCGGTTCACCGAAATGACAAAGAGAAGAAAAGACTGGATTCCTGCTTTCGCAGGAATGACAATGGGGGGCAGGTTCTACTTCCTGCTTCTGATCCTGATTACGATCCTGCTCCTGCCCCACACAGCGGCGGCGGAAAACCTTACCTGCAGCCGCCTTCCAGAGCTGATGGAAGATTTCCAGGCCAAGCATTATGCGATGCAGAGTATGACCGAAGAGATCCAGACGCATGCCGTCGACCAGATGATCAAGCATCTCGACCCCACCAGAACACTGCTTTACGAGTCCGATCTCTCGTCGCTCAGGCCGCTCCTGCAGGTCCTGTTCACAAGCACGCAGGAGGGCGACTGCAGCTCGCTGCAGCCGGTTTACAATCTGCTCGTCACGCGGGCGCGGGAGAACGAGGCGATCGTCAAAAAGATTCTGGGGCCGAAGTTCCGGCTCGACAAAACGGTGGAGCTGAATATCGACGTAAACAAACGCCCCTATCCGAAGACGGTTAAAGAAAAGCAGGATCTCCTGAAAAAGATCGTGCAATTCCAGATGGAAAACGCCCTGCTGGCGGGCCTCGACATGGGAGCTGCGAAAAAGCAGCAGATACACCGCTACGAGTTGCAGACGAAGCGTGTGGCCGAACAAGACCCGGCGCACCTCATTACCAGCTTTGCCGAAGCCTTCGCCCTGGCCCTGGATCCGCACACGAGCTATCTGACCCCCCAAAATCTCGAGGATCTTCGGATTTCGATGCAGCTTTCCCTGGAGGGAATCGGCGCCCTTCTCGGCAGCGACACCGGCTTCACCATCATCGAAGAGTTGATTCCCGGGGGCGGCGCCGACCGGTCGGGCATGCTGAAGCCGAAGGACAAAATCATCGCCGTCGCCCAGGAAGGGGAAAAGCCTGTTAACGTCATCGACATGGATCTGCGGGACGTCATCAGTATGATCCGCGGCAAGAAAGGCACGCGGGTAACCCTGACGATCCTACGGCAGGGAAAACACACGGAGCGCTTCGACGTCACCATCGTGCGCGACAAGATCGACGTGACGCAGCAGGAGGCGAAGATCACCTACCAGACGCGGATAGCGGGCAGCAGGGTGTACCGTTTCGGCATAATCGATCTTCCTTCCTTCTATGGAGGCGAGAAGGGAGGCAGGTCCAGCTATGAAGACGTGAAAAACCTTCTCGCCGAGGCCAGGCAGCAGCATGTCGACGGCATCGTGCTGAACCTGTCGCGCAATGGGGGAGGGCTGCTCGCCGACGCGGTGCGCCTTGCCGGCCTTTTCATCGGCGAGGGCGGGATAGTGGCAACCAAGGACAGCCGCGGGCGGGTGACGATTCTTGCCAACGGTTCAACCGCAGCGAAGGCGGACGACAAGAACCGCAAGTTCATTAATTTTCCCGCAGAGGATCCGCAGGCGCTCTACATGGGTCCCCTCGTGGTACTGACGAGCCGCCTGAGCGCGTCGGCCAGCGAGATCGTAGCGGGCGCCCTGAAAGACTACCACCGCGCTGTGATCGTCGGGTCGGACCATACCTTCGGCAAAGGTTCCGTGCAGGCAGTTATGCCTCTGCCCTCGGAGCTTGGCGCCATAAAGGTTACCAGGGAGTTATACTTCCTGCCCGGCGGCCAGTCGACGCAGAAGGCGGGCGTGGCGGCGGATGTAGTTCTGCCCGGCTGGTTTTCGCTCGAAGACATCGGTGAAGCGGAGCTCGACTATCCGCTCCCGGCCCAGGCAATCGCGCCCTTTCTCAACCTGCAGAAGACTACGCCCCTCTGGACGCCTGTGGATCAAAGGCTGATCGCGGCACTGGCGGCCAGGTCGCACGCGCGCGTTGCGAAAGATGCGAAGTTTCTCGAAATCCTCAAAAATAACAAAGAGGCCGCGGCCAAGAAGGGCATCATCCGTCTTGCCGATTTGGTCAAGGAAATAAAGAAGGAAGGCGGCAGCAAAGAGAAGGAAACGTTCTCCGAGCAGAGGCAAAAAGTCCTGGACCAGTATGCGCCCTTCCTGAACGAGAGCGTCAATGTCCTCTTCGATATGGCGGCGCCGGGGTCGGCCGCGCGGGAATGACTGCGGCGGGCGGGGGGGTAATCCTATGCAATATGGATTTGTAATCGCTTTCCCAGTGCCTTCGCCACCCGATCTAATGTTGACAGCTTGATATCTTCCGCATGGTTCTCAATTCTTGAGATGGCTGTTTTCTTGGTCTTCAGACGATTTGCCAGATCCTCCTGAGTCAAACCAGCAGACTCACGCGCTTGACGAAGAACGATCCCGATCTTAAACTGTTCATAACCCTCGTCGAAACCATTGGCGAATTCTTTGTCTTTCTTTTTTCTATCAGCTATATATTTCTTCACGTCACTCACTTCTTTTCCCCTCCTGCCAAAAAATTATCGACCCGCCAAGGTTCTATAAAAGATGACCTTTCTAATCATAGCTGTAAGTTAACATACGCGTTAACATTCGTCAAGTTTCTCAGCCATTGGGAATCTTCTATCTGCGTTGGGAGCGAGAAGAAATGACAGTGCGTCTGGATTCCCGCTTTCGCGGGAATGACACCTCTCTGTCATTCCCCTATGTAAAAAAGCAAGTCTCATAGGTGAATGAGATTCTGTTCTTTTAAATTTTATATGTATAGCTCAATCTTTAAAATCAATCTCCTATCAGCAGA
>DATJBN010000153.1:0-5164 GCA_035515335.1 Syntrophales bacterium | reverse complement strand
TTTGCTGTAGTTACCGTGAAGGAAAAGGACCGCAAATGACAGAACTCAAACCGAGAGTCAGGTTTGCTCCGTCACCCACGGGGGACTTACATGTAGGCAATGCGAGAACGGCCCTCTTCAACTGGCTCTATGCCCGGCGCTATGGAGGAAGCTTCGTCCTGCGGATAGAAGATACCGATCAGCAAAGAACTTCGGAAACCTTTGAAAGGAACATCCTGGAAGACTTAAGATGGCTTTCTCTCACGTGGGATGAAGGACCGGATAAGGATGGCGGATTCGGACCATACCATCAGATAAAGCGTCTCAAGATTTACGAAGGGTTTATAAAGAAACTCGCCGATGCCGGCTGTGTCTACCCCTGCTATTGCACGGAAGAAGAATTGGAGATGGAACGCCGTGAGCTCCTTGCCATGAAGATGATGCCCCGGTACATGGGTAAGTGCAAAAGCCTCTCGGAGAAAGAACGCGAGGCATTTGAAAAGAGCGGCAGGAAACCAGCCCTTCGCTTCAGCGTGGAAAAGGGCCCCATAGAGTTCAATGACCTCATCCGGGGAGAAATGAAATTTGAGGGTGAGGCAATTGGCGATTTCATCATCGTCCGCTCCAATCGCGTACCCTCTTACAACTTCGCCGCCGTAGTGGATGACCATCTCATGGAGATTACCCACGTAATCCGCGGCGAAGATCATCTCTCCAATACGGCGATCCAGCTTCTTCTCTACAGAGCCCTGGGCTTTAAACCGCCTGTATTCGCCCACCATTCACTCGTTCTCGGCAAAGACCGCGGAAAGCTCAGTAAGCGTCATGGCGCTGTTACTGTTCGCGAATTCAGAAAAAGAGGCATCCTGTCCGAAGCACTAGTGAATTATCTGTCCCTTCTCGGAGGTTCGGCGGTGGACGGAAAGGAAGTGGCTTCCATAGGCGAGATCATCGGTGCATTTTCCCTGGAGAGGGCTGGCAGGAGCGGCGCCATATTTGATGAAGACAAGCTGAGATGGCTGAATGCAATATACATCCGGAACTCTGACATAGAGAGACTCACAGATCTCCTAATACCTTTCATCAGAGAAGCGGGACATGACATTCACCTGATGGACCGGGGATGGCTTGTGAGGGTCGTCGAGGCTGTGAAAGACAACATTGTCACCCTTGCCGATTTCGCTGGTTATCTTGATATTTTTATTGATGAGAAGTGTCAGATGACCGAAGAGGCGAGGGCAGTTTTAGGAGAGGCGGGAGCAGTCGTGAGGGCGCTCCATGAGGTACTGGAACATAATAACATTCCCGAAAGGGATTTCTACCGTAATCTCATCCATTTTGTCCGGAAGCGGACGGGCCTCAAGTCGAAGGAACTTTTCCTGCCGATCAGAGCTGCCGTAACGGGAAGAACATCCGGGCCCGAACTCCCGAAGGTCTTTGCAATCTTGGGAAAAGAATCCGTTCTCCTGCGATTCAGGCGGGCAATCGAAATGACCGGCTGATTTGAGATAATAGACGTACCACAATCTCCAAATCAAAGAATTCTACAAACGTTACTCCTAAATATCGCTGGATGTCGCGTCAGGTTTTTCGAAGTCATGAATAGGGGAATAACCTATTGCGGATCACCGGACTCATCTTGCATAAGTAACTATGATAGTCTCTTGATTCCGGAGGATCCAATGCTTCGAATAGCCACCGCCATTTTGATAATTCTGTGGCTCTTGGGACTTGCGACAGGTTTGACGCTTAGCTCATTCATCCATGTCCTCCCCGTACTCGCAATTGTCATAGAATTGATAAGGATCGATGAATCGGAAGATGATGCATTTGCCGCAGGTCCAAAGACCGAGGAATGATTTTTCGAGACTGAAATCGATCGAGATCCAATACTCCACAGAACTATTCTTGACATTTGAGATTGAGATGAATTCCCCCGTCGATAGCGCGATCCCGGAAGATAATAATCTAACAATGGATTGACATAATAATCCTTCCCGTTTAGACTCCTCTCAAACAATAATCACATTTCCCATCGAAGGAGAACCTATGAAAGCATCGGACCTGGAGAAGTATTGCGAAAGGGCCATGGAAGGCGGTGCGACGCACGCTAAAGTGATTCATCCCAGCAGCGTTGTGACTGCCCCGTGGGTGGCGATGAAATGCCTTTTCGGATGCCAGTATAGAGCTGGTTTCTGCTGTCCCCCGCATTCGCCGACCTATGAGGAGACGAGAAAGGTTTTAGATTCCTATATGCGCGCCATAATCTTTCATCGCGAAGCCCCCAGAACGAAAGAGAGGGGAGAGCAAAACATGAAATTCATGGACACGCTCGTTACGATGGAAGGTGATCTTTTTAAAGACGGTTATTACAAGGCCTTTGCCATTCTTGCCGGTCCCTGTCCCCTCTGTAAGGAGTGTGGGAAGGTAGGGGGCGTCCCGTGCCGTTTTCCCGCCAAGGCAAGACCATCAATGGAAGCCTGTGGGATCGATGTCTTTCAGACTGCCAGGAACTGCGGTTTTTTTATTGAGACACTCAGGGAGAAAACGGAGACACAGAACCTCTATTGCCTGATTCTTGTTGATTGATGTTGTTGACACAGCCGGAACACGTACCTGTGGGAAAAAGCCCTCACGAGGGTCGGAAATCCTATTGGGGATTTCAGGATTCCGGGATTTCCACCTTGACCGAAACACACCCATAATATATATATAACCGTCCTTTTTCCGGGATGGAAAATTAAACTGGTTGCATGCTCTACGAAAGGGGGATCTATGAAGTTTATTGATGAGATTAATCTCAAGGGGAAAAGGGTTTTGTTCAGGTTTGATTATAATGTTCCTTTGGACAGTACCCTGAACATAACGGACGATATCAGAATAAGAGCGACACTTCCTACAATCAACTATGCCCTCGATGAAGGGGCAAAGGTGGTAATCATGTCTCATCTGGGGCGTCCGAAGGGGAAACCTTCCCCCGAGTTCAGTCTTGCTCCGGTTGCAAAGAGGCTCTCCAGGCTTCTTAATAAAGAGGTGACGTTAGCCAAGGACTGTATTGGGGAAGATGTCAAAAAGCTCGTTTCCGGCATGGCACCCGGAAACGTTGTCCTCCTTGAGAATCTGCGCTTCCATTCTGAAGAAGAGAAAAATGCCGATGAATTTGCCAAGCAGCTTGCAAGCCTTGGCGATGTCTACATCGATGACGCCTTCGGCAATGCCCACAGAAAACATGCGTCAAATGTCGGAATAATAAGGTTCGTCAAGGAATCCGGGGCGGGTTTCCTGATAAAGCAGGAACTGAATTATCTGAAGAAAGCAGTGGATAATCCGGCGAGGCCTTTTGTCGCCATAATCGGAGGTTCCAAGGTGTCGGGCAAACTCGAAGCGCTCGAACACCTGATCGAAAAGGTGGATAAGATGATTATCGGAGGCGGCATGGCTTTCACGTTCCTCAAGGCCCAGGGATATGAAATCGGAAAATCCATTTTTGAAGAAGAGCTCGTGCCGAAAGCAAAAGAGATAATGGAGACGGCAAAGAAGCTGGGCATAAAATTCTATTTGCCAGTCGACTGCATCATTGCCGAAGACGCCACCGCGGAAGCGGAGACAAAGATCGTCCCGGTGCAGGAGATCAATTCAAAATGGAAGGGCCTGGACATCGGCCCCGCAACGATTACCCTGTTTACCGAGGTCCTTAGCAACGCCAAGACGATAGTATGGAATGGTCCGATGGGTATGTTTGAGATTGATGCCTTTGGCAGGGGTACATCAGCCCTGGCCCACAGTGTAGCAAACTCCTATGCCATCAGTATCGTGGGTGGAGGAGATACGGACGTTGCCATTCACAAGGCCGGCGAGAGCGACAGGATTACGTACATATCAACCGGAGGCGGGGCGTCTCTCGAGCTTCTTGCGGGCAAGAGCCTCCCGGCCATCGAGGCCCTCGATAAAGCGTGAAAATCCGCTGCTTGAGGATCGGAGTGAAAAAAGGGGGGAATAAAACCCCCCTTTTGTTTTGAGGCAATCCGCGCTATGCAGTATATACCATGAGGAAGTCCCAAAATTTATGACTCGCAATATAAAAATTGTCCTGGAGTATGATGGGACAAGATATCACGGGTGGCAGCGCCAGGTTAACAAAGTCACGGTCCAGGAGATTCTTGAGAAAGCGATAAGCGATATAACCCAGGAGGATGTCAGGGTTATAGGTTCCGGGCGCACCGATGCCGGTGTTCATGCCATAGGACAGGTGGCAAACTTCAAAACGAATTCAGATATAGACGTAAGAGGGCTCCATAGAGGGATAAACAGCCTTCTTCCCTGGGACATAGTAGTTAATGAACTCAAAGAGGCAGACGCATCCTTTCATGCACGGTATGACGCCAAGAGCAAGATATACGTTTACCAAATCTCTTGCGGACCCGTCCGTCCGGCTCTCGGAAGAAACTATGCTTGGTTCATGCATGAACCGCTCGATATCGGAATGATGGAGGAAGCGGCCCGAACTCTTCTTGGCACATTTGATTTCTCGTCCTTTTGCGGCTCAAATTGCGGAATCAAGAATCATGTGAGAACGGTGATGGCTGTTGACATCATAAAGGACGAAAGGAACATAGTGAAGTTCAGCATAGAGGCCGATGGGTTCCTCAAACATATGGTGAGGAACGTCATCGGTACCCTTGCCGATATAAGCAAGGGAAGGATTCCTGTCGCTCGACTGGCGGATATCGTTGCGGCGAAAGATAGAAGGAAGGCTGGTCAAACGGCGCCGGCCCATGGCCTCTTCCTGAAAGAGGTAAAATACTGACTGGGGGTCTCTCGTGAAGATTCTGTTGCTGGGCCACAAGGGCATGCTGGGAAGTGATCTTATGATGAGACTCTTTGCCTTTCATGACGTCACGGGTAGGGATATAGAAGATTTCGACATTGCGTCAATCAAGTCTTGTGAAGAGGTCATTTCAGAGATCGAACCCGAAGTCGTCGTCAATTGCGCGGCCTATACCAATGTAGATGGCTGTGAATCCGACCGGGACAAGTGCTTTGCCGTCAATGCGGAAGGGGTGAAGAATATCGCGCTGGCATGCAAAGATCGGGGCACAAAGATTGTTCACATAAGCACAGACTATGTCTTTGATGGAAAGAAAGGGACGCCCTATGTGGAAGACGATGCGTGCGCACCCCTTAA
>DATJBN010000152.1:0-3662 GCA_035515335.1 Syntrophales bacterium | reverse complement strand
CCGTTCAGGCATATGACACCGGAATCCTTCTTCCCCTCTATCACGTAAGTGGAGAAGCGCTCACCGTTCGATACATTGTAAATATCCACTTTCTCGTACGGGAGTATGTCGGCGGCTGCCATCAGCGTTTTATCGATCGTGATGCTGCCTTCATAGTGGAGGTTAGCGTCGGTCACCGTAGCCCTGTGCAGTTTCGATTTGAGCATGAATCTTTGCATGTTGCGTCCACCTGCTTCCGAAATATCCGAACTCCAGCGTTCCGAAATAATCAGAAGCCGAGTTCGGTCCCGAATACGTAATTATCTATCAGTCTCGTCTTGTTGACCCTCACGGCAAGGGCGAGAACAGCCTCACCTCCGATACGTCCGGTGTCCCTAAGGGTGGCTGTTTCGCAGATTTTCGCATAGTCGATATTCGTGTACGGATGTCCTTCAATATGCTTCGTCACTCTTCCCATGATTGCTGCGACATCCCTCTCGCCCGCGTCATACATATCTTTCGCTATCTTCAGGGATCTGCTTAAACTCAGCGCCGATGCCCTTTCATCCGGCTTCAGATACACGTTCCTCGAACTCATGGCAAGACCGTCAGACTCCCTTACTATCGGCATACCGATAATCTCGAGGTCCATGTTGAGGTCCGTAACCATCCTCTTGATTGCTATCAGCTGCTGGAAATCCTTCCTGCCGAAGATGGCGCAATGGGGCTTTACGATGTTGAAGAGTTTTGCACATACCGTCGTGACGCCGCGGAAGTGCCCCGGCCGCGATAGCCCGCAGAGGTTCTGCGTCACGTTCTCGACGTTTACATAGGTCTGGTAATTATCGGGGTACATCTCCTTGTCTTCCGGGTAGAAGATGACATCGACGCCCACACCCTCAGCCAGGCGCTTATCCCTTTCAAAATCCCGCGGATACTTCTCGAAGTCCTCGCTCGGACCGAATTGTGTCGGATTTACGTAGATGCTGATGGCGAGCACATCCCCGCCTTGCCTTCCCTCCCTCATCAGGCTCAGGTGGCCTTCGTGGAAATAGCCCATCGTGGGAACGAATGATATCTTCTGCCCTCTGTTTCTTGCGGATTCGGAGAGCGCCTGCATCTCACTAATGGAGCTGATAACGTTCATATCACCTGTTCCAAATAAAAAAGGCCTCCACGTTGGAGACGTGAGGCCTTACTTGTAACACTGCGGTAGGTCTTCGGTTTTCCTCCCGTCTCAGTCCGTTACCGGATCCAAGCGGCGGGTTCTCCCTAACAAAATAACAGGTCTGTGTCAAGCCATTTTTATGGAACAGAAGGCGTTTGCCAGACGCCCCAACTCCGCGGCAGAGAGGGTCTCGCCCCTCCTTTTGCCCTCGATGCCCGCAGCCTCCAGGGCCTGTAATATATCCGTATCCCTTGAACCGGAAGTCTGCAGGCTTTTCAGGTTGTTGAGCACTGTTTTTCTTCTCTTGCCAAAGACCATTTTCACCAGCTTGAAAAAGAAGTCATCATCCGTTAAATCAATCAGAGGTTTCTCCAGCACGGTCATCTTGAGCACCGATGAGCTTATATCCGGCCGCGGATAGAAGCACGTCCTGGGAACGGTCATTTCGCGTGAACTCACAAGATACATGGAGACAAGGGCGCTCGGCACGCCGTAAGCCTTTGTTCCGGGAGTTGCGACAAGCCTGTCTGCGAGTTCCTTTTGAAACATCAGAATCATTGAAGATATACAGTCACGGTAGGACAACAAGCTGAACAGAATCTGTGACGAGATGTTGTAAGGAATATTTCCCACGACCTTGATCTTTCCCGAGTCCGCTTCACGGGCCGCTGCCGAAAAATCATACTCGAGGACATCGGCAAGAACAATCTCCACATTCGCGTAAGACGCCATTCTCTCTTTCAGGATGGCAACCATGCGCGGGTCAATGTCCAGGGCTATCACACGCCTCGCTTTCTTCGCCATCGCCGCGGTCATGAGACCCACACCCGCGCCTATCTCGACAACTACCTGATCATCACGGATGTCCGCAATCCTGACAATCTTCTCTATGCAGTTTTTGTCCTCGAGAAATGACTGGCCGAGACGTTTTACCGGACGCGTCCGGTAATCTCTCAGAATATTTCTGATGGTCGTCATGATTTGCTCTGAGCTCGGCTTTTATACCTATCCGGAAAGAAGATCGAGCGGCCAGCGGGAGACTGCATTCAAGTCGAGAGCATCCCTGATCCCACGTCCGAGCAGGCGGTCGCCGACAACGGCGATCATTGCCGCGTTATCCGTACAAAATACGGGAGGGGGAATGAACACCCGAAATCCCCTGGGGCCGGCCTCCTCGGCGAATCTTTCCCTGAGGCGGCTGTTTGCCGCAACGCCGCCGCACACAACTATCCTCGGTATCGAGTTCATCTCCGCCGCCCGGAATGTCTTCTCAGCGAGTACATCGACGATAGCCTCCTGGTAGCTTGCCGCAACATCGGGCAGTTCGGACTCACTGAACGGAGAGCCCCTCTTCTTGAGGTGGACCAGAAGTGATGTCTTGAGACCGCTGAAACTGAAATCCAAGCTGTCCCTGATTGCTCTCGGAAAATCAATCTTTTCCCGGTCTCCCTTTTTTGACAGCCTGTCGATGACTATGCCCCCCGGGTAGCCGATGTCGAGAAGCTTTGCCGCCTTGTCAAACGCCTCGCCTGCCGCGTCATCCCTCGTCTGACCAAGTACTGAAAAACTGCGAAAGTCCTTCATCAGGTAGATGTTAGTATGTCCACCCGATACGATGAGCGCGACGAGCGGAAACTCCGGATGCTCATCACTGAGAAATATCGAAGCCACATGGCCCTCAAGATGATTCACACCCACAAACGGAATATTGAGGGCAAATGAGATAGCCTTCCCCGCCGAGAGTCCCACAAGCAGCGAACCCACAAGTCCGGGACCTCTTGTAACCGCAATCCCGCCTATCTCTTGCAGTGTTACGCCCGCGGCCCCGAGGGCTTCCCGAATGACCGGGACGATCATCTCCATGTGCTTTCGAGATGCTATCTCCGGCACAACGCCCCCGTACACCTTGTGCAAGTCCACTTGAGAGGCAATTATATTGGAGCGAAGCTTCTTGCCGTCTTCCAGCACGGCGGCCGCCGTCTCATCGCAGGATGTCTCTATTCCCAGCACAAACATTTGTTAACCACGGCATAAATTCTTTTTACAATTACGGGCAAATTATATATAGAAGTACTCGTCCTTTGTAAACTACTTTCCAATATTTAACAAGTTCTCAAGAGATTGCGCTTATGGAAATTACAACAGACTTCCTGGTCATGGGAAGCGGCATAGCGGGCTTGAGCTTTGCCATCAAGGCCGCAGACCTGGGCACCGTCGCCATCGTGACAAAGAAGGAAAAATCCGATTCGAACACGAACCTTGCCCAGGGCGGGATTGCGGCGGTCTATGACAAGGACGACAGCTTCGAATTTCATATAAATGACACACTCGCCGCCGGTGCCGGACTCTGCAAGGAGGACGTCGTCCGGTTTGTGGTAACTGACGGTCCCGAGAGGATCAAGGAGCTTCTGAACTGGGGTGTCAGATTCACCAAAGCGGGAACCGACGGCGGCCGCTACGACCTGGGCCGTGAAGGCGGACACTCCATGCGCCGCGTCTTTCACGCGCGCGACCT
>DATJBN010000151.1:0-9094 GCA_035515335.1 Syntrophales bacterium | reverse complement strand
GCCAAGGTCGTCTGGGCGGAGGCCATTCCCAAATCCAACAAGCTACTCAAGCTCAGGATCGATATCGGCGAAGAGAGGACCATCGTTGCGGGTATAGCAAAGGACTACAAACCGGAGGAGCTCATAGGGAAGAAGATCGTGGTCGTGGCAAACCTGAAGCCGACAAAGATGATGGGCATAGAGTCCCAGGCAATGCTCCTTGCTGCCGATACGGAGAGCGGCCTGACGCTTCTCGCCTTTGACAGAGATGCGAAAGTCGGAGCGGGAATCCGGTGAACAGCCTGAACAAGGCGGAGACCTTATCACTGCAACGACACATGAGCGAAAAAACCAAGCCGGAAGATATAGCGGGCGGTCAGGCGATCATAGAAGGCGTGATGATGCGGCACGGCAACAAGATAGCCGCCGCCGTGAGAAGGCCCGATCGCGAGATAGTTATTTGCGAACAGCATTACGTTCCCCTCACCAAGCGATACAAGCTCCTCGGTCTCGCGTTCGTCCGCGGATCGGTGACGCTCATTGAAATGATGGTGATCGGTATAAAATGCCTGATGTTCTCTGCGGAGGTCGCCCTGTCGGAAGAAGATGTCAAACCGCACAGGTGGGAGATGACCGTTTCGATGGTAATCGGCCTCGGAACGGGCCTGCTCTTTTTTGTTGTTGTGCCCGCTTACTGTTTTACACTACTTAAGGCTTATATAGGGAGCACCATTCTCCTAAACATAGTAGAAGGAATCATTCGACTCGGGATATTCCTCTGTTTCCTCTGTACCACCCTCTTGATGGAAGACATGAGACGGGTTTTCATGTATCACGGGGCGGAACATAAGACGGTATTTGCGTGGGAAAACGGGCAGGAATTGACCGTGGAGAATATCAAGAGATTCTCCACGCGCCATCCGCGCTGCGGGACGAGCTTCATACTCGTTGTCATGGTCACGGCGATCCTTGTATTTTCACTCCTGGGGCGGCCCGACTTTGTTCACAGGGTTATTTACAAGGTGCTGCTCCTTCCCGTGATAGCAGGGATTTCCTATGAGGTTATCCGCTTTACGGGAAAGAAGAGGGACTTGAAGTGGGTGCAGGCCTTAAGCTGGCCGGGTTTGCTCCTGCAAAAGATCACAACCAGGGAGCCGACGGACGATCAGATTGAAATTGCCGTCGCGGCGATGAAGAAGGTTATTTAGGTGTCGCTATGAAAATTCAAAGGTTGTCAAAAAGAAGTCTTTTTGTAGTTGCAATGTCGGCGGTCCTTTTCGCGACCTCGCCTTTTTTTGCTTCTCAGACTTTTTGTGCGGGCCTCTGGGACAGCATCGTCGAGGGATACCGCCTTCATACGCTGCCGGGGAAGGGGGAATTTGTGCCGTCTCCGCCGCGCACCAACCTGGACAATCCTAATTTTCCCATAGAGGTCGTAAATGACGGATACAAAATGGTTCGCGTCTACGAGGATCTGATGGGTAACGAACTCGTGGAATGGGAGTGGTTGGCGACATTGAGAAACAAGACGCCTAAGGAGTTGAACTTTTCCCTCCAGTATAAACTCCAGGACCATGACTCATTTCTCCTGGCATCGAGCAGGGAACAGGGCAGGAGGATAGGTCCCGGGGAAACTCTCACCGTACAGAAGAAGGATGCCTTGCCATACAAGGACGCCGAAAGGGTGTCTTCAAGCAAGCTGGATATAGAGCTGCTGTAGAGCTCTCAGGGATAAGAATGATAAGAAGGACCGAGTATGATTAAGGACAGGAGAAGACGGACGCGTATCGCCGCAGAGATTGGTGTCGAAATGCTGCTGGGAGGCAAGCCCATAAAGCTCACATCGGTGAACATCAGCCTCGTTGGCATGCTCTGCTCCAATCACCCGCTGTTTCAGATTAATGACCCCTGCACGGTGATTATCACCTTGAGCGAGGAGGCGCAGATTTCCATCGATGCACGAATTGTGAGGATTGATAAAAAGGAGGCCGGCATCGCCTTTATGTCCATGGATGAGGAAAGCTTCTTTCATCTGAAGAGGCTGGTGGAGCACAACATGGGAGATGCACAGCGTGTGGAACGGGAACTCAGGAGCCCTGCCTTTATGTGAGCCCTGGCGAATTATAATTCACGGAACAAAATGAGGACGGATTTCTTCTTAGTCTTGAAGACAGAGGTTGTAGAACATAAGGATTGATTTTTATGCCTCACTCCGAAAATTCAAAAATAAGAAAAGCGAACATACGTCTCACGGACGGCTCCCACGTCAAAGGTCAAGTCAACATCAAGGACCATGACAGACTTTCCGACCTGCTCAACTTCGGGGAAGACCCGTTTGTCGTGGTCTTTAATGCGACAATTCCCGGAGTCATCGACGGAAAGGTAATCATCGTCAGCAAGAGTCAAATTCTGTGGATCTGTCCCGAGGACTAGTAGAAGCCGCTCGACTTAAGCTTTTTGAAAGATGTATGAAGAACCGTGAAACGGCGCGAGAGAGATGTTCTCTGGCGGCTTCTCGCGTTTCCCGACGATGAATAATCCACCCTCATCGAGGCAGGTCAGGGCCTTACGAAAAGCTAAAGCCTGCAGATCTTCCCTGTAATAGGTGAATACACTGTTTCTTAAAAATATGATCTGGAACCTCTCGCGGGGAGGTTCCTCTTTTATCAGGTCGTGAACCTTCCACAGGATGTTTTCCTTCAAGCTGCCGCTGACGCAGAAGTTAAGCCCGTCTTCGCACTTGGGGAAATAGGTCTTTCTGATCTCCTCCAGCATTCGCCTGAGACTGCTTTTTCCGTAGACCCCTGCCGTCGCCTTCTTTAAATAATCAGGATTGATGTCCGTGGCCCATATGAGAAGAGAAGGCGGACTCCCGAGATTCTTTTTCAGCATATCCCATAGCACAGCAAGGCTGTAAGCCTCCTGTCCCATCGCACAGCCTGCAGACCAGGCGTGGATTTCTTCCGGATGCCTCGCAGCGATGCCGGGGAGAATCTCACCTTCAAGCTCCTGCCAAAGATCATTGTCTCGGAAGAAGCTGCTTATCGAGACGGCCATCAGCCTTTCGGCTTCCCTGAGAATCATCGGGTGTTCAAGGGCTTGCAGATAGTAGTCGATGTCCTCTACACCGAGCTCCTGCATGTGGCGCACGATGCGCTTCTTGACGACCTTCCTGACCCGCACGTAGCCCTTCCAGGAGAGACCGAGGCGCTCGAGAAGTTTTCTGAAGGAATTGTCATCCATGAAGGAATGAACCATTGTTTGAGTTTTACAGAGGGTTTCTCTTTACCATGACGGGAAACGAAGTGCAACGCCACGCGAGCTCTAATGTGCGTGCGGAGCGGCTCTTACAAAGGCGCTAAAATATACAGGCTTGACAAGAAAAGACCATTTCTCCATAATGCGCCAGAAATTGCGAGGTGAGAAATCAGGGAGGAGGAGTGTCATGGAGAGTCCCGCCGATAAATTGTGGCAGATCAGGCTTGCAGATGTCAAAAAATCCCTCGAGGCAAACAACTTTCAGGCGTTTGTCGTAGAAAACGCAAGTCAGGCGAAAGATCTTGTGCTCAAAGAAATCATCCCCGCGATCGCTCCCCGGACCGTTTCGTGGGGCGGCTCCATGACTTTTGTCGCAACAGGTCTTTATGACGCACTGAAGAACGCAAAGAAAGTGAATGTCATCGACACTTTCGACAAGACCATATCCCGGGAAGAAGGCTGGGAGCGCCGCCGGCAGGCACTTCTCGTTGACCTCTTCATAACCGGCACGAACGCCGTCACGGAATCCGGGATGCTCGTAAACCTCGATATGCTGGGCAACCGCGTTGCGGCGATAACGTTCGGGCCTCTCTCAGTAGTCATTTTGGTGGGAAGAAACAAGATCGTCGCAGACTTGGAAGACGCGATGACAAGGATCAAGAATTATGTCGCTCCCGCGAACGTCATGCGCCTGGGCATGAAGACCCCTTGTGCAAAGACCTCCTACTGCGAAGACTGCAAGAGCAGCGGGCGACTCTGCAACTACTGGGCGATTACGGAAAAATCATTCCCGAAGGGCAGGGTGAGAGTAATCCTGATAAACGAGGAGCTGGGGTTGTAAGCCCACGAAGGACGGCAGGATGCAGATACAGGATGTTTTCTCGGCTTACGGGGACGACCTGAAACGCGTTGAAGAACAGATGGAGGCGCATCTCCGCTCCGGTGTCTACCTCATACCTGAAATCATCCATCATCTCATCGGGAGCGGCGGGAAAAGATTCAGGCCGCTTCTCCTCCTGGCCACATCAGCACTCTGCGGATACAAGGGCGAGAAGAGATACGCCCTTTCGGCAGTTATCGAATTTATCCATACCGCCACCCTCCTGCATGACGACGTCATCGATCAGGCGCAGATGAGGCGGGGCAAAATTTCCGCGAACAACATATGGGGGAATGCGGCGAGCGTGCTCGTCGGCGATTTCCTCTATTCCAAATCGTTCAAGCTGATGACGGAGCACGGCAATCTGGCAATCATCAAACTCCTCTCAACGACGACCAATACCATGTCGGAAGGGGAGGTCTTGCAGCTCGTGAAATGCGGGGACGTGGGCATAAGCGAGAAGGAATATCTCACCATCATTGAAAAGAAAACCTCGACGCTGATATCCGCCGCATGCGCGGTTGGCGGAATCCTCGGACGTGCATCAGACGATCAGATAGGGGCTCTGACCCGTTTCGGGATGCGCCTGGGCTCGGCATTCCAGATAACCGACGACACATTGGACTATGTCGCCGAGTCCGGCATATTCGGCAAGGCGATCGGGAAAGACCTCGAGGAAGGAAAGATAACCCTGCCGCTCATCCATGCCCTCAAGAAGTGTACGGCGGAAGAGAAGAAATTAATCAAGAGGGCCGTTGAGGAGAAGGATCAGGATGGAAAGGTAATAGCCGATATTGTCTCCGTGATCCACCGTCACGACGGCATCAACCATTCACTCAATAAAGCGAAGACATACATCGCAGAGGCAAAAGGCTACCTCGAGACGTTTGAGGATTCAAAGCCCAAGGACTCCCTCCTTGCAATATCCGATTACATCGTTGAGAGAAATCTCTGAGCTCCGCCGGAATCACACCACCTCTGGACCTTCGTAAATCCCCCTGAACCGAGCGAGCGGTCCTTCCCTGTCGTATTTCATCGCAAGCGGCAGGTAATCCAGGATATCCTGCGCGGTGATACCATCTTCGCCTTTATCTGCCGCCGCAAGGTCTCCCGCGAATCCGTGGATGAAGACCCCCTTGTTCACGGCGTCTTCGAGCGACAGGCCGAGGCCGAACATGGCGGCGATTGTACCTGTCAGCACGTCCCCAGATCCTGCGGTCGCCATGCCGGGATTGCCGCTAAGGTTGATAAAGACCCTCTCATCCGGGTAGCCTATCAACGTGTGGGCGCCCTTGAGAACGATGATCGCATGGAGCGACATTGCCGAGAGCTGTAGGATATCTATCTTCTGCCCGCTTATCTCACCCGCATCTTTCTTCGCAATGCGCGCCATCTCGCCCACATGGGGGGTGAGTATGGTCGCACCCTTTCGTTCTCTTATCATCTCGAGCTGGTCTGCAATGGCGGTGATTCCATCTCCGTCGATGAGTATCGGTTTCTTGATTGTATGCACCAGCTCCCTCGTGAGCTGCTGTGTCTCCTCCTCAAGAGAGAGACCAGGCCCGATCACCACCATATCGACCTTCTCCGCAAGCTCGATCAAGCTGTCCCTGTTTTCCAGTGCGATGCTTCCCGCTTTTGTTTCCTTCTGGGGAACAAAGACGATCTCGCTTCCCTTCGCTGCGATCACGGGCGTTATCGACTGCGGTGCGGCGAGGCGGGAGTACCCTCCTCCCGCCTTGAGAAAAGACAGGGCGGAAAAGTAGGGCGCCCCGAAGTATGCACCTGCGCCCGCTATCACGAGGATATCTCCCATTCGTCCCTTGTAGACATCCTTCCCGCGGGGCGGGAGCTTTAAATAGCCGTTGATCTCCACCTTCAGGGCGTCGCTGTTATAGAGGGAGGGCGGAAAGGAGATATGTGAGACGAAGAGTTTTCCACAAAGCTCGTATCCAGGATAGAACATGGTCCCGATCTTGGGGAGGCCGAATGTAACAGTATAATCCGCGCTGATGGCTGCGCCAAGAATCTCTCCCGTGTCTCCATGCACACCGGACGGTATGTCAAGGGAGAGCACCTTCCTGCCGCTCGCGTTGACGAGTTCAATCACCTCTTTGTGAAGGCCGATGACTTCTCTGTCCAGCCCGGTGCCGAGAAGGGCATCCACGATGGCGTCGCAGTGCAGGACATCCTTCCTGACCTCGTCTGCTGATGCGATCCGCCGAGTTTCAACGGGAAGTTTTGAAATCATATTCCAGTTGGCCCGGGCGGCCCCTTTGAATTTCTTCGCATCACCTGCCACGAAGACCTTCACCAATCCGCCGTTGCTGTGGATCTTTCGTGCAACGACAAGACCGTCGCCGCCGTTATTACCGATGCCGCAGAAGACGACGAACCGTCTGTCCCTTATTCCAACCTCCTCGGCAAGGACATGCGCCGCGGCCTGCCCGGCGTTTTCCATGAGGATCTCCTCCGGTATGTCAAGCTTCTCCACGGCATACCGGTCCATGAACCGCATCTCGCTCACCCTGCTGATCTTCATCTCTTGTCCCTCGTCTCTTCTATATGCAATGCTATAATTGCTCTTCTTGAGATATAATTTATTTGCCGCCCATAATCAAGGGAAAGCACATCCCGAAAATCCTTGACATCAATTTTCATCCGCATCATAATTTATTAACTCGTCATAAACATGATGATTTCGGTCCCCTGAGTTTCAGGCTTCCGGTCTTTCAATTATCCAATCTCTGTTTTCCTGGCTCGCCGGCACTGCGAGGTTGACCGTGTTTGAGCGAAGAAACGAAAAACTGGCGCCGGTATCTGTCTTCGTAAGGAGGATGGCGAACTCCCTGGCCATGGCAGGCGTTCTCATCGCAGTTGCCTTGTCGATCGGCATATCGGGATACCATTGGATAGCGGGGCTCGGCTGGGTCGATTCCCTGCTCGAGGCATCGATGATTCTAGGAGGCATGGGACCGATCAATCCGCTTACCACAACCGGGGCGGAGGTATTCGCCTCGGCATATGCACTGGCGAGCGGCCTCGTGTTCATAGGCGTGATGGGGATTGTCACGGCGCCTGTCGTGCACAGGCTGCTCCACAAATTCCATATGGATGAGACAAAGAAAAAATAACCTGCGCATGCAGGGTTGATAAACGGGAGGTAGAGATGATCAGCGTGATAGCATCGGTAAGGGTGAAGGCAGACAGGCTTTCAGAGTTCATCGGGATACTCAAGGCCAATGTTCCGGAGGTGAGGAAGGAAAAGGGATGCATGGAGTACCTTCCTACCGTCGATATCGATTCGGGTCTCCCGGTACAGAAGTTCGATAAACACGTGGTCACGATTCTTGAAAGGTGGGCGGACGTGGAAGCACTAAAGGCCCACCTTAAGACGCCCCACATGCTTGCTTACAGGCAAGAGGTCAAGGATATCGTGGAGAACCTTTCGATCAAGGTTCTCAAGGAGGCATAGATAAGCGAAGATGGCAAGAGAAAGAAATATCCGCAAGGTGATCAGGAGCAAACCGACGATTGAGGGTGCGGGCGTCCACTTGAGGAGGGCCTTCGGCTTCAGCGAGGTGCCCCAGTTCGATCCCTTTCTCCTTCTTGACGATTTCCGCGCGAACGATCCGAAATACTACATCAAGGGATTCCCCTGGCACCCCCATCGGGGAATAGAGACCATCACCTATGTCCTAAGGGGCGATGTGGAACACGGCGACAGCATGGGAAACAAAGGGGTCATCGCATCAGGAGACGTCCAGTGGATGACTGCGGGAAGCGGGATCATCCATCAGGAAACGCCCAAGGGGGATGAGAAGGGCGTAATGTCCGGTTTCCAGCTATGGGCCAATCTACCCGCCTCTGAGAAGATGATGGAGCCGAGGTACAGAGACGTGAAGGCCCATCAGATACCGGAGATCACGGGTGGAGACGTCAGGATAAAAATCATCTGCGGTGAGGTCAAGGGAACAAAGGGGCCTGTCCGCGACATAGTGGTCGATCCGGAATACCTGGACTGCACTGTGCCTCCGGCAACAAGGTTCGTTCACCCGACGAAGCCGGGGCACAATGTCATGGCTTATGTAATCGGAGGGAAGGGTTATTTTTGCACGGAGAAGAAACCATTCTCGTATGAGATGGAGGGAGAAAATTATTTTGATCTCCGGAGGGACGCCTTCGTGTATAATGAGAGCGTTGTCCTTTTCGGCGATGGGGAGGAGATAGCCGTTTTGACAGAGGACGAGCCTGTTCGCTTTCTCCTGATTTCCGGGAGACCGCTTCGGGAGCCGGTCGCATGGTACGGGCCCATTGTCATGAACACGCAGGAAGAACTCGAGATCGCCTTCGAGGAGTACAGGAGGGGGACGTTCATCAAGCACAGGGCAGCATGATTTTTTGTTGATTGAACTGGCGACAAGTGACGAAGGAGACATATAGAATGCAGAAGGTAATGATCCATCCCGCAAACTATGAGAACGTCCGGAAGGCCGTGGACCGGGCATTTGAGATCTTCCCACTTCCGTTTTCCGGGAAGAGGGTGCTGATAAAACCGAACGTGCTGCGCGCTTCTGAGGCGAAAGAGGGGATAGTAACGAATCCCGCGGTCCTGCGCGCGGTTGTGGACAAAGTGGAAACGATGAAGCCCGCCGCAATCATCGTGGGTGACAACCCGGGCCTCTTCAACTACGGGGCGAATGAGACATGCTTCAAACAGACGGGCCTCATGGAGGCGGCGAAGGGCTACTATCAGAATATCGGCGGAGATTCACGGAAGATCGATTTCAATCCGGAATTCATGTCCGCGGTGAATGTCTCGAGTGCCGTCCTCGATGCCGACATCATAATAAGCCTGCCTAAATTCAAGACGCACGGCCTTACCGTAGTCACGGGGGCAATCAAGAACAGCTACGGCATCCTTCCCGGCGCCCAGAAGGCGCAGCTCCACAAGGCGGCGGGGAACGCCCTGCGTTT
>DATJBN010000150.1:0-8100 GCA_035515335.1 Syntrophales bacterium | reverse complement strand
AGAATATCCCGATCCAGGTACTGAATAACAAATCGTTTGCCGGAATCGAGATCGGGCTCTTCTCGGCAGGCGGCGGCATCTCCGAGCGCTTCGCCCCGATTGCCGCCAAGGCGGGTTGCGTTGTGATCGATAATACTAGCGCATTCAGGATGGTACCTGAGATTCCGCTTGTGGTGCCCGAGGTAAATCGCAAAGAGATCGGGAGATACAAGAACAGCGGAATAATCGCCAATCCCAACTGCTCGACCATTCAGATGGTCCTCGTGCTTAAGCCGATTCAGGACGCCGTGGGGATCAAAAGGGTCGTGGTATCCACCTATCAGGCCGTCTCCGGGACAGGCAAGGAAGCCATAGAGGAATTGCTTTTGCAGACAAAGGCCCTTCTCTCCGGGCGAAAACCCGTTGTGAAGGTCTATCCGCACAGGATCGCCTTTAACTGCCTTCCTCACATAGACGTGTTTTTGAAGAACGGCTATTCGAAGGAAGAAATGAAGATGGTGAACGAAACGAAGAAGATACTTGGAGACAAGAGAGTTGCCGTCACTGCCACCACGGTGAGAGTTCCGGTGTTTTACGGACATTCAGAGTCCGTCAATATCGAGACGAAAAGGAAGATCAGCTCAAATCAGGTGAAGAGGCTGCTTTCACGCTCACCAGGTGTGACGGTGGTTGACGATCTCACAAAGAACAAATATCCGCTTGCGATCGATGCAGCAGGCAGGGACGATACGTTTGTCGGCAGGATCAGGGAAGACGAATCCGTTCGCAACGGCATAAACATGTGGGTTGTGTCGGACAATGTCAGGAAGGGCGCCGCATTGAATGCTGTGCAGATAGCTGAAATTCTTGTTAGAGACTACCTATGAGAATAATCGGAGGTGATTCAAGGGGGAGGGTCATACATTCACCGAAGCAGGGTCAAATGAGGCCCACCTCCGACGGCATCAGGGAATCACTCTTCAATATTCTTCAAACAATCACCGGTAAGTCCTTTCTTGACCTCTTTGCAGGCAGCGGAAGCGTGGGACTGGAGGCATTGAGCCGCGGCGCGGAAAAGGTCGTGTTCGTTGAAAAGAACGCCGTAATGGTTAATACCATTAAGCAAAACCTTCGTGAATTATCCCCGAGCGGCGAATACCAGGTCCTGCATATGGAAGCGGCGAAGGCCGTAAAGACCTTTGAGAAGAAGGGCGAGACATTCGATATCGTCTTTGCCGACCCTCCCTACGACAGGGGATTTGTAAAGGATGTCCTGATCAGCCTGGTTGGAGGGGGGGATATTCTCAGGGCGGACGGTGTCCTTGTTATCCAGCATTCAAAGAGAGAAATAGTTGACAAGGATTCTTTTTCCCGTGATTTCGTATTGACAGACCAGAGAAGATATGGTGATACAAATCTGTCGTTTTTTAAAAAATAGAGAAAAAGGGATAAGGGAAGAGATATGGGGAAAATTGCTGTCTATCCTGGTTCGTTTGATCCCATCACCAACGGCCATCTCGATCTCATAAAGAGAGGATTGAAGATCTTCGACGGAATTATCGTTCTCGTGGCCCACAACCCCAGTAAGGCTTCCTATTTCTTCTCCGTGGAGGAGAGGATAGAATTGATCAAAGAGGCAACAAAAGACTGCAAGGGGGTTGAGGTTGCAAGTTCTGCGGGCCTGCTTGTTGATTATGTTCACAAGACCGGGGCCAATATCATACTGAGAGGGCTCCGGGCCCTTTCGGATTTCGAGTACGAGTTTCAGCTGACCCTGATCAACAGGAGGCTAAACAGGGATATCGAAACGGTGTTCCTCATGACGAGTGACGAGTGGTTCTTTACCAGCTCTCAGATAATCAGGGAGGCGGCCAGTCTCGGGGCGCCTGTTGAGGGGCTCGTACCGGATGTCGTCGCAAAGAAAATTAAGGAGAAATACAAAAGGTAAGTCATAAAATGATTAAATTAGCAGCGAGGATACACACAATAAAACCGTCGCCAACTCTGGCGATTACGGCGAAGGCCAATGCGCTCAGGGCCGAAGGCAGGGATGTAATCGGTTTCGGCGCAGGAGAACCTGATTTCGATACCCCCGATAACATCAAGAAGGCTGCAATCCAGGCGATTGAGAAGGGGTTTACGAAATATACCCCGGTCTGCGGGACAGTAGAATTGAAGGATGCGATCATCGCAAAACTCATCCGCGATAATCAATTGACGTACGAGAGATCGGAGATAATTGTTTCCTGCGGAGGGAAACATACCCTATACAACCTGACCCAGGTCCTCTTTGAGGAAGGTGACGAGGTGATTATACCGTCTCCCTACTGGGTTTCGTACCTCGATATGGTTGTGCTCACCGGTGCAAAGCCGGTGATTATCAAGACCAGCGAGAAGCAGTGGTTCAAGATTTTGCCGGAGCAGTTGAAGGCGGCGATCACCGCCCGTACTAGGGCGATTATGATGAACAGCCCCTCAAACCCGACGGGAGCGGTTTACTCGGCCTCCGAACTCGCGGCACTGGCGAAGGTTCTCGCGGGGACGGAGATACTGGTGATCTCTGACGACATCTATGAGAAGATTTTGTATAACGGCAAGCCGTTTACGAATATAGCTTCCGTCAATGAAGAAGTAAGAAAGCGGACGATTGTCGTCAACGGCGTGTCCAAGGCTTACGCGATGACAGGCTGGAGGATCGGTTACGCTGCGGGGCCGCAGGAGATCATCGCCGCTGCTACAAAATTGCAGAGCCAGAATACATCGAATCCGACGTCCATCGCGCAGATGGCGGCACTTGAGGCCCTGAACGGCAATCAGGACAGCGTGGAGGTAATGGTTGCGGAATTCAAGCGGAGACGTGACAGGATCGTCGAGATGCTGAACGCGATTCCCGGCATCAATTGCACGCTTCCCGACGGGTCTTTCTACGTGTTTCCAGAGGTGTCATCGCTATTCGGGCGTTCGTTCAGTGGCAGGACCGTATCGAACTCGTCCGATTTCGCCTCGTTCCTTCTGGACTCGGTCAACGTTGCCCTCGTCCCGGGCGCGGATTTCGGCAGCGATAACCATGTCCGTCTCTCATACGCTACATCGATGAAGAATATCGAGGAAGGGATGAAGAGAATACACAGTGCGGTCAAAAGACTCTCGTAAGGAATTCGTCACACCCTATTCATTTCCACCGGCGTTAATCCCGCGATAATGCATACCGCGAAAGCTGGCCTTTGCTTTCTGTAACAGCAAGATTGTCATGACAGTGATGTCGTTCAGGGAGGAGTAACCGATTGCTTGCAGGTGTTACTTCATGTTATATTGTTATCAAGGCGAAACAATTGAAAGATTTGCGTCGTGTGCGCACGGGGATTACGGGGGCATCTTTTGGTGACATCGGTAAAGAGAAGAAAGACGAGGCCCGTATTTCTGGGGAAGGTCAAGATAGGGGGAGATGCACCTGTTACTGTGCAATCGATGACCTCGACGGATACCAGGGATGTCAGGGCAACGGTTCGCCAGATCAGGAGACTTGAAAAGGCGGGCTGCGAGATAGTCCGGGTCGCCGTTCCCGACGGCGAAGCCGCTCATGCACTTCAGTCGATCAAGAGACAGACTGCTACTCCGCTGATCGCTGATATTCATTTCAACTATCGTCTTGCAATCGCGGCCATTGAAAGCGGCGTTGAAGGAATAAGGATCAATCCGGGAAATATGGCGAGGGACAAGGTTCTAAGAGTCGCCCGTGCGGCAAAGTCACGGGGGGCTGTGATCCGTGTCGGTGTTAACGCAGGTTCGCTTGAAAAAGATATACTGAAGAAATACGGCGGACCGTCCTCATCCGCCCTCGTGGAAAGCGCCATGAGAAGCCTTGCCATTCTCGAAGACGAGGGTGTAAGCGCGATAAAATTGTCCGTAAAGGCATCTGATGTGAGCACTATGGTTGCGGCGTACCGGGAATTGTCAGAAAAAACGGACTGGCCGCTTCATCTTGGCGTGACCGAGGCAGGAAGCATTATAAATGCCGCAGTGAAGTCCTCGATCGGGATGGGCATCCTCCTTTACGAAGGGATCGGAGATACGATCAGGGTTTCGGTAACCGGCGACCCTGTGTCGGAGATAGGAATTGCTTACAGCATTTTGAGGGCGCTCAACATCAGGAGAGTCGGAGCGGACATCATATCGTGCCCCACCTGCGGCCGTTGCGAGATCGACGTCTTTGGGCTATCGAAGGAAGTCGAGAAGAAGCTCGGCGGCATGAAGACCGACCTCACGGTCGCCCTTATGGGCTGCGTGGTGAATGGGCCGGGAGAGGCCGCTCACGCGGACATAGGAATCGCCGGCGGCAAGGGACAGGGACTTCTCTTCAAGAAGGGCAAGGTATTGAGGAAGGTCAAGGAAAAGGAATTTGTGACGACGCTGCTTGCTGAAATCGATTCAATGATTGCCGATAGAAAGGAGATGTAATGCGATATTCGGAGATGTTCTTGCCTACAGTGAGAGAGGTGCCTTCAGATGCGGAGATCATAAGCCATCAGTTGATGATCAGGGCGGGCATGATAAGGAAGCTGACGAGCGGTATCTACACGTACCTCCCTCTGGGATACAGGGTAATACGCAAGCTCGAACAGATCGTCCGCGAGGAGATGAACAAGGCAGGGGCGCAGGAGGTCTTCATGCCGACTGTGCAGCCGCGGGAGCTGTGGGAAGAATCGGGCAGGTGGAGCCTCTACGGGAAGGAGCTTCTCCGTTTCAGGGACAGGAACGACAGGGAGTGCTGTCTCGGCCCGACGCATGAAGAGGTCATAACGGATCTCGTGAGGAATGAGATCAAGACATACAGGCATCTTCCGAAGAATCTGTATCAGATCCAGACCAAATTCCGCGACGAGATACGGCCAAGGTTCGGCGTGATGAGGTGCAGGGAATTCGGCATGAAGGATGCCTACAGCTTCGACGCGGATGAAGCGGGGGCAGAGTCAAGCTATCAAAAGATGTTCGATGCATATTGTGCGATATTCAGGCGGTGCGGTCTCGATTTCCGCGCCGTCGAGGCCGATACGGGGAGCATCGGCGGAAGCTTCTCGCACGAATTCATGGTGATGGCCGATACCGGCGAGGATGCGCTCGTCTTTTGCGGCAGTTGCGAGTACGCGGCAAATCTCGAGAAGGCGGAGGTTGCGAAACCCGAGGTCAAGGAGATTGCGAAGGAGGAAATGCTTCCCCTCGAAATGGTTCACACGCCGAATATGAGAACGATCGAAGAAGTATCGACGTTTCTTAAAGCGGCTCCCAGGGATATAGTAAAGACGATGATCTACGCCGCAGACGGCAAGCCGGTCGCGGTTCTCGTAAGCGGTGACGAGGAAGTAAACGAGATCAAGGTGAAGAACTTTCTCAACTGCGATGTCCTGGAGATGGCAACGGAGGACGTTATCAACGAGGTCACCGGGGCGCCGCGCGGTTTTGCGGGGGCTGTCGGAATAAAGATAAAGATCATAGCCGACTATTCCCTTTACAACATGAAGAATTTCGTCATGGGCGGGAACAAGGAAGATTATCACGCGAAGAACGTCAACATCGGGCGGGACTTCGCAGTCGCCGCTTTTGCGGACCTCCGGATAGCGAGGGAAACGGATTCCTGCGCGCGCTGCGGCCGGGCGCTCAGGTTTGCCCGCGGGATCGAGGTAGGCCATGTGTTCAAGCTGGGCACGAAATACAGCAAGGCGATGAAGGCCATGTTCCTGGACAAGAGCGGCAAGGAGCAGCTCATGGTAATGGGCTGTTACGGGATCGGCATCGGAAGGACCGTAGCCGCCGCCATTGAGCAGAATCATGACAAGAACGGGATCATCTGGCCTGTACCGCTTGCGCCCTATCAGGTTATCATCACCCCTGTGAATATCAACGATGATAAGATAAAAAAGACAGCGGAAGAACTGTATGAGTCGCTTCTGAAGAAGGGCATTGAAGTCGTACTTGACGACAGGGACGAGAGGGCGGGAGTGAAATTCAAGGACGCAGACCTCGTCGGCATCCCCCTCCGCATAACCGTAGGGCAGAAGCTTCTCTCCGATAACCTCGTGGAGGTCAGGGTGAGAAAGACGGGAGAGGTGAAGATGATGGCAGTGGGTAAGGCAGGAGATTTCGTAACCGGTTTCATAAACGAGAGCGTTTAAATTCCGTGCTGCGTATAACGGACATACTCGACAAGACCCAGTCCTATCTTATGCCTGAAGAGCAGGAGGTGATAGAGAAGGCGTACATCTTTTCCGCGTCCGTTCACCAGGGGCAGTTGCGGCTGTCCGGAGAACCTTACCTCACGCACCCGATGGAGGTTGCCGGCATGCTTGCCGATATGAGGCTGGACGCGGCAACCATCGTCACGGGGCTCCTCCACGACACTGTAGAAGACACCCTGGCCACGCTTCCGCAGATTCGCGATGCCTTCGGCAAGGAGATCGAGTTCTTGGTCGAGGGCCTTTCGAAGATCAGCAGGATTACGTTCGGAAGCAGGGTCGAACATCAGGCGGAGAACTTCAGGAAGATGATCCTTGCGATGTCCGCCGATATCAGGATCATACTCGTGAGACTTGCCGATAGGGTTCACAACATGAGGACATTGGAATTCCAGCCGCCGGACAGGCAGAAATTTATCGCCGAAGAAACGCTTGAGCTTTACGCGCCGCTGGCAAACCGCCTGGGCATCAACTGGATGAAGGTGGAGCTCGAGGATCTGTCCTTCAAATATCTCGATCCGGAAGCATACTCGGAGTTGGTGAGCCGTCTCGCAAAGAAAGCGATGGAAAGAGAACAATATACAAAAGAGGTGAGGGGCATCATCCAGAAAGAAATCGACAAATTCGGACTGAAGGGTGAAGTTGAGGGCAGAGCCAAACACCTCTACAGCATCTATACGAAGATGAGGGAGCAGCATATAGACCTCAACGAGGTTTACGACCTCATTGCATTCAGAATAATCCTCGAGACGGACAAGGAGAGCGAGTGTTATGAAGCTCTGAGCGTCGTACACGCCCTCTGGAAGCCCGTTCCGGGCCGCTTCAAAGATTATATAGCGATGCCGAAGGCAAACGGCTACCGCGCACTTCACACGACGGTGATAGGTCCCTACGGTGAGAGGGTGGAGATACAGATACGTAACAGGATGATGCATGAATGGGCGGAGGCGGGGATCGCCGCACACTGGCGCTACAAGGAAGGAAGGGCGTACAGCAGTGGCGAGGATGACCAGATAAAGAAATTGAGAGACTTGCTCGAGGTGCAACAGGACCTCAAAAATCCCAGGGAGTTCATGTCCAACCTAAAGATGGCCCTGTTCGCCGATGAGGTCTACGTATTCACGCCGAAAGGAGATGTGAAGGCGTTTCCCAAAGGGGCGACCCCGATCGACTTTGCATACAGCATACATACGGACGTGGGCAACCAGTGCATCGGCGCCAAGGTGAACAGGAACATTGTGCCGCTCAAGTACGAGCTCCAGAACGGGGACACCGTCGAGGTCATTTCACAGGCGGGCCATCATCCTAGCAAGGACTGGCTGAAGTATGTGGTAACGTCGAGGGCGATTCAGAAGATTCGGACATGGGTGAAAACGGAGGAGCGAAAAAAAAGCATCGCCCTGGGCAAGGACCTTCTCGAGAAAGAGTTCAAGAAGCACCACCTCAAATTCAGTCAGATAGCGAAGTCCGATGATATCAAGAAGATGTACGAGGAGTATTCCGTGAGCTCGCTCGACGACCTGATGGCGATGGTGGGTTACGGCAAGGTGTCGGCAAAGAGGCTCGTGAAGCCCTTCGTGCCCGAAGAGGAAGCCGCGCCTACCGAGATCCCTGTGGTTGCGGAGGAGAAGAAAAAGAAGGAGCCGTCATCTGTAGGAATCTCCATCACGGACATCGAGGATATACTGGTACGGTTTGCAAAATGCTGCAACCCCATACCGGGAGACGAGATAATAGGCTACATCTCGCGGGGAAGGGGAGTGACGGTACATACGGCTAATTGTCCTAATGTGGTGGATATGGATGCAGAGAGGCTCGTGGACGTTCAGTGGAACATGAAGGAGAAGCAGACGTATCCGGTTCACATGAGGGTCGTGTGCAAGGACAAGAA
>DATJBN010000149.1:0-14445 GCA_035515335.1 Syntrophales bacterium | reverse complement strand
CGGCAATCGAGGATTACCTTTGGCATCAATGGCAGCTGAGGTAGTAATCCGGACAAATGGGAGAACGAGGCATTGAAGGGACACATTGCTCCGGACAAGATAGAGGAGGTAAAGAGAAGGGCCGATATTGTCGATCTTGTCTCCGAATATGTGACGCTCAAAAAAGGCGGAAAAAACTTTCTCGGTCTCTGTCCTTTTCACAAGGAAAAAACGCCTTCCTTTACAGTGAACAGAGACAAACAGATATTCTACTGTTTTGGATGCGGTGAAGGGGGCAACGTTCTCACGTTCCTGATGAAGATGAGCGATATGTCGTTTCCCGAGGCGGTGAGACATCTTGCCGGGAAAACCGGAGTCGCCATTCCGGAGAGGGTGCTGACCAAGGAAGACAAAGAATCGTCAAGCATCAGGAATGAAGTGAGCCGCATAAACAGGATGGCGGCACAGTATTTTGCCAAGAACCTTTCTTCGCAGGCCGGGAGAGAAGCGTGGGAGTATTTAAAGAAGAGGGGGATAAGAGAAAACGAGGTCACGGAATTCGGCCTGGGCTATGCTCCGGATGGGTGGAGGAACCTGAGAGATTATTTCGAAAGGGCCGGGGTCTCCCTGAAGATCGCTGAACGGGCAGGACTTATCGTTCCCAAGATAAACGGAGCCGGGTCTTTTTACGATCGTTTCAGGAAGAGGTTGATCTTTCCCATAGAGGACGTAAGCGGCAACGTTATCGCCTTCGGCGGCAGGATAATAGGGGATGGGGAACCAAAATATCTTAATACCTCTGAGTCGCCCGTTTATTCCAAAGGAAAGAATCTTTACGGCCTCAACCGTGCCAAAGAAGATATCCGGAAGAAGGGCTATGCGATCCTTGTTGAGGGATATTTTGATCTGATTACCCTCTGGGTGTACGGGATCAAAAATGTTATCGCAACCTTGGGCACCGCGCTGACGCGGGACCATGTGGACCTTATGCGGCGATATACCGCAAATGTTGTCGCAGTGTTCGATCCCGATGAAGCAGGGAAAAAGGCCCTGGCGAGAAGCATAGAATTGTTCCTCTCCGGGAATATGCACGCCAAGGGCGTTGTCCTGCCGGAAGGATACGACCCCGATCAATATGTGAGGATCAGAGGAAAAGAATCATTTCTCGAGATCGTCGAGGGCGCCGAATCGCTGGTTGACTATTATATAGACAATGTCATTGGAGAGGTGTCCACGTTTGAAGAGAAGAAGGATGCTTCAAGGGAAGCAGTGTCGTTCATTGTTCACATCGACAATATAAAAGAACGGGACCTGCTCATAAAAAGAGTAACGGAAAAGCTGGGCCTGGATCAGCAGCTTCTGACTGCGGAAGTTAATCTTGCGCTGAAGACACCAGCCGGAAAGCAGGCAGTAGCGCCAAAAGAAGCAGAAGTGGATTTGGACGCAGTGGAATTGAGTTTTATCCATATCATGTTGGAATATCCTGCAAAGGTTCCTGCTGTTGTCAAGGCGAAGATCGTCGATTGTTTTATGAGCGCAACTCTGAAACCCCTTGCCTTGAAGCTGATGGATACCGTGCAAAAGGAAGGACCTGAGGGTTTCGATTCATCACTTTTCCTGCAGTCGATTGATCATGATTCTGTAAGGAAGAAACTTCTCAAGATGATGATCGATGAAAATCCTTACGATGAAAAGGTCATAGACCGCGTGACTGCGGATGCAATGAGGCAAATCAAACGGAAGTGGTACAAGGAAAAGAGCAGGGTCCTGAAGACAAGGATAAGGAAGGCCGAGGAAAGCGGCAATCAAGAATTATGGGCGAAGCTCCTAAGGGAGTTGCAAATATTGCAAAAGGAGGAAAAAACGCTGTTACTATAACGGCTGTTTCATATCTGCCATGAGCAAAACACCTGGAGAATCCTATATGGGAAAAGAAATGGAGTCAGAAGAATTTAAGAAGCTGGTATCACTCGGCGAATCAAAAGGCTTCTTGACCTACGACGATGTCAACGATCTGCTGCCGTCCGACGTTGTGTCGTCGGATCAGATTGATGACATCATCATGCTCTTCGGTGAGAAGAACATTGACATAATTGATACCGACAAAGGCGAAAAACTGGTCGTGAAAAAAGTTGCCGACGAGAGGGCCGAAGTCAAAGAGGAAGACATTCTTGACCTGATGGCTACCGTGGGAAAGACCGGCGACCCGGTGAAGATGTATCTTCGCGAGATGGGTCTCGTATCCTTGCTCTCCAGAGAGGGTGAGGTGGAGATTGCGAAGAAGATCGAAGAGGGCGAGAAGGAAGTCATGGACTCGATCTTCGGCGTCGGGGCGATGGTGAAGGACGTGGTAGACATCGGCAAGAAGATCAAGAGCGGGGAGCAGCGTATCAAGAGCATAGTCGCCAACCTTGAGGATGAAGACGGCTTTGTCGAAGAGGATATGCACAAGGACAGGGTGCTGAAGCTGATCGACAGGATAACAGCGCTCGACAGGAAGAACGATGCCTTGAAGAAGAGGCTCAAACTCAAGAGTCTGCGCAAGAAAGAGAGAACAAAGACAGAGGAAGAAATCGACAAGAACACCAAGAACATTATCCGCCTGTGCAGGAAGGTCAAGTTCAGCAAGAGGCAGATAGAAAGGATGTCTGCCAAGCTGAAGAATTATGTGACGGAGGGTGAGAGGGCGGAAAGAAACCTCCGCAAGTGCAAAGAGTCGACAGGCCTGTCCATAACCGAGATGGAGAAGGCATGGAGGCGAGTAAAGAAACTCCCCGCCGGCCGGGTAATCGATAAAGAAACGCGTGTGCCGATTCAGAAGCTCCGGGAATGCGAAACGCTGGTCGTTGAAGCGAAGAAAACATCCGCCAAGATCGCACAGGAAATCGGCATGTCTCTAGCCGCTCTGAAAAAGATAGTGACCGTCATCGAACGGGGGGAGAGAAAAGCCGAGCGGGCCAAGAGGAAGCTGGTTGAAGCCAACCTGCGCCTGGTCGTGAGCATTGCCAAGAAGTATACGAGTCGCGGCTTGCAGTTCCTGGATCTGATTCAGGAGGGGAATATAGGGCTGATGAAGGCCGTGGACAAATTCGAGTATCAGAGGGGATACAAATTCTCCACGTACGCGACCTGGTGGATAAGACAGGCTATAACAAGGGCTATAGCCGACCAAGCAAGGACGATACGCATTCCCGTTCATATGATCGAAACGATAAACAAACTGATCCGTACGTCACGTTACCTGGTGCAGGAACTGGGCAGAGAACCGAATCCCGAGGAGATTGCGAACAAGATGGAGTATCCTCTGGAGAAGGTGAGGAAGGTCTTGAAGATCGCCAAGGAGCCCATATCGCTGGAAACCCCAATAGGCGAGGAGGAGGACAGCCACCTCGGTGATTTTATAGTGGACAAGAAGATCATGTCGCCTTCGGAAGCCACGATAAGCATGAACCTTGCCGAACAGACAAGAAAGATTCTGTCGACCCTGACGCCGCGGGAGGAAAAGGTGCTCAGGATGCGGTTCGGGATTAGCGAGAGGAGTGACTATTCCTCTGAGAGGGAAAAGAGTCACCTGGAGATCAACAGGGAGCGAAACAAGCAGATCGAGGCAAATACAGTAAGAAAATTGAGAAACCCGTCACGAAGGAAGGTTTTTAGGCCGGCAGCGAAATAAATATTGACAAGCATTTATCGCGAAGTATAAATACTAGGTTCACTATTGATCGGAACTGATCTCCGGAGGGAGGCAACGGCGGGCCCATAGCTCAATTGGAAGAGCCACCGGCTCATAACCGGTAGGTCCCTGGTTCGAACCCAGGTGGGCCCACCAAACAATCTGTAAGGTACGACTGGAAATGAATATAGTGTACAGCAAAAGTCGTCTTATGTATGGCAGTATCTTCTGTCCTGGTGCCCTTTGTATACGCTGCGGAATGACAACCGCAGGCGTCTCGGCCGAGCACTCAGGGAGAGGTATCCCAAAGAGTCTAAATGCACCACATGCTGGTGCATTTTTTTTTGCGCCGAGGGCGGTTGTTGGCCTCCCGGTGGACGGGCAATATCGTGACGCGACAGAAGAATAGAAGGAAGGGGTATTCTTTTGAAAGAGCAGCTATCATATTTAATTGAACTCCAGAAGATGGATTCGATCGTAGGCAGGATAGTTTTGCAGAAAAGAGAACTGCCGGAGAAGATCGCGAAGATGGATGAAGAACTGGCGGCATTTACAAACGAAAGGGACGAAGGCAAGAAGAAGCTTGAGGAATTGAATCGCCTGCAGAATGAGAAGGATGACAAGCTGAAAAAGGGCATCGATACCCTGAAGAAGACCAAGGATCGCCTCCTGGAAGTGAAGACCAATAAGGAGTATCAGGCAATCCTGATCGAGATTGAAACTCTGGAAAAGAAAAACAGCTCAGTAGAGGACGAAATCATCTCTGGGTTGGAAGAGATCGATCATATGCGGGCAGAAGTGAAAGCAAGGGACAAGAATTTCGAAATTCACAGGCGGAAGTACGAAGAAGACAGGAAGAAGATTGACAAGGAGATTGGTGAGCTTGAATCTGATCTTGCGGAGGCAGAAAAGAGAACAGACACCTTGAGAAAACAGATCACTGAAAGGCTTCTGAAGAGATATGAGACGATCAAAGGCAGGAGGAATGGTGTCGCGGTGGTGTCGGTCTGGAAGGAAGTCTGTGCGGGCTGCCACATGAACATACCGCCTCAGCTTTACATCGAGCTCCAGAAATCAGAGGAGCTCCTGTCCTGTCCCAACTGCAACCGCATCATCTTCTGGGTCAATCAGGGTGAGGCTGATGCCTGACGGGATTGTGAATCTCTATACCGACGGAGCGTGCAGGGGTAATCCTGGGCAGGGTGGCGCAGGAGCAGTTCTTGTGGACGACAAGGGAGAGGTGGTGGCGACCGTCAGGCGTTCACTGGGACATTGCACAAACAACATCGCAGAGTACAAGGCCCTGATCTTCGGATTGGAGGAAGCGCTGAGGAAGAGATACGGCAGGCTCAATATCTTTCTCGATTCCGAACTCCTGGTCAATCAGATAAAGGGTTCATATAAGGTCAAGAATCAGGCATTGAAAGATCTCATGGGTGAGGTGAGAAAACTCCTCTCATATTTTGACGGTTATACGGTCAGGCACATAGACAGAAGCCAGAATCGCATCGCTGATAAATTGGCCAACGAAGCGATAGATGAAGCATCAATCTGAAAAGCAAATATTGAATCCTAATCCCTAATCCCTAATCCCTGTTTTCCCGTTTGATATTTGTCATCAAATCTTTTAGAATATCGCACAAAGGCTTAAATATTTTTTCGGTGTTGGAGCAGATCAGATGATCGCTGGCCCGGTATTCCGGGCGGGAGGAAAGTCCGAGCTCCAGAGGGCAGGATGGTCGCTAACGGCGACTGGGGGCGACCCTAAGGAAAGTGCCACAGAAAATATACCGCCTGTCATCGACAGGTAAGGGTGAAAAGGCGAGGTAAGAGCTCACCAGTTCCCCGGGTGACCGGGAAAGCTTGGTAAACCCCATCCGGAGCAAGACCAAATAGGAGAACATTAAGAGTGGCCCGCTCGTCGTTCTCGGGTAGTGTCGCTTGAGGCAGCAGGCAACTGTTGTCCCAGAGGAATGATCATCACCGTTTCCCCGGCGACGGGGAGACGGGACAGAACTCGGCTTACGGTCTGGTCTGACACCGACTGAACACCGTAATTTTTTGGTCAAGCGTAGTAATCACATGATTCAATTCTTCGTCTTTGTCCTTCTGATACTGGGATCATCATCTCCTGTCTTCGCCTATAACGGAAATCATGCAATGGAAGAGGCGGACCGATACCTGAGAGACGGCCAATACCTGGAGGCAGTGGGCGCATATCAGGATATAGCTGAGCTCTCACCCGATTCAGAGATGAAGGCGAAGGCGGTGCTCCGTATGGGCGACATCTACAGCTATTTTCTCAACAACAATGAAATGGCGCTGGAAAAATATGCCCTGGTCATAAATAAATACGGGAGCAGCGTTCATGCAGCAAATGCCCATTTCAGCTCCGGCATGATCTTGTATGAAAAGAACAGATATGAAGAGGCATTGAACGAATTCAAGGCTTATGTCAGCAAGTACCCGCGCGGTGACCGGAGGGATACGGCGGAATTCATGATAGAGGCTTGTTTGCGACCTCCGCCTAAAGTAGAGGAGAAAAAGCCACCCATGAGGACAGTCGTAAGGGAGAATATCAGAGTTCTTCTGGCAAGCGGTCTCATGGAAGTCCGCGTGGATTCGGAAGCAAAGTTTGAAGTGCAGGACGGCCGCGGGAAAAATGTCTCGGCAAGCGTCCGGACTGCCATCATCTCTCTTTCTGCAAGCGGGATCGGACTCGCGGGCAACGGTCCTTCCTATGACGGGCTCGTGATTGTACCCGCAGCAGGAAAACTTTTGAATTTGAATGGCACGCCGTATAGAGGCGAGTTCAGGATAGCGAAGAGCGCCAAGGCCGGAATGGACGTTATCAATGTGCTCGATGTGGAGGATTATCTTTACGGCGTTGTTCCGAAGGAGATGTCACCGCAGTGGCACATAGAGGCACTCAAGGCTCAGGCTGTTGCAGCGAGGACCTATGTCCTCTACCAGAAGGAGAAAAGCGCCGACAAACCCTATGATGTGGTTTCGACTACGGCCTCACAGGTCTATGGCGGCGTCGGGGCTGAGGCTGCGAGTTCGAGCCAGGCGGTCGATGAAACAAGGGGAAAGGTACTCCTCTATGACGGACGACTTGCACTTGCGTACTTCCACGCGAACAGCGGCGGCATGACCGAAGAAGCGAGCCGCGTGTGGAGCGCCGACGTTCCTTATCTCAAAGGCGTGCGCGATGATTACAGTGCAAAGGCCCCGGGGTGTTTATGGAAGTATTCCCTGAATACGGGAGATATCCGGGCGGCCCTGAACAAGAAGGGCTTGGGGATAGCCGAAATTGAGAGATTGACGCCGGCAGATATCAGTCCCTCAGGCCGTGTAACCAGGATGAAGATTGCCCATGACGGCAAAGTGAGTGTGCTTTCCGGCAACGACTTCAGACTGACTGTTGATCCCACTCACGTCAAGAGCACCATGTTTACGATGACGGAAGAGGGAGAAGATGTCCGTCTGGAAGGAAAAGGGAGTGGCCACGGTGTCGGCATGAGTCAGTGGGGCGCCTACATCATGGCTCGTGAAGGGTTTTCCTATGTCAATATCTTGAAGCACTACTACCGCGGCATCGAGCTCAGATAGATATCATCCGTGGTGATAAAGATATCGTCTACTGATTGATCTCGGAGTAAATCTTTTCTACTGCCTCTATGATATTCCCGGACTGCGTGATCGGTCTTCCGATTATAATGAAGTCCGTCTCCATCCTGACCGCTTCCTTGAGCGACGATATTTTTACCTGATCGTGCCTGTCGCGATACCACGCTGGCCTTATGCCCGAACAGATCTTCTTGAGCGGGTTGTCCGGGATATAGTTGATGTCTTTTACTGAGCAGAATATGTATTCATAGTTATTCATCAGAGCGATATTGGAGAATGCCTTCACGATATCGTCTACCGTTCTTTCGTAGATCCACTTCACTTCCAGATCCGTAAAAGATGTAAGTATCGTCACTCCTGCTATGTACTTCAGGAGGTTCGGGTTCTTGGGCCGGAAGTTCGCCGAACAGTGGATGGTGACGATGTCAGCCCCGGCGTCAACCAGCTTGTTGATGCAGTTTTCCATCGTGGAGGGGATGTCGTGAAGTTTCACGTCGGCCATGATGTTGAGTTTGAAGTCGTTCCTGAGACGGGATACTATCTTAGCCACGTCGTCGCTGTAAAGCATGTCGCTGACCTTGATCCCCCATATCATCCCTTTGCCCATAGCTTCCGAAAGACTGGCAAGCACGCCCTTTTCCTCGGCATCTCGCAAACTGAGTCCATCCACTGCTACAATGAGTTTAGGTACCATTATTTCCCTCCGGTGAAGTTGAAATGGCAACGTCTTGAGGGTACGAATATCAAGACCTGTGTTCTATATCGGTACCTTTGATAATTATCTTTAGTTTTCAGACTTTGTAGTACACCCTGTACCACTCGACAAAGCGCCTCATCCCTTCTTCCACAGAGGTCGCCGGTTTGAAGGACACATCCTTCATGAGATCGTCGATATCGGCAAATGTCGCTGGCACATCACCCGGCTGGATCGGAAGGAGATTCTTTCTCGCTTTCTTGCCTAGGAGCCTCTCCAGTATGTTTATGAACTCGAGAAGCTCGACAGGCCTGTTATTGCCGATGTTGTAAATCCTGTAGGGGGCAAAGCTCGTGGCCGGGTCCGGGCTTTCGCTCCGCCACGCAGCATTCGGTTTCGGGATCCTCCCCGTCACCCGGAATACGCCTTCCACTATGTCGTCGATGTAGGTGAAGTCCCGCTGCATCCTGCCTTCGTTATAAACATCGATGGGCCTGTCTTCCAGGATTGCCTTCGTAAAAAGAAATAGAGCCATATCCGGTCTTCCCCATGGACCATAGACGGTGAAGAACCTGAGGCCGGTGCAGGGAATCCCGTAAAGGCAGGCGTACGTGTGCGCCATCAGTTCATTCGCCTTTTTTGTTGCTGCGTAAAGGCTCACAGGGTGGTCAACGTTCTGATGAACGGTGAACGGCATCTGGGTGTTCGCTCCATAAACCGAGCTTGACGAGGCGAAGACCAGATGCTCGCATTTGGTGTGTCTGCATCCTTCCAGTATGTTGAGAAAGCCTGAGATGTTGCTCTCGATGTAGGTGTATGGGTTTATCAGGGAGTATCTGACGCCTGCCTGCGCCGCCATATGGACGACGATCTCGGGCGCTTCATCTCTGAAGAGAGAGGACATCTTCTCTCTCTCAGCAATATCCATCCTGATGAAACGGAAAAGAGGATTGCCGCTTAACATGTCGAGACGCGTCTTCTTCAGATTCACATCATAGTAGTCGTTCAGGTTGTCCATGCCGAACACCGGATGGCCGGCGGAGAGAAAACGTTTCGCCAGGTGGAATCCGATGAAGCCCGCTGCTCCGGTTACAAGGATTCTTTTCATCTTCCTGTCCTTAATAGTTGTCACTGTCACGGTCTCGTTGCGATGTTTGTGAGCGCCTTCCTGCAGGCGCGCAGCGTCTTTTCTATGTCCTCGTCTCCGTGGGCAAAAGAAAGAAAGGCAGCCTCAAACTGTGAAGGTGCCAGGTAGACCCCGTTCTTCAACATCTCCCTGAAGTAACGGGCGTAGAGCATTGTGTCACTCTTTGCCGCGGAAGCGAAATCGTATACATGGTCCTCGCAAAAGAACACGGTAAACATTGAACCCCACCGGTTGATTCGTACAGGGATGTTCTCTTGCGTGAAGAGTTTCTGTAATTCCTCGCAGAGAAGAGACGTCCGCATGTTGAGCTTCCTGTAGGCTTTGGAACTCTTCTTCAAGATATTGAGCGTCGCTATTCCCGCCGACATGGCGATGGGATTGCCGGACAGTGTTCCCGCCTGATAGACCGGACCGGAGGGAGCAAGTTTCTCCATGATGTCTCTGCGGCCCCCGAAGGCGCCGACTGGAAGGCCGCCGCCGATGATCTTTCCTAGACATGTCAAATCGGGTTTTATCCCGGCGATATTCTGGAAGCCGCCGTAGCTGAACCTGAAACCCGTGATCACCTCATCGAAGATTAGGACTATTCCATGGCGGGCGGTAATTTCCCTCAATGCCTCGAGGAATCCGGGCTTGGGAAGAACGACGCCCATATTTCCAGCCACTGGTTCTACTATTACGCAGGCGAGTTCGTCTTTGTAGCAATCAACTGCGGAGGTTGCGGCTTCAATGTCATTGAAGGGGAGGGTGATAGTAAGTTCGGCGAGCCCGCGCGGGACTCCCGGACTTCCCGGGATGCCCAACGTTGCCACGCCGGAGCCGGCCTTGACGAGCAGGGAATCCGCATGGCCGTGGTAGCATCCCTCGAATTTGATGATCTTTTCGCGGCTCGTGTATCCGCGCGCAAGACGGATTGCCGTCATTGCAGCCTCTGTGCCCGAGCTAACCATCCTCACCATATCGATCGACGGGAATGCGCTGATTATCAGCCTCGCCATTTCCGTTTCCAATTCCGTGGGAGCTCCGTAACTGGTTCCTCTCTCGGCGGCCTTTTGAATTGCCTGGACGACATCAGGATGGCTGTGCCCGAGGATCATAGGTCCCCAGGAGGATACATAATCTATGTACTGCCTTCCTTCTACGTCGTATATCCTGGAGCCTGAGGCCCTCTTTATGAAGGCCGGGGTTGAACCTACGGACCGGAATGCCCTGACAGGGCTGTTCACGCCTCCAGGTATCCGCTTACCTGCCTCACGAAAAAGCTTCTTGGATGATTTACCTGGCATCTGTAAAATACTCCATGCTGCTTTTCTTGTATTCCTCCTCGCTCGTCAGAATCTTGAAATCTCCGAGCCCCGTCTCCTGAGCCAGTTTCTTTATCACCTTCTCTCCGTTATCCTCACCAAAGTGAACCATCGTAAAGACATTGTACTTTCCCGCGAACGGAGGCGTCCTTTCGTAGCAGTGGGTCACCTCTTTAAAGGAGGCCAGAGTACGGCCTGCGGATTCAATGTCCTTCTTGGGCACGGCCCATATGACCATTGCGTTATAGGCGAAACCCGCCTTCTGATGCCGGAGGATGGCCCCGAATTTTCTGATCACGCCTTTTTTCATCAGGCCCCGGATTGTTGCCAAAACTTCTTTTTCAGAAATCCCGAGCTTATCGGCTATGGCCTTGAAAGGTCTCTCTTCGATCGCGATGTCCTGCTGTATCATCCGCGAAATATTTTCTTCCATTTCGGTGAGCATCGTTCTTTCTCTTCCCCGTCTCCAATCTGTCATTCCATGTGCAGGGAGGCCTTTGAGCGGAGCGCCTTCTTCTCCGAATGCATATGCTTCTCCGCGAGTATCTTCTCCTTGGCGCGCCGCGAACGGCGTCTTTTCTGCCTTCTTATCTTTTCCGCGCGCTGCCTCTCGGCGGATACCGCCCCCGCTTTTATTCTTTCAATCCTGTCGAGAAGCAATCGTCTCGCAGTAAAGCGGTTCTGCGCCTGCGACCGGGATTGCTGGCACTTGACAAAAAGTCCCGTCGGCATGTGCACGAGTTGCACGCACGAGGACGCCTTGTTGACCTTCTGTCCTCCCGGCCCCGATGACCTGACAAATGTTTCCTTGAGGTCGTCTTCGGAAACGCCCAGGCGCACCATGCGTTCGCTCAGTGCCTTTTCCTTCTCCGGTGATACATTGAAAATGCTCATGGCAATATTATGTGGACAACTCGACCACATCGCCGTCATGAAGGACGTAGTCGCGCTGCACCATCTGACCGTCGCGAACGGCCTTGCCCCATGCGCGCGCGTATTTCAGTTTGTTCACAAAGTCGTTGTGTACTTTCCCCGCCAGGTCCGCGAGCGTGCTACCCACGGGCACGATGAAAGGAGCTTTCTTGTCCGGCTCCTTGCCGGGCGGCTTTGTATACACGCGGATGATTCCAGAAAGCTCGTACAGCTTGTCGAGGAAGGCCATGACGTTCTCAAATGTCCGTATCGAGATGCCGATGCAGGGTAATTTGATGCCTGATAGCTCCAAGAAGATGCCCAGGGTCTCCTTATCCTCGGCCCTGTCCATCTTGTTGACGACGACAAGCATCTTCTTTATCCAGGGCGGCTTCCGGAGGTCTTCAGGAATCGTGCAATACTCGGAGTAGATGCGGAATGAATGGAGGATGTTAAAGGTGTCATCCAGTTGCTGCATCGGGTCATGGGAGAGGTCGAGAAGGATGACTACTATATCTGCACGGCGTACGAGATCGGCAAAACCGGGCTCCATGTAATCTTTCGAAAGCGGCGGCGTGTCGATTAGCTGGAACTGGATGTTTTCGTACTGTGCCATCCCCGGTGTCGGCTTGTGCGTAGTATGCGGGAAGTCCGCGACCTCGGGCGAGGCGTTGGTAATCAATTGCACGAGAGAGGACTTGCCCGTGTTCGGCGGTCCCACGATAACGACCTGGGCCGCACCTTCCTTATCGATGTCGTAGGCCGTCTTCTGCCTGGCAACACCCTTCTTCTTCTGCGACTGGTCTTTCAGCTTGGAGATGCGTTCGCGCAGCATCGCCTTGAGCTTGTCCGTGCCCTTATGCTTGGGCATGATGGCAAGCATCTCTTCCAAGGCCTCGATTTTGTCTTCGGGCGTCTTCGCCTGACGGAAGCGCTGTTCCGCTTCGAAGTACTGCGGGGGCAGATTGGCCGGCATGAACGTCTAACTCCTCGTAATCCGCTGCAATGATGAGCAAGTATTTTCGTACTGGGGAGCGAAAGTCAAGTTGAATTTATTAAAAAGCATGATATTCTAACTCAAGTCGCATCCGGTTTCGATTATAGCTCAAACGATTGCCGATATGAAGAAACATTGTCATGCTTTTCTTGGTGCGGAGAAGATATGTTCAGCGCCCATCTGATCAACGATCCCTTCGGTGACCCCGGAGTTTATGTTGAATTTAAGCATAAGAGAAGGGCCCTTCTTTTCGACCTCGGCGATCTTCATAACCTGAGTCCGAGAAAGCTTCTCAAAATCGACCATATCTTCGTTTCACACACCCACATGGATCACTTCATCGGATTCGATTATCTCCTCAGGGTTTGCCTGGGCCGTGACTGCCATATCTCGATCTTCGGTCCCCCGGGTTTCCACTCGCAGATAGAGAACAAGATTCAGGCCTATACCTGGAACCTCGTCGAGAACTACACGAATGATTTCGCCCTGCACGTCACGGAGGTGCATCCGGAGCGAAAATTAAAGAGAACCTACCACTGCCGGACGGCGTTTATGCCTGAGATCGATAACACAGATGAAGTCATGACAGGCAGCCTCGTAGAAGACAGCTCCTTTGCCATCAGGGCTGAATTCCTCGATCATAAAATACCTTGCCTCGCATACACATTCGAAGAGAAGAGCCGGGTCAACATCAAAAAGAATATCCTCCTCGAAATGGGACTTCCCGTAGGCGCGTGGTTGATGGACCTGAAGGACCGGATTCTCCGCGGCGAACCGGATGATACGCCCGTACGCGTGTGGTGGAAGGCAGGAAAACAGGATGGAGGGGAGAGGTTTATTCCCCTCGGAGAATTGAAAGAGACCATCGTAAAGATGACGCCGGGGCAGAAGGTGACTTACATAACGGACACGGTATACAGCGAAGACAATGCGAGAAAGATCGTTGAACTCGCTTCCAGTTCCGACCTCATGTTCGTCGAAGCGACATTCCTCCATGAAGATGCGGATAAGGCAGCGGAGAAGCACCACCTGACCGCCTTTCAGGCGGGGACTCTTGCGCGCAGGGCCGGCGCGAAGAGGATCACACTCTTCCATTTCTCACCGAAATACAAAGGCGCCGCCGATCTTCTGGTAGAGGAAGCGATGGCGGCGTTTAGTGGCAGTGAGCCATAGAATATTTGCGCCAGTACCTGAAGAATCGGTGTACGACCAGTACCAGTCCTTCCGTCAATACCCATAAGATCCCAAAGGAGTCATCTTATGAAAAAAATTTGGAGGCTTGTCAGTGTCCTAGCGTTGTTGTTTGCTATCCACTTAGTAACGGCAAGCAATGCATTTTCCGTTGACCTGGTCTTCAAGGACGTGCAGTATTCGTTCCAGACGCTACGGGCCTTAGGCTATGCTGTGAGCGGGGGTGCGGACGCAGGCGAGGTTCTGAAGACAGCTTATGCGATCAAGGAAGGCGACGATGAGAGCTGGTACCGGGAATGGCTAAAGACGTCAGGAGAGCGCGAGAAAGTTCATACTGATCCTAATGACTCGCGGATTGTGTCGGCCTGGAAGAAGAGCCGGGACAGCTTTCTGAAAGCAGCGAGGCTCTCCGATCGCCCTATCATACCTGTCAAAATTCCCTTCGAAGGAACCACGCTCCCCGGGTATCTGTGCCTGGTTGATAAGTCCGGGACGAAGCGCCCGCTCTTGATTCTCCACTCGGGCTTTGACGGAACGGCTGAAGAGCTTTATTTCGAAACTGCTTATTTCGCCGTCAAGCGTGGATATAACGTTCTCATCTTTGAAGGGCCGGGGCAGGGGGGCGTTATCAGGGTGCAAAAGATTCCTTTCCGGCCCAATTGGGAAACGGTGGTAACGCCGGTCGTCGATTATGCACTCACCCGCAAGGACGTTGACGGGAAGAGAATTGCTCTCATGGGCATCAGCTTCGGCGGCTACCTTGCTCCCCGTGCAGTCGCCTTCGAAAAAAGGATCAGAGCATGCATCGCAAATGGCGGCATCTACGATTTTCACATGGCCGCCAACCTGCCGCCAGAGGCGGAGAAAGAACTCGATTCTCAGAAGGGCGCCGAAGAGATCGACAGGGAGATGTACGGC
>DATJBN010000148.1:0-6315 GCA_035515335.1 Syntrophales bacterium | reverse complement strand
TCACGAAGCCTTCTTATATCGTCAAGGCTTGAAACGCCGCCTGATGCGATAACCGGTGTGTCAACAGATCGGGCGAGATTTGCGGTCGCCTCAATGTTGACGCCAGTCTCCATCCCGTCTCTTTTTATGTCAGTGTAGATGAGCGCAGCAAGTCCATAGCCTTCGTAACTCTTGGCCGTTTCAACCGCGCTTATTTCCGTCTGTTCCGTCCAGCCCTGAATCGCTATCTTGCCGTCGTTGGCATCAATGCCGACAATAATTTTGCCCTTATAGGAGTCACATGCAGCCCCGACAAACCCTCTGTCTCTTAAGGCTACCGTACCCAGGATAACCCAGCTTACACCCATTCCCAGGTACGTTTCGACGGTTTTTATGTCTCTTATCCCGCCTCCGACTTCTACGGAAAGCCCTGCTTCCTGCACAATGCGCCGGATCACATCTGCGTTCTGCGGCAACCCGCTTCTAGACCCGTCAAGATCGACGACGTGAATCCGCTCGGCTCCGCTTTCGTGCCACTTCCTTGCTACCCCTACAGGGTCGTCGGAATATATTGTGACGCGTTGGAAATCCCCTTGTGCCAGCCGCACACACCGGCCATCTTTCAAATCGATCGCCGGTATTATGATCATGCATCAGCCTCCCTGTCTCTCATGCTTAATCTCTGTGTAGTCCGGGAAAATCTTTTAGAACTTCATCCATACCTTCTCCGGCCAGCTCTTTTGCCGTGACCCATTTCCCACCCTTTTTAATGAAGGCAGAGATTTGCAGAAGATTTTCCATCAGTGAGGCCTGAGTTTCGTCGAAAATCCCCTTCCAGACTATAGTGCCGTCACTGACCCTGATCAAATGTATTTCGAAGGCAACCGAAGCCGGCTTATCGGCGCCCATAGAGTAACCCTTTCTCTCGGTAAAGCGATATACGTAACCAAGCACGACGCCGTCCGCCTCCAGTTCCTTTCCGACCTCTTCCATTACCTGGAGGACATCCGCTTTGAAAAGGCGGGCGGTAACCCCCTCGTAAATCCCGCCGACCCTCTCCGGAGGTATGAGGATGAACGCCCTCTGCTCCCTGAGACGATCAAGAAAAACGTTTTCAACGACGGACTCTGACCCCTTGGGAAAGTTCTCCGTCCTGAACACGAGGCCGCACACCGGGCAACGCACTGTGTTTATGTCAGCATCTTCCTGATGTACCGCCTGGAAAGGGACGATAGCGATTCGCTTGAAGGCAACTTTGCCGTCATCCTTTAATGTGGTGGACACGCCGCTCATGCGCTGACAAGCACCGAGTAGAAAAAAAACTGCGACGAGAAAGAGACTCAAGACTAACCGATTTGAGATATTGAACGAATCCCTGTGGATGTTATCACCCCCTATCCGGCGATTGCCGATCACAGACTTCCCTTGGTGGATAAAATGCCTTCTATGCGGCCGTGAATGATCACTGCATTCCTCAGGGCGAGGGCAAAGGCTTTGAACATCGCCTCGGCTATATGATGATTATTCCTACCATAAAGAAGGTTTACATGCAAGGTTATTCCGCTGCGATCCGAAAGAGACTTGAAGAATTCCCTAAGCAGTGAGTAATCAAATTTGTCGCTCTTCCTGCTTCTGAATTCAACATTGTAGATGAGATAAGGCCGGCCGGAAATATCCATGACAACACTGCAGAGAGTCTCATCCATGGGAATCGCAGCAGCTCCGTATCTGTTAATTCCCTTTTTGTCCCCCAGGGCCTTTTTTATCGCGTCCCCGAGACATATGCCGATATCCTCAACCAGATGATGGTCGTCGACATTTGTGTCACCCCGGCCTTTTATGACAAGATTCAGGAGGCCGTGCCTAGCAAACAGGGTGAGCATATGATCCATAAATCCTATCGTCGTGGTTATCTTGCCGACGCCCTCACCATCCAGGTTGATCTCCACGTGAACGTCTGTTTCCGTCGTTTTCCTCTGAATCTTCGCCTTCCGTGCCATAAGAGAACCCAACCTTTCAGATGACCTTGTTCAGCGGGTATTCGATAATGCCTTCTGCCCCCGCTTCTCTCAGAAGCGGCACCAACTCCCGGACAACGTTCGCATCCACTATCGTCTCCACAGCGTACCACTCGTCCGAAAACAATCCGGAAATAGTGGGCGCTTTCAAAGAAGGAAGAAGGAGAACGACGCGCCCCAAATCTTCCTTGGATACATTCATCTTCAGCCCCACCTTTCCCATGGCAAGCAATGATCCGTTGAGCAACGTCCTTATCTGCTCTATCTTCTTGCGCTTCCAGGGATCTTCCCAGGCCGTCGGATTCGCAATCAATTTCGTGTTGGTCTTCATGAGTTCATGCACAATCCGCAGTTTGTTTGCCTTGATCGTGGTTCCCGTTTCGGTCACCTCCACGATGGCATCTACAAGGCCTTCGACGACCTTTGCCTCAGTTGCGCCCCAGGAGAACTCGACATTGACCTTGATCTTCCTTTCTGCAAAATATCTTTCCGTAAACCTCACCAACTCCGTCGAGATTCTTTTACCCTCCATGTCCTCGAGCTTTTTAACAGGAGAGTCCTCTCTGACAACCAGCACCCAGCGCGCCTGCCTGGCCGAAGCCTTGGAGTAAACGAGATCCTGCACCTCGACGACGTTCGAGTCATTTTCGATTATCCAGTCCTTGCCCGTGAGTCCCAGATCCAGTGTCCCGTCTTCAACGTACCTCGACATCTCCTGCGCCCTCACAAGCGTACAGGACATTTCATCGTCATCTATATCCGGGAAGTAGCTCCGTTCGTCATACGTAATTCGCCACCCCGCCATCTTGAAAAGGTCAACCGTTTTGGCCTCTAGGCTTCCTTTCGGTATTCCAAGTTTCAATTTCTTCATTTGTAGACATCCTCCGGCCTGAATATCAGTTCCCCAATAATCTCAGTCTTTCCATCGACAACCTTCGTGAAGAAGCAGGATTTGTGACCCGTGTGGCATGCTGCACCGCCCATCTGCCGGACCTTCAAGAGGATCGTATCTGAATCACAATCGACAAATATCTCCTCCACAATCTGCACATTGCCGGATGTCTTACCCTTGACCCAGAGTTCATTTCTCGCTCTGCTCCAGTATGTTGCCTTACCCGTCTGGCAGGTCTTCAGCCATGCCTCTCTATTCATGTAGGCGAGCATGAGAACCTCCCCTGTTGCTGCCTCTTGAACTATCACAGGAACGAGACCGCCGCCTTTTTGAAAATCGATGTTAACCACTGATGAAACTCCGATTACCTTTGATTTGCCTTTGCCCCGGTTCCTTTACGCCCCTATCTTTCTTAATCCCGGTATTCCCCCCACTGTCAATAATAACATTTCTAACTAAATCAAGAATTTATTTTAATCAAGCATTATTTTACCTGCCTGTCGCCAGCTGTTCGAGGACTTCTCCTTACCCCCTATGCGAAAGGAAAACCGGATCCCGGCAACGCATCGTCTGCATCGGTTACACGAGAAAAATCATCGGTGCCGTGCCTCTGGCTCTTGACAGGCAGGGATCTTTCTCTTATAATTCCGCATCCGATGAAAATTGCTGACAAAAATATGCCGGACATATGGTCCGTTGGAGGCGGCAAGGGAGGCACCGGTAAAAGTTTCATCACCGGGAATCTCGGGATACTGCTTGCCAAGGAGGGATATAAGACCCTACTGATTGATGTAGACCTAGGTGCGGCAAATCTACATACGATCATCGGTTGTCCCCTGCCTGAAAAGAGCATTTCAGATTTTATAAGCAAGAAAGTCGGCACGCTTGAAGAGACAGTTGAGCCCACCCCTATTCCCAATCTCTTTATAATAAGCGGAGCCTCGAATCATCTCGATATTGCAAATCTCGCCCATGAACAGAAAATGAAGATAATAAGAAATATTCCCAAGCTCAGCTATGAATACATACTGCTTGACCTTGGTGCGGGGACTTCCTTCAACACTATCGATTTTTTTATGTCATCGAATTCGGGCATATTCGTGACTACACCTGAACCGACTTCAATAGAGAACATCTACAGGCTGATCCGTTCAGTCTATTTTCGTAAGATCAGTCAGGTGCTCCACAGCAGCAACTTCCGCTCATTGGCCGCGGAAGCGCAGGAGCGGGATGCCCGGGCCACGGTAAGCAACCCGGATATCCTGCTCCATATCATGAAAGAATTGGATGCCGAAAAAGGCGACATCCTGGAAAAAGAGCTACGGACCTTTAATTTCAAGCTTGCCTTGAATCAGATGAGGAAGCATGACAACCCGAACGTCGGAGCATTGATCTGCAAGATCATCCAAAGACACCTCTCCCTGAAGATGTATTTCGTTGGAAATATCAGTTTTGACGACCGGGTTCACAATGCCGTATGCAAGAAGATGCCTTTCCTCGATCTCTATCCCTATACCCAGACGACCCTTGATCTCAGAGCCTGCCACAAGAATCTCCTCTCGATAAATGATGAAGATCCGGTGCTGCAGGATGCCGTAGATTAGGCAATTGTCGGATTTGGCAAGGTCAAATGAAGCCTTACAGAGAACAGAATTACTATGAGCTTCTGGAGATCCCTCCTGATGCTTCGCCGCTCGAGATCAGGCGCGCCTACAAGAGAATCTTCGATCTCTATCAGGACGAATCCATTGCCAGCTACTCCTTTTTCTCAAAGGAGGAAAGAAGGAATATTCTGTCCCTTCTGGAAAAAGCATATCTTGTACTCATCGACATCGAGTCCAGGGCACGTTACGACCAGAAGCTCATAGAGCTCGGATTGCTGCTCAAGGAAAAGCAATACATGAGCAAGATGAAAGAGCCGATCCCCATGTATGATTTCAAAAAGGTACATTTTGACGTATCTGAACCTGTTAGGAGACCTGAGGAATTGAGGACACGCGTTTCGCAGAGCAGCGTCATAAAGGAGATACTCTCCCACGATACGCTCTGCGGCGCCGATCTCGCCAGGATAAGGAAGGAGTTGGAAATTCCTCTTGAAGAAATCGCAGATAATACCAAGGTGCAGGTGGGTGTACTTCGGGCGATAGAAGAGGATAACATCGAGATGTTTCCGCCCGCCGTCTATCTCCGGGGTTTTCTGAAATCATACGCAAGGTATCTTCAGCTTGACGAAAATGTACTCGTCAATGGTTTCATGAAACATACTGGAACATAGTCTCGCAGCGCGCGCTTACGACCCGATACTCAAAGGTACTCCGAAAACTTAAATTTTGATAAACGGCAAAGCGACGCAGAAAAGCAAAGGCACGTATGGCAGAAGGCAAACCAAACGAGATTGATCTTGAAGACGAACTGGACTCCCTGTATCGAAAGGTCTCCAGCGCCGATCAGGTGGAAAAAAGTGTCCATCCCTTGCAGCAGGCAAAAGCCAAGGCTTCTGTCCTTGAAGCGCCCGTCCTCCATACAGGGAAGGTGGAGAAAACGCAGCAAGCGAGAGAGGCGCGGAGATTCCCGGTATCCCGGATTGTCCTCATATCGATGCCACTTCTGACGATTCTGTTGATTGCCATCTTTTTCTGGCCCTTGATCTATCATTATGACGCACTTAGCTACGATGGCAAGGTCTACCCTCTCCGGATCAACAGGATTACGGGAAAGGCTGCTTATTTTGACGGAGCCGTTTGGCTTTCGCCTCCCATTCCGACGGAGATAAAAATTAACGTGCCGGAGCCACAGGCCCCCCCGCCTGCGGCTCCACAGACCGCTTCACCGGCTGCTATGCAGGCCGTCCAACCCGTGGTTCCTCCTTCGGATACAAAGCAAGTCCAGGGACCTCCTGCCCGGCCTCAGCCTGTCGCTGCCGCTGGTAAGCGTGCTGAACAGGGATATGCCATTCAGATAAAATCTTTCCCTGAAGACAAGAGAAAAGCGGCAGAGGGATTGGTGGATGAAATGAAAAAGAACCTGCCGGATGTGCGCATGGAGACTGTCGCGATCAAAGGGCGGGGAAAATGGCATAGGATACTGGTCGGGCACTTTTCGACCATGAAAGAGGCCTCTCTATATTTACAGCAGGAACGGTTATCACGCGTGTACCGGGACAGCTTTGTCCAAAAGACGCCGGCTGGATCTCCCTGACCCCGACCGTCATTTAATTATGTCCCTGAAGAGAGGCGCGTGCCTTTCAATAACATCCGCAACTCTCTCTACGTCGCGTCCGCGAATCATGTCCTTCAGTATGCCTACATTTCTTTCGTATGCATCGACGAGCCTTTCATTTTCGGGATTCATCGCCAGGATGTCGGCATAGAGGGCCGGATTCTGGCAAAAGGTCTTGGCAACGATTTCCATCTTGCCGCGGAAGGC
>DATJBN010000147.1:0-14721 GCA_035515335.1 Syntrophales bacterium | reverse complement strand
CCAACCGGGGGAAGCCGCTGTCACGCAAGATACTGCTCGAAGTGTGTTGGGGTTATTCAGGCAAGACAACAACCCGCACGATCGACAACTTCATCGTGCGTCTCAGGAAGTACTTCGAGGACGACCCGGAAAAACCCATCTACTTCAAGAGCGTCCGCTCCATCGGATACGTCTTCGACCATCCATAGGACAAGTTGTAGGAAGGTGAGCAAGAAGTTCTAGAAGGCATCGGTCTTCTCCAGCCTGAACTCTGTGATCAGGGCGCCAATGCCGGCAAAGAGGCCGAAGAGAAACAGTCTCCAGAGACAGGCAACGGATAGCTGGAAGACACTCGCATAGTTGTGCAAGCCCGCAGACGTTGATACAATCATGTAGATCAAGCTCGTGCAGATGCCAAAGACTGCGGCGGCAACAACCCGCTTCATCATTGCCGCGCCCCCGCATCCGAGGTTGACCAGCATTCCTCCGAAGAAAGGCAGAGCCGCCAAGAGCCACCAGATGTGTTTCAGGGTGGGAACGATCCCGGCAAACTTGAGATACATCGCATCTGTTGTGATCAACAGCCCCGCGGCGCCGAAGGTGAGGACTGCCGCGTGCCAGTAGCGCGGCTTCATATGCGCCCTCTTTTCCGCCCGGAGATCCATGTGCCTACGAATCGTCAGCGGCCAGTTGTAGAAGAGACAGAAGACGCCGTGCTCGAGAAGGGCGCCCCGCTCGCCGAATACGGGTACAACGTGAACCGATTCCGTGGCCCAGTGCCCTGCCATGAACCGCGCCAGCGCCGGATACCTGTAGGTCATCTGTATCGGGAAGGCGAGGTAGCCTATATACTTGAAGAACGCGAGAAACAGGGCGACGCTGTAGTCCTTAAAATTTCTTTCGCGCACGACCAGCCCAACCACGTATAGGCCGCGTGCGAGCGATCCTGGAGACACGGGTATAACCTGGAAGAGTGCCAGGATCCCCAGGCCTATCGCGTAGGCCTGGCCGCGCGGCATATCAGGGTGGGTCCAGATGAAATAGATCGCCAGCGCCGTTGCAACCACATGGGTCGTGGGCATCAAACAGATATGAACGGCGAGACTCTTCAAGTACTTCTGGATGAATGGTTCTTTGATCGTCTTTAATATTTCGTGGGCATCATCTGCGCTTATTATACGCTTCTTCTTCCCCTGTTCCACCATTTCGGCCAGCCATTCCTCCCGCATCCGGGCATTGAAATACAGCTGGAAGGGTCGCACGAAAACGAGAGCCAGTTTCGCCTTCGCGTATTCCCAGCTCGTGAGAAACTTGTAAAGCCCCCTGGGAAGGATCGAGAGAGGGAGATGTAAAAGGAAAAGACCAAGGGAATGAGCGAGAGCCGGCGCCTGCGCTTCCGTTATCCTGCCGCTCCGACACCAGGACATCACCCTTTCGATCCTCTTGCCGCGGAAGGTCTTAAGAAAATATTCCATGCTGCTGAAACATTTCTCGTAATGCTCTTTCCAAACGGCATGACCCCAGGCCTTTCGCAGGATGGTCCCCAGAATCGGTATCAATCCGAGAAGAGCGAAGGGCAGGGCGGAAAGCTTGTGCTTCTGAAGTCGCGCTTCTGTTTCTGCATCTATGGAGTTTTTAATCCTCCAACCGGAAATCGCGCTCGCAAAGATAGTGGACCAGAGCTTTCCGTCGTAAAATAGTCTGACATGGTTGTGGGTTATGTCGGGAAGGGAGCTGCGGTATATCTCTTCTGCCGCCTTCAGCTCCTCAAGCATACCCAGCATGTCTCCAAATTCGTTATTGTGGGCAAAGACAAACTCTTCGAGTTTCGTGAGGTCGCCGCGGTCGAATTGGACAAGAGAGCCTCTAATGATGCCCTGCCAGATCAGTGCTAAATCGCCGGGGCTCATCGGTCCAAACGGGAGCAATGCTAGACCGGCGCGGAAGTCCATGGCGACGAGGCCTGCATGGGGATCATTTTCGGTCGAACTCAGCTTGAAACAATTAGGCTGGCTCTTGCAGGTTGACCATTCGTACTGGCGTGCGAACTCATGCGCACCCATATCGTGCAAGAGTTTCACCAGGTCCGCCATGAATTGCTTTTTTGTCCTGTACTCCGGAGAGCCGAGGATCTCAGAGGAGATTTCTTCTCCCTTTTTCCATCTGCGGAGTAGCTCCATGTGATCGTCCACCTCGAGCTGCCAGGTGCGTCCTTCTACCCAGGACGTAATTTCACCGCAGCTCCCCATTCGCGTATCAACAAAGATCGCATAAGTGTCTTTCACACATTCATCATCGCCAAATCGGATCTTAGCGCCGCGCCGTATGAACTTCTGCCACAGCGCTCCGGCCTTCGCCGCTGCCGGGTTTGACTGCAGTTGAAAAGGTCCCTGGAAGCCGATCCAGTAAAGCAGATTTCTGAAGAAGCGCGCTCCTGACGACGGCGGGATCATGATCTTCATCGCATACGAGCCATTCGCCGTAAGCCCGGGAATCGCATCCGGCTCAATACGGAGGACCTTCACCTTATATACCTGCCCCGCAAACCCCCCGCCTACAAAGTCTTCTATCCGCAGACGCAGTCGGGACGTTTTCGCTGATGTACCGAGCCCGATGGAGACCGCATCGTATTCCACGACATCCCCGGCATCATAACGTTTTACGGCGAGCGGCCGCAGCAGGCCGAGACGCCCGTATTCTTTTTCCAGGGTCCTGCACATCTTTATGGAAGAATCTTTCTTCATGGCGGCGTAGCCGGATATAGCGTTAAGAATGACGTGACGCGATCTCACTACTTAGACATCGCTGTGTATATGATTTGTCGCGCGATCTAGTCTTTCTCACAAACGCCCGTTCAGGTCAAGCCCGCAACTCTGCTTCTCAGTGGGTTAGCGTGGGTTAGCGTCTATGATCATGGTTGGTTGTTCGATATGAAGGGGTCTTCATGAGGTGTATACAGGTGGGATGCGGTTGAAATATCTGTTTGAAGGACAGTTCGCATGTCGAGAGAGTCTTTTCATGGCGGGTAAGATATTGGGGAGTTCTTTGCATGAACTGTGAAGCAGAGAAAGATACGAAACGGAACCTCCTCATTTTGACTGAAAAGATTCGATTCGCTCCGAGAGCCATTTGAACCAACCTTTAAGGCCCGCCCCTGTCTTACAGGATACCTCGAATATCTTAAGTTTTCTATTAATGGTGAGGGCGTCTTTCTTGGCTTTCGCCATGTCGAAATCTACGTAGGGGAGCAAGTCTATCTTATTGATTACCATAGCCTCGGACTGCTGAAACATAAGAGGGTACTTCGCCGGCTTGTCCGATCCCTCCGGTGTGCTAAGGACCATCACCTTCAGATTCTCGCCAAGCTTGAACTCAGCGGGGCAGACGAGATTCCCTACGTTCTCGGCGATGAGAAGGTCAATCTTTGTGAGGTCAAGGCCCGGCAGGGCCTCGCGGATCATGTTCCCGTCTATGTGGCATGCCCCTCCAGTATTGATCTGAACCACCGGGGCTCCCAGGGCGGCGATTCTTTCCGCATCGGCTGAACCCTGGATATCGCCTTCGATGACGCCTATCTTGTACTTCTCCTTAAGGACAGCGATTGTCTTTTCCACGAGAGATGTCTTTCCTGCCCCGGGAGAACTCATCAGGTTGAGAACGTATATCTTCTCACGATCGAAGAGCTTCCTGTTCTCTTCGGCGATCCTGTCATTAGCATCGAGGATATTCTTTACCACTGTTATTTTAGCCAAGGTCTGTTCTCCTTATCTTAATAAATGGCGACTGTCATTTCGAACGTAGTGAGAAATCTTGGTTTTTCTCCAGAGCCCGCCCTGAGCGCAACGACAGGATTCCTCGCTCCGCTTCGAATGACAGAATGGGGTGTCAATAAATTTCTTTATCTATGATCTCTCTTAACATGTTGAGTTTCTCCAGGGCGAGGGCCTCGTCAATCTTGTGGATGGCATAACCTGCGTGAGCGATCACATAATCTCCGACTGTCACATCTTCATCGACTATATCAAGGCAGACTTCCCGCCTCGTGCCGCTGATGTCTATGATCGCGACATTGTCATCATCGATGGATATTATCTTTCCCGGAAAACCCAAACACATATTCTACCAATCACTAATCAACATCTATCTCTAAGAGTTGGATCTCCTCTGTGCCGCCTGAGAGAAGAACCTCAGAGCCATGGCACTGTGGGCAAATGGCGTCGTATCTTTCCAGTTCAATGTCCTTCTCACACAAAAAGCAATGGATGATTATGGGCTTTATATCAAATTCAAGTTTTGCGCCGTCCGCCTTGGTGCCGCTCGACTGAATCTCGAAGGTGAATGAGAGCGCCCCGGGCTCAATGCAAGATAACCGTCCGAACGAAAGCTTCATCGATTTCACTTTACTGAAGCGGTATTCCTCCGCGTATTCTTCGATGATATCCAGGATTGAACAAACGATCGACAGTTCATGCATGGGCCGACTTTAGCAGATTCACGCCTTCCGAAGAAAGCTCTTTTAGGAGCAGTCTTTCCACTTCGGGGAATTTCCCTCTCATGAAAGGGGTCAGTTCGAGGCCCGTATCTTTGTACTCCTGGGGGACAATGCAGAGGAATACAACTTCGGGAAGTTCATCTATCAATTCTGCTTTTAAGAGGACATCCTGGAACGAGACTTCATGGGCAGAGGTCGGCTCCAGCATCTGAGCGTCCACTTCTTCTTTCGTAAAGCGATAGACAGAGCCCGGTTCTTCCTTGGCTTTGATCACATCTATGACAAGAAGCTTGTCGCAACTGCACACCGTATCGAGCAGCCCATAGCCCAGCGTGCCTCCCTCAACGACTTTTACGTTCTCGGGGACGCGGTAGTTATTCTCGAACCAGCGCACAAAATGCACGCCGAATCCTTCATCCTGAAGGAGGATGTTGCCCAGTCCAAGTATTGTGATGCGCTTTTTTTCTTTCATACTGTGTGCAGAAATAGCAATGGGGGAGATATAACGTCTTCTCCCCCATTCCACAATCATTTTTCTCAGGCAGAAAATAAGCTATTTCTTTTTTTCTCTTTCGAAAAGCACCCCGCTGATCATGGAAGAGACGGTCCCTTCCTTCAATATCGCGTCATACCAGAATGCCATGTATACGTGGACGACAATAAAGAGGATGAAAAGCCAGGTCAGGATGTGGTGCACATAGCGGACGATAGCCAGCCCTCCCAGCATGTTCTCCGCCGGCTTCAGGATCTTGTAGAAGAAGGCTGTGAACCCTGCGTGATAACCTGCTCCCATTAGAATCAGGCCGGTTACGAGAATGAGAAAGATCATGAAGAAGAGACCGCTGTATGCAAGAGCCTGCATCGGGCCGTAGGTGCAATCCTCGTGTGAGGGGCCCTCCTTTTCGATCAGCAGGTAAAATTTGATCTGTTTCCAGGTGCAGTCGAAATCGAGCCAGGAAAAGAAATCCTTCCAGTCCGCATTGAACCTCGAGAAGAAAGCGAGGTATATTCTCCAGATGAATATGAACATCAGGAGTATCCCGAAAAGGATATGCACATATCGCATGTTGCCCATAAAGAACTTATTTACCGTCTCACCTGAATAGATCGTAAAGGGGCTGGCAATATAAAAACCCGTCGCAATCAGGACAACTATTGACAGCGCCATTGCCCAGTGATTGATCATGATTGCCGCTGACCATTCTTTTACAGGTTTTATTTCCATGGTTTTCCTCCCTTTCCTTATGCGACCCTGAATTTCCTGATCTCATTAGTCTTGGGATCGATGATATGTACCGCACAGGCCATGCAGGGATCAAAGGAATGAATGGTCCTTAGTATCTCCAGAGGCTGATCCACCTTAGCGAGTTTCGTACCGATGAGGGATTCTTCATATGGACCTCGCTTCCCGGCTTTGTCTCTCGGGGAACAGTTCCATGTGGAGGGAACGACCGCCTGATAATTGGCAATCACCTTGTTTTCGATTCTTATCCAGTGTCCTAATGCGCCGCGAGGAGGTTCCGTCATGCCGCGTCCCTGAGCAGGCTTGGCAGGTACATCGCAGCGTGTCCAGGTCCTGGTGTCACCCTTCTTGATGTTTGCAATGAGTTCGCCCACCCAGCCCTCGATGTGGTCTGCCACATATTTGGTCTCTATGCAGCGTGCCGCTGTCCTGCCGAGGGTTGAGAACAGTGCCGATACGGGTATACCCGTTGCCTTGAGTGTCGAATCGACGAGGGCCTTGATCTTTTCGTTTCCTACGGCATAGCCGACGACCATGCGTGCCAGTGGTCCCACCTCATGGGGCTGTCCATCGTATCTCGGCGCCTTGCACCAGGAATATTTTCCATCTCCCTTCACGTTGCCGTTGGCATCGTAACCTGTGTATTCCGGGTCCGTCGTTCCCTTGAAGGGATGCTGGGGCTCTGTGCCTTTGTACCAGGCATGTGTTACTTCCTCTGTTATCTTCTCCTCGTCAAGCTTCAGGGGCTTGGCGATATCCCTGTTCTTTACGACGCCTCTCGGGAAGAGGAATGTGCTCATCTCATCATCGAGCGGGAAACCGCCGTAGGAGAGATAGTTCTTCACGCCGCCGCCGATTCCTGCGGCACCCTCACCTTTATAATATGCCGCGGCGAGAAGTACGTCGGGAATGTAAGCAGTCTCAATAAAGTTCTGCAGCTCCTTCAGGCGGAAGAGATACTGGCCGAGCTGATGCGCGTCGAGAGCGTCCATGACGCAGGTCACGCCGCCCACCACCAGTGACTGCGGATGGGGATTCTTGCCGCCAAAGATCGCCTGCATCTGCGCCGCTACCTTGGATACCTGAAGGGCATCCAGATAGTGGGAAACGATTATCAGGTTCGCCTCGGGTGGCAGCTTATAAGAGGGGTTTCCCCAGTAAGCGTTTGCGAATGGTCCGAGCCGGCCCGATTTCACGAACTTTGTGAGTCTCTGCTGAACTGCCTTATAGTGGGTCTCAGAACAATTGTACGGGTTGGGGCTGTAGCCCTTCGCCATCTCAACCGCCTTCTTCGGGTCCGCCGAAAGGGCGCTTACGATGTCCACCCAGTCGAGACCGTGCAGGTGGTAGAAGTGCATGATGTGGTCACCGAGGTACCAGCATCCCTGAATCAGATTCCTGATGATTCGGGCATTGGGCGGCGGCTTGATGCCGAACGCGTCTTCGCAGGCCATAGTGCTTGCTTCATAATGGACGTATGTGCAGACTCCGCAGAACCTCTGCACGATAAGCCCTGCATCGCGCGGGTCCCGCCCTTTCAGTATTGTCTCGATGCCTCGCCACAGGGTGATGCTGCTCCAGGCGTCCTTGATCACGTTCTTGTCATCGACTTCGCACTCTATTCTCAAGTGTCCTTCAATCCTGGTGATGGGATCTACAATGATTCTCTTAGCCATGTTTCTCCTCCTCATCTTTTCCCTTGTGACGGATTGCGCTGGCAACTGCATGTGCTGCAACACCCGCTGCTGTCAGGCCGGTTAACACCAGACCGATGTTGTCGACTGTTCGTTCGCCGCCCACTAATGTAGCCTCGCTGATCGGTTTTTCCAGTGGAGCCATGGTGTCCCAGAATCCAGGTTCCGTGCAGCCTATGCAGCCGTGACCGGCCATAACCGGCCAGGATACTGCATCATTGAACCGCACCTTGCCGCAATTGGCATACGTGTATGGTCCCTTGCAGCCAACGTTGTAGAGGCACCAGCCTTTCTTCGCTCCCTCATCACCCCACTCTTCCACGAACTCCGATGCATCGTAGTGCGGCCTGCGTTCGCAGACATCGTGTATCCTCTGTCCGTAAGCCCAGAGAGGTCTTCCTATGGAATCAAGGGCTGGCATACCGCCGAACATTAGATAATGGAGAAGTGTTCCCACAAAATTGACGGCGTTGGGAGGACAGCCTGCAATGTTGACAGTGGAGATACCCAATACCTTGCTGATGCCTGCCGAATCCGTGGGATTTGGCCGTGCAGCCTGAATGTTCCCGTAGCAGGCGCAGGCGCCTATACAAACGGTCGCTGCCGCGCTCTTCGTCACCTCTTTGGCTATCTGGATGGATGTCTTGCCCTTCGGGCCGAGCCTCAGATACTGTCCATTCAGCCCCCTGGGGATCGCACCTTCGATGACGCAGACAAATTTCTTCTTGAAGTCAGTCATGCACTTCTCCAGGTTCTGTTCGGCCTGATGGCCTGCGGCAGCCATAACCGTCTCATGGTATTCGAGAGATATGGTTTCCAGGACTATATCAGCAACGCCTGGATATGAAGTTCGCAGAAAGGACTCGGTGCAGCCGGTGCACTCGGCGAAATGGAGCCAGGCAATGGGGAGGCGGCTGAAATTTTCCGCAGCCTGCGCCACAGCGGGACGGAATATCGGGGGCAGCATCAATGCCGACGTCATGATGGACGTCCACTTGATGAAGTCCCTTCTGCTCACACCGCGCTCCGCCAGTAGTTCCCTCAGGTCTTCTCGTGGTGGCGGGAGTTCTCTGTCCAAGCGCTCCTGGTTGATCTTGCAGTGCTCCATCAGTTGCTTATAATGATTGCGTACAGCCTTGCTGTAGTCTTTGGAGCCTTTCATGTTACCTCCTTTCAACATCTAATGTATTTTTCCCCAAAGGCGGTTTCCTTTGAGACTTGGAAGAAACGTAAGAAAGATGATGTTTACAAAAAACGCGGGGACTCGTGAAGCACAAGTAACTGCAGCAGGTGACGTCACCTATAAACGCAACGCTAATTAAAGAGAGCATTACAGTACGTAAATTCTACCGACTGCCGTTACCAGTCCGCAATCACATATGTCATTTTTTGCATATTGTCAACAAGTAATTGACAGACTGGTTGTGGCTTGGATTGATGAGAACGGAGGGAGCAGCTACGATAATTCTTTAGCGTAGAGATCGTATTCTGTGCTTGCCGTGATCTTGCATCTTACAAAACTTCCGATAGCCAGATTCCGTCCCTTCACGTAGGTTATTCCGTCGATTTCTGGCGCTTGCCTCTCGCAGCGTCCCACATAGGGATAGGCAAGACTATCGTTTTTTCCTTCAATTAGTATTTCGTGGATTGAACCTATCAGCGACTGATTTATCTGGTAGGAAATTACGGCCTGCTCTTCCATGATAAACTGCATCCGTGCATCTTTTTCCTTCTCCGATATGCGGGAAGGAAAGGATGCAGCACGCGTTCCTTCCTCTCTGGAGTATGTAAATACGCCCAAATGGTCGAAGCGCATCTCTCTTATGAAAGAAATCAGCCTGGCGAATTTTGCACGCGTCTCTCCAGGAAATCCGACAATAATTGAGGTCCTGAGTGCTACACCGGGAATGCACTCTCTCGTTTTTTCGATGGTCTTTCTGTAGCGGCCGCTACTCCACAGTCTATTCATTGACTTCAGTATCTCAGTGTCTACATGCTGGATAGGGACATCTATATATTTGCAGATGTTGTCTCTTGTTGCTATGGTGTCAAGCAGCTCGTGAGAAAGGCCTGCAGGATGGGCGTATAGAAGTCGTATCCAGTGTATCCCGGTTATTGCTGACAGTTTCTCAAGCAGGAGAGCGAGATTCGGTTTGCCTTTCATGTCCCGTCCATAGGCCGTGGTGTCCTGGGCGGTGATAATGAGTTCTCTTGTTCCTTTTTCTGCAAGCGTTCTCGCCTCTGCGACGATGTCTGCCATCCCCCTGCTTCTTGCCTTTCCCCGGATGACAGGAATGATGCAGTAGGAGCAACGATTGGAACACCCTTCTGCTATTTTCAGGTATGCCGTGTGTTGTGGGGTTGAAAGAAGACGGGGCGTCTTTGCATTCATCAGGAAGGACGGCTTTGCCGATATGGTCTTCAGCTTTTTCCTTTCCGCCAGACTAAGGCTATCAAGGTGTCTCGCTATGTTTCCCGTTTCGCCGACCCCGAGAAAGAGATCGACCTCCGGCAGTTCTTTTTCCAGGTCTCTCCCGTAACGCTGGGGAAGGCATCCCGTTACGACCAAACGCACGCCTTCACGACTTCTTTTCCACTCGGCTGCTCTCAAGATTTCATCTATGGATTCTTCTTTTGCCGGCGTAATAAAGGCGCAGGTATTGACGAGGATGATGTTCGCATCGTCTACTTGCGTCGTGATGCTGTAGCCGCTCTTTGCAAGCAGTGCGGCCATCACCTCGGAGTCGACAAGATTCTTGGGGCATCCCAGGCTGATGATATGGACGTTTCTCTTTTTCAACGGGAGAGCTTCCTGGCCAGCACCTTTCTGGGTTTCACGCCGTCCGAGGGTCCCACGACGCCCTCGGCCTCCATGCGTTCGATCATGCGGGCAGCGCGGTTGTAGCCGACCTTGAGATATCTCTGAACTAGAGAAATGGAAGCCTGTCCCAGTTCCGTTACCAGTTCTACGGCTTCATCATATTTTTCGTCGAACTCACCTTCCTGCTTATCTCCCTCCGGCGAATCCTCCTGGTATTGAACTATCGTTTCATCGTATAGAGGCCTTGCCTGCTTCCTTATAAAGTCCACTATTCTCTCGATCTCTTTCTCGGACACGAAGGGGCCGTGGATGCGTGTGAGCTTCGATGTGCCGGGAGGCATAAATAGCATGTCGCCGGACCCCAGCAGATTTTCAGCTCCCAGCTGGTCGAGGATCGTCCGCGAGTCGACCTTGGACGATACCTGAAATGAGATCCTTGTCGGGAAGTTTGCCTTTATGACGCCCGTGATCACGTCAACGGAAGGCCGCTGTGTGGCGAGTATCAGGTGTATCCCGGCCGCCCTTGCCATCTGTGCGAGGCGGGCAAGCGATTCTTCCACGTTCCGCTGGGCGACCATCATCAGGTCTGCAAGCTCGTCGATCACGATCACTATGTAGGGTAATTTGACGGCTACCGCTGTTGTGCTTGCAGATTCTCCTTTATCGGAAGCGGGCCGTGGTTCCGCTGTTTTGTCTTTTCGCTTCTTCTCTGCCAGTTTGTTGTACGCCTCTATATTCTTGACCCCCAGCTCAACAATCGTCTGATATCGTCTCTCCATCTCTTCGACGGCCCACTTGAGAACCTGAGATGCCCGTTTGGGGTCAACGACAACCGGGTGCAGGAGATGCGCAATCCCCTCGTATGCCGACAGTTCGAGCCTTTTGGGGTCGATCATAAGGAACTTGGTATCATCTGGCGAGGTCTTGAAGAGGATACTGCAGATCATGGCGTTTAAAGAAACGCTCTTGCCGGACCCTGTAGTGCCGGCGATCAGGAGGTGGGGCATCCTCGCAAGGTCGGTAATCACAGGTGTCCCTATTATGTCTTCACCAAGAGCGATGGGGAGCTTGAATTGGGACTCGAGAAAGGCGTCGTTGTCCAGGACATCTTTCAAATGTACCGGCTCTCTTTCGTGGTTGGGAATCTCGATTCCTATGACTGCCTTCCCGGGGATTGGTGCGATGATCCTGATGCTCGGCGCTCGGAGCGCCAGGGCCAGATCGTCGGAGAGATTAGTTACCTTAGTTATCTTCACCCCCGGCGCCGGCTCCAATTCATACATCGTGATGACAGGACCCGGTTTGACCTCAACCACCTTCCCCTCGACGCCGAAATCGGCGAGTTTCTTCTCGAGGATTCGGGAATTCGCAATGAGGCTCTCCCGCTTTATGCGGGTATCCTTCCGCTCGACCTCGTCGAGAAGTGAGAGGGGAGGGAGTTTGTAATCACCATCCTTTTTAATGAAGTCAAAATGCGTCTGCTCGGCCTTCTTTCGCTTTACTTTCTCGACCGGAGGCGGCGGAGGGGCAGCAATTACCGGGGCCGGCTTCTCTATCTTAATTATCCTTGCAGCCGTTTCCCTCCGCTCCTTCAGCGTTTCCATCTGTCTCGTCGCGAAACCCTTCGCTCCTGTCCACAGCAGTGCTGCGGCATTCGAGAATTTTCTGCTTGTGGAAACGATGGAGAAATCGATTACAATAATGAGGGATATGACAAGGAGTAGCAGAAGGAGAATATATGTTCCCGCCTGATTCAGGTATTCGCAGAGGAACTCAGCAGACCATGTCCCTAAGAGCCCGCCGGCACTGAGTTTAACACCGTATACCTGGATATCAGCGATGGCCGCTGCAAAAAGGGAAGAAGTCGCAAGCATCAGCCCCGCAAAGCCGCCGATTCCGACCGGGGTCATCTTAAATGGCTCATTCATGAAGTACCTGAATGATACAATGAGAAGGAAGAGTGGTATGATAAGAGCGCCGATGCCGAGGAGCCTGATGAGTGAATCCGCTGTATGCGATCCCACTGAACCAATGAGGTTGTGGGTCTTTACGTTGTTTGTTACAAAATGCGTAAATGATGGATCAAGGGGATGATAGGAGGCGAGGCAGAGGAGAAAAAAAATGGCGCCCGCCAGAAATATTGCTCCGTAAATTTCTTTAACTTTTCTCTCGTCCAGTTTCACTTCTTCATCTCATAAATCATTGTTGCCTAACCTGCCGCTTTCCTAAAATGGATGGTCAAATTCTCCTCGCGGCTGACCATACTTCATAGTTCCTCACGATAACATCCTGCACCTTGTTAATAAGTTCCTGACGATTCTCGAGAGAATATCCTGTGACGTCTACCGGCTTGTCTATTACCATCGTTATCTTTCCCGGCTTCACGTGCAGGGATCGCCTGGGCATTATCTCGCCTGCGCCCACGATTGTTATAGGGACTATGGGAACGCCGGACTTTATTGCAAGGTAGAACATTCCCTGTTTGAAAGGCTTGATCCTTCCGTCCCTGCTTCTCGTCCCTTCGGGAAAAGACATTACCGATTTTCCCTCCCTGATCTTGGCAGCCGCCTTCTCAATGCTCTCCATCGCCTGTTCACGGTTCCCCCTGTCTATCTCTATGTACCCTGCGCCTCGCATCGCCCTTCCGAAGAGCGGTATCTGGAACAGTTCCTTTTTGACTATCCATCGAAACTGGCCCTGGAGGTGGGCAAGCACGATCAGCACATCGAAATCACTCTGATGGTTGGCCATAAAGATCTGCGGTTTTCCCGTCAGCACGTTTTCCGCACCGACGATTTCGACCCTTGTATTTGCTATGGCAAGAAGCATTTTACCCCAGATATTTGCTACCCTGTGGACCATATTTTCATCGGAAGTAATAAGGGCGAAGATGACGGCGCACCAGGACATGAAGGCAGTGATTGCTACACCTACTGTCACCAGAAACAAGGCCCTGACCATAGATTAATCCTCAATATCCTCGGTAAGTTTTACACTTGGCAGGTATTTTTCTACTTGATAATATAGGCGAAGTCAATAAGGTTTTCTACCATCTCGCTCCCGAACGGCGTCCGGAGAAAAGGATTGACAAAAGGTAGGCATGATAATAGCATGACTCGCTCAAGAAAATGCGGAATAATCGTTTGGGTTTTTGTGTCGTCAAGAAGATCTTTGCGGGTGTTTTCTAGATGAAGAAGATTCTCACTGATAAAAGGGCATTACAGATTATAAATAACTTCAAGAAGTCAAAGGTCCTCGTGGTCGGTGATTTCATGGTCGATCATTTTATATGGGGCAAGGTGGCGAGAATTTCGCCGGAAGCGCCCGTACCGGTCGTTGAGATTCAAGCGGATTCGATCCTCTTGGGAGGTTGTGCCAATGTGCTGAATAACATTTTCTCCCTGGACGGGAAGGCTTATGGCACAGGGGTCATTGGCGCGGACGAGACGGGCAGGAGACTGCTTGCCGAGCTTCGCAAGAGACATATAGATACAGGCGGGATCGTTGTGGAGCCTAGCCGCCCGACTACACTGAAGACAAGGATCGTAGCCCACGGACAACAGGTCGTCAGATTCGATCAGGAAAGCAGGATGCCTATCGCGCAAGCGAGCGTCAAGAAGATGATGAAGTACATAGGAAGAGTGAGTAACGGCCTGGGCGCGATAATTGTCTCGGATTACAACAAGGGGGTGGTTACGCGGGACCTTCTTAACGGCATCCGCCGGATCGCCTCTCGAAACGGCATTCCCGTTTGCGTGGATCCCAAGCAAAACGATTTTTCTCTGTACAGGGGCTTTGACATCATCACGCCCAATCATCATGAAGCCGGTCGTGCCGCGGGCGTAGATATGATCGGTAATGATGACATCGTGAAGGTGGGGAAGAGAATTCTCGAGAGATTTGATTTCAAGGCGCTTCTTATAACACGGGGCGAAGAGGGAATGAATCTATTTGAACGCAATACCAAGACTACGCACACGGTATTTCCCGCGGAGGCCAGGGAGGTCTTCGATGTGACCGGTGCAGGAGACACCGTCATCGGCGTGTTGGCGCTGTGCGTGGCTTCCGGTGCTACCTTTAAAGAAGCGGCGGCCATTGCAAATATCGCGGCAGGCCTAGTCGTGGGCAAGGTTGGAACGGCAACGATCTCTCTGGACGAGCTGAAAGAGGCTCTATGAGCAAGCCGCGACCTCCCGAAGCAGTAAAACTGCTTGTAAGCAACATATACAAAGACGGTGATTTGCTGAAAGATATTCTTCAGGCATTGTCCGCAAATTATGGAGATATCGATTTTGCCACCAGCAGGGCGGCGTTTCATTATACCGCCTATTACGAAGAAGAGATGGGCTCGCCACTGGATAGGCGCTTCGTTTTCTTCCGGGACCTGATCAGCCCGGAGTCATTGCCTGACGTTAAGCTCTGCACAAATGCAATAGAGGAACAAACATCCATCCTTGGCAAGAGAAAAGCCAACATCGACCCCGGGTACATT
>DATJBN010000146.1:0-9120 GCA_035515335.1 Syntrophales bacterium | reverse complement strand
ATACTAATTTTTACCGTTTCGGAATGACCTGGAAAAAAGCAGTCGTTGTTCTCACCCCTCACGGATACTCATGATGCCATTCTGCAAGGTTCTACCGGAAAGTGTCACATCACACTTGACTCGCGCCTTCAAGTCTACTATTTAAGTTGCTCCCAGCTACTACTAAGAAAAGGAATTGCCGCATGAATGAGATATTTTTTCGGAAAGTAGAAGCTTCGACTGACCTGTATGCCCGCGAGCTCGCATCTCTTCTTTCTGATTTAAAGGCGCCCTTCACAAAAAGGGACAGGGTGGGAATCAAGCTTCACTGGGGAGAGCGTGGCAATCACAGCTTTCTTCCTCCTGTTTATGCGAGGGTAATTGCCGACTGGCTCCGCGAGAAAGGTGTAAAGCCCTTCGTGTTCGACACTACCGCCCTTTACTCCGGCGGCAGGCGCACTGCAGACGATTCATTGCAGACCGCCCAGGAGCACGGCTATACCAGAGAATATTTGGGCTGCCCGGTAGTTATCGCGGACGGCGCCGACGGACGTAATATCGTAGACCTACCGGCCGACCTCAAGCACTTCAAGACCGTTCAGGTCGCTTCAATCGTAGAGAAGGCTCATGGCTTCGTCATCTTCTCCCATTTCAAGGGCCATATGGCCGCGGTCTTCGGTGGGTCCATCAAGAACATATCCATGGGCTTTGCCTCACGGGCCCAGAAGCAGCGCATGCACTCAGAGGTGCGGCCGTACATAAAGAGAGAGAAATGCACTCGCTGCGGTACGTGCGTTGAGGTGTGCCCATCGGGTGCAGCGCAGCTTGACTCAGATGGATACCCATTCTACGATCATGAGACATGCATCGGTTGTGCTCAGTGTATAGCTCTTTGCCACGAGATGGCCCTCAAAATACTGTGGAATATTGAAGACAAGATTTTTCAGGAGAAGCTTATTGAAACAGCGGCTGCCGTTTGGAAGAAAATCGCCGGAAAGACTTTGCTAATAAATGCGCTTCTTAATATAGCAACCGAATGCGACTGTCTGCCCGGCGAGCACCCGATGATGTCCGAAGATCTGGGTTTTATGGGCGGATACCATCCGGTCAAGATCGACGCCGAGTCCTTGCACATGGTGGGTATAGACAGGTTCGAAAATGCCCACCCGAATATCCCATGGCGGCGACAATTTGAATACGCGAAAGAAGCAGGCTTCTATCCCCATGATCCTCTACGAAAGAGAGCTTAATCCCGAGCAATTGCGCGTGGTGCTGGGAGGAGATGGCCCTGTCCTCGTCATTGCGGGTGCCGGAAGCGGGAAGACGCGTACTTTGACTTACCGGGTTGCACGCCTCCTGGAATCAGGCGTACATCCCGAACACATCCTACTTGCCACCTTCACCAACAAGGCTGCACGCACAATGCTTTCCCGCGTAAGGTCGCTTGTCGAACTCGATATAGAAGCCATGTGGGGTGGTACGTTCCATCATATTGCGCATCGAATTCTCCGCACGAATTCTCCTCTCCTGGGCTACGCACAGAATTTCATCATCATTGACAGCGAGGACGCCACACAACTCGTCAATGCCTGTATAGCTGAAGCAGCCATCGGCACAAAGGACGCGAAATTCCCGAAGGGCGACCTGCTCAGGGATATCATAAGCTTTTCGGCCAACACCGAGACGCCTATCGAGGATGTGGTAACCATGAGATTCCCATACTTCTCTAATTGCCTTGACGATATAAGATTGATTGCGGGAAGGTATCAAGCGCGGAAGAAGAAGGAGAACGTGATTGACTTCGACGATCTCCTCTCACGTACGCGAGAACTCCTTATCGATCATCCAGAAGTTCTAACGAGATATGCGGCCAAGTTCTCACATATCCTTGTTGACGAGTACCAGGACACAAATACGATACAGGCAGAAATAGTGGACCTTCTCGCCTCCTGCCACGGGAACATACTTGCCGTAGGCGATGATTCGCAGAGCATATACGCCTTTCGCGGCGCCAATTTCGCCAACATAATCATGTTCCCGGACAGGCATCCCGGCTGCAGGATCTTCAAGCTTGAAACCAATTACCGGAGTACGCCGGAAATTCTTCATCTTGCAAACCGGAGCATAGAAAACAATGAAAAACAATACCGAAAAAATCTCAGACCCGTGCGTACTGCGGGAATAAGACCGGTTCTGATACCTCTTAAAGACGTTATGCAGCAGGCCAATTTCGTCGCGCAGAGGGTGCTCGAACTGGTCCGTGATGGCGTCCCGCTCCGTGAGATCGCAGTCCTCTTCCGGGCACACTATCATTCCATGGAACTGCAGATGGAGATGGCACGAAGAGGTATACCGTTTGAAATCCGCTCCGGGATACGCTTCTTTGAGCAGGCCCATATAAAGGACGTTACGTCCTACATGAGGATCGTCACGAATCCCTTTGACGAACTGGCGTGGAAGAGGTTATTCGGCCTCGTAAACAAAATAGGGAAAGCTACCTCGGAGAAGCTGTGGCGATATCTCTCCCTCACCGAAGATCCGCTTGCAGCGGCCGGAAGCGATGGCTTCATTAAGGTCGCAACCAAGACGCAGCGGGAGGGCCTTCTCGCATCCCGATTGATCATCAGGCGTATCAAGGATTCCATGCCCTCAGGAAACCCAGCCGCTATCATCGAAGAAGTACTGGCGGGTGGTTATCGTGATTACCTGCGGACAAAATATGCCGACGCGGGAGCGCGAGAGGATGACCTCCGTCAGCTAGCACATTTCTCCGCCAGGTTCTCATCGCTCGAGGATTTCTTAAGCGAACTCTCCCTCATGACAAATATGACGGAGGCGAGCGAGAGCAAGCCCGATTTCGAAAATGGAAACAGCGTGGTCTTGAGCTCGATTCATCAGGCCAAGGGGCTGGAATGGTCCGTCGTTCTCATCATATGGTGTTCGGACGGGATGATTCCGCTTGCCAGATGCCTCTCGGACGGAGACGGTGAGGAAGAGGAGCGGCGACTCTTCTACGTCGCGATAACCCGGGCCAAGGATGAGCTTTATCTTTGCTACCCGCAGGCAAGTTATGTCAGGGGGATCGGCTGCATGAGTCAGGTTCCCTCACGGTTTATCAGGGAGCTCTCTTCCCGGCATCGCGACCTCTGCCCGTATGACCAGTGGTTGATAGAGGAAGATACCGGCTACTAGATCCAGCGATCGAGCTTGGACTTGGCCTCGTATTCCTCCCTCAGGGCTATCTGCGTTGCCTCTGCCATCTGCTCAACGCTCTTAACCCAGTCTTCAAACTTTATGTCCACACCGAAGATGCCGACCATCTCGTCATTATCATCGATGATCGGGGCGGAGACTGTGATGCAGAGGGCCCCCGTCATCTTTGAAATATAGAAGTTGGTAACATACATCTTGCCGCTCTGCAGGGGTTTTATGAACCACTCGCGGTCGGACTGATCGGTGCCGATCCCGTAGTTCTCGTATTTAGCCCTGTCCGCAATATTGGTGATATTCCTGGTCGTCTTCCGCCCATTCATGTCAACGACATACGCAAACTGTATAGAAGGGTTCTCTTCGATCGTCTGCTGCATGATCGGTTCCTGAATCTCCGGTTTCATGGTCTTCATAACCGGATGCTCGATTACCTGTTTTACAACATCCATCGCCGCCTGGGTCGCCATGTATTTGATCTTTTCAAGATCGGACATGAAGAGTTCAGGAAGATACTTGCGCACAAGCTTCTCAAGTTCTTCGTTCGATATGCACGTCGACCTTCCGGCATCGTACTGGTCCATAACCCATTTGTGGATCTTGGAAACGCCCGGATGCTTCTTGTCAATCACATCGTGCCCTTTGGCGCTGAGGCGCTCATTGATCCAGTGGGCAATGCCCGCCTTTCCAGACTTGTCGGTTACCATGGTCACTATGGGCCGCTTCAATATCTTCTTGGTATCGAAGATGTTGTAGATTTCTTCGTTCTTTATCAACCCGTCGGCATGAATCCCAGCCTTCGTTATGTTGAATTCCGACCCTACAAGAGGGTAATTTGACGGAATCTTCACGCCGATTTCGCGCTCAAAATATTCCGCTACATCCGTAATGACCGTCGTATCGACCCCGTTGTTCTGTCCCCTCAACGATATATACTCGATGATAAGACCCTCTATCGGGGCATTTCCCGTTCGCTCACCGAGCCCGAGCATCGTCCCGTTAGCTCCTGCACAGCCGTAAAGCCAGGCTGTCGTGGCATTGATCAGCGCCTTGTGGAAATCATTGTGTCCATGCCATTCAAGAAGACGCCCCGGTACACCGGCATCGTCGATAAAGGCCCGTATGAGCTTGTCCACGCTCCGGGGCAGCGATGCGCCGGGGTATGTGACCCCGTAGCCCATCGTATCGCAGAGCCTGATCTTTATATCAACGCCGCTTTCCTCGCGGAGCTTCATAAGTTCCACTGCGAACGGTATGCAAAATCCATAAATCTCGCCACGCGTAAGATCCTCAAAGTGGCACCGGGGAACGATCCCTTCGTCAAGGATCGCCTTCACAATATCCAGATAGGAATCGAGGGCCTTCCTCCTTGTCGTATTGAGCTTCAGAAATATGTGGTAGTCGGACACGGATGTCAGTATGCCGGTTTCCTTTAACCCCGCCTCTTTCACGAGCGTCACGTCCTCCTTCTGCGCCCTGATCCAGCCGGTTATCTCCGGGTACCTGAAGCCGAGCTCGAGGCATTTCTCTACGGCGTCGCGATCCTTCTTACTGTAAAGAAAGAACTCTGCCTGACGGATTACACCGTTCGGACCACCCAGCTTACTCATCAGGGTAAACAGTTCGACGATCTGTTTTACGGTGTACGGCGGCCGCGCCTGCTGCCCATCCCTGAATGTCGTATCAGTTATGATAATCTCTTCCGCAGGATTTATGGGAATGAGCTTGTGATCAAAGTCGATCCGGCTAACTTCATCATAAGGGAAAACACCTTTCTGCAGGTTCGGTTGCTCGACCTCCCGGAGCTCGTGTTGCCAGAAACTGGTGTGCTCGTGGTCAAGGACTCGCCTCTCTCTATTCCATTTCGCCATATAGAATTCTCCATTTTTTAAAAAAAAAGGGCACCCTGAAACCAGTTGTGCCCTCAGTGAGAGTATGTCACCGGTTTCAGTCCATCGGTAAATTTGCCTGCTGCTCAGGCAGATAGGGCTTTTTTGCACCCGCCCTCTTTCTCATTTTCTTAATCTCCTCGAGCGTATATCCCCCTCTGGGAATGTCGAGTTCCTGGCCGGGATAAAGGAGTTTCGGGTTCTTAATGATATCCTTGTTGGCTTCATAAATGACCGGCCAGAGAAACGGATCATTGTAAATGTCCTTATACTTAGCTATCCACCAGAGAGTATCGCCTTTTTTCACGGTATACTGCTCACAAAGGCACATCACAGTCTCTTCTTCTCCGCCGGCTCTTGCCGCTGCGCTCCCCTTGGAAGCCGTTGCCTGTGCGGGCAAACCTCCTCTTTGCTCTGCGTCTACGCTCTTGACCTGTTCTCCAGCACAGCCGAAAAGGATGAAAGTAAAAATGATAAAGATCGCGCCCTTTGCTGCCACCCGCCTTGCCCGGGGAATTACCATCTCACCTCTCCCTTTCGTAGATTGACGCATAACTTGAAGAGCAATTTAGAATAATAAAAGAGTGAATGCCTTGTCAATAAAAATAATGCGGACAATCATACAATCTTGAGTGAAAGCTCCATCAGTTGTTCGATACTGACTTCCGACGGCGCATCCGTCAGGATGTCTGTCGCCTTCTGCGTCTTAGGAAATGCGATGACGTCCCTGATGCTCAGGGCGCCCGACATTATCATGACGAGCCTGTCAAAACCCAGCGCGATACCGCCGTGTGGAGGCGTGCCGTATTCAAGGGCATCGAGAAGAAATCCGAATTTCTTCTTTGAGTCCTCATCGGAAAGACCGAGCGTCCTGAAAACGAGGGACTGGATATCCTGCCTGTGGATGCGGATGCTGCCGCCTCCGATCTCCGTCCCGTTCAAGACTATGTCATAAGCCCTGGCCCTGACACGACCCGGATCCGTTTCCAGAAGCGGTATGTCTTCGGACGCGGGGGAGGTGAAGGGATGATGCTTGGCGACGAATCTCTTTTCCGCATCGCTGTATTCCATGAGGGGAAATTGATTCACCCACAAGAATGAATACTGTTTGGGGTCAAGAAGATTCAATTTTTTCGCCAAGTGTAACCTGAGATTCCCCATGGCATCGTTGACGATGGACGGGGAATCGGCAAGAAAGACGAGCGCATTCCCTTCCTTTGCCTCCATTCTTCTATTGATGCTCTCAACCTCCGATGGTGTCAGAAACTTGAAGATCGGCGATGTCCAATCCGCGCGATTCACTCTTGCCCAAGCGAGCCCCTTCGCCCCATATGTGCTGACGTAGTCGGTCAGGCCGTCGAGATCTTTCCGCGTCAGGGCTTTTCCATCATCGATCCTGATTGCCTTCACGACCCCGCCGGAACCTGCAACTTCCTGAAACACCCGGAGCCCGGAGTTCTTGACAATATCCGTGACGTCTCTTAGCTCAAGGAAAAAACGTGTATCGGGATTGTCTCTCCCGAATCTTTCCATCGCGTCGGCATATGATAGCCTGGGAAAAGGGGTTGTGAGATCGATGTCCAGACAGGTCTTGAACAGGCGGCTTATCAGTCCTTCGGTGATCCTGTAAACGTCGTCTTCGGTTATGAATGACATCTCGACATCAATTTGCGTGAATTCGGGCTGCCTGTCCGCCCTCAGGTCTTCATCGCGAAAACACTTGACGATCTGAAAATACCTGTCGAATCCCGAGACCATCAACAGCTGTTTGAAAAGCTGGGGCGACTGGGGCAGGGCATAAAACATGCCCGGACTGATCCGACTGGGAACGAGGTAGTCTCGTGCGCCTTCCGGCGTGCTCTTTGTAAGAAATGGTGTTTCCACCTCAATGAATCCGTTATCATGATAATAACGTCTCGTTTCTTCTCCGATCGCGCTTCTCAGGATAAGGTTCTTCTGCATCTCGGGCCGCCTCAGATCGAGGTATCTGTACTTCAGGCGGACGGTCTCTGACACGTCGGCCTCTTCGTTGAGGACGAAGGGCGGCGTCTTGGATTCATTCAGTATCTCGAGTTCGTGGACCATTACCTCAACGGCACCACTCTTCAGGTTTGGGTTTTCCATCCCTTCGGGTCTCTTTTGCACTGTTCCCCGGACCGCAAGCACAAACTCGTTTCTTATGGAATGGGCCCCTCCATGAGTTTCAGGGCTTATGTCCGGGTTAAAAACAATCTGTGCGAGACCTTCGCGGTCGCGGAGGTCGACAAATATCACGCCCCCGTGGTCTCTTCTTCTGTTCACCCAGCCCATGAGAATCACTTCCTCACCCACATTCGATGCAGCGAGATCGCCGCAGTAGTGCGTTCTCTTCTTGACAGTCAAAAAATCAGACACAGTGCTCAACTCCCTCTTACGATTTTTGCGATTGTCTGTTCCACATTATTATCCAGCACGATTGTTTCCTGCGTTCCTCCCCGCATATCGCGGAGCTGGGCTCTTCCTTCCTCAATCTCTCTGTCGCCTAGGATCAGAACGCGCAGGGAAGATAGCTTGTCCGCCCTCTTCATCTGGCTTTTGAGGCTTCTGCCTGCGTAGTCCATCTCCGCCTGAATACCTGCCATTCGGAGGTGGTTGCAGACCGAGAATGCCAGATTCTGCGCCCGCTCGCCTATGGCGGCAATGAACACCTCAGGAGCTGAGAGGAATTTGTCGTCATCAAGGTTCGAAAGGGATATCAGTCTTTCCATGCCAACGGCAAACCCAATCCCCGGCACATCAGGGCCGCCCAAGTCTTTCACGAGGCCGTCATATCGACCGCCTCCTGCTACTGCGTTCTGTGCGCCTAAGTGTTCCGTTACCACTTCGAAGGTTGTTTTGGCGTAGTAGTCGAGCCCGCGAACCATCTTTGGATTCACCTTATAGCCGATTTTGAAAATATCCAGGGAATGTTTTACATTTGCGAAATGGTCTTTGCAGTCCGGGCACAAAAAATCTAGTATCCGCGGTGCGTGACTGATCACCTCTTTGCAGCTCTCCGTCTTGCAATCGAAAACACGAAGAGGATTTATGGCCAGTCTCCTCTGACAGTCAGCGCACAACTCTGCCTCCCTGCCGGCAAGAAAGACCTTCAATGCATCCCTGAATGCAGGGCGGCACGTCTTGCATCCGAGTGAATTGATCTCGAGATGCAGACCCTCGACACCTACACGTGTGAGAAACTGCATCAGCATCAGGATGACCTCGGCATCCGCCCTCGGTTCATCGAGTCCGAGGAGTTCGGCGTTGATCTGGTGAAACTGCCGCAATCTCCCCTTTTGCGGCCTCTCGCGCCTGAACATAGGCCCTATGGTAAAAAGCCTTACCACCGCATCCTGAGCATAGAGGGAGTGTTCCAGGTACGCGCGCATGACGGACGCCGTCGCCTCGGGGCGAAGCGTCAAACATTCATCACCGCGGTCTACAAATGTGTACATCTCCTTCTCGACGATATCGGTCGACTCGCCTATGCTCCTTCTGAAGAGCTCCGTCTTCTCAAGGATGGGGACACGTATCTCTCGAAATCCAAAATTTGCAAGTATCTCGCGAGCGCATTCTTCAATGAATTGCCATTTCCCGGATTCCCGGGGAAGGATATCCTTGAATCCCCTGACTGCGGTGATAACTTCCATGATATTATGGCCTTAATAGTGATATGCGCTTAGCGTGCACACGTTTATTAAAAAAATTAGTTAACATATAAGGCCTTCAGGCGCAATACTTTATTCAGTTGCATGTGACGGAAGGCAGTGGCGTTAGGAAAAATTAAATTCCTGGGTGCGGCGTCAGCCCTCGGAGAAGACGTCGTAACTTATTCTGGAACGGTCCGTCCTTGTCGTGACGGCCCCGTTCACATCTCTTCTCAAGCCGGCTGTCTGCGACATGAAAAAATGACCAACAACGATTCCGGCAATGATTGCGAAGAGAAGAGGAGTTAGCGGCCGCTCCATGGCATGACCCAGTCAATGTCATTCGAGACGCTTTTTTAGCCTCAAACGACTAAATATCC
>DATJBN010000145.1:0-4565 GCA_035515335.1 Syntrophales bacterium | reverse complement strand
AGACTGAAGGACTGCACGGCGACATGACACAGTCTCAGCGGGACCGGGTAATGGATAAATTCAGGAGGGCCGCGCTGGAGATCTTGGTGGCGACGGACGTGGCGGCGCGGGGTATCGACGTCGAAGGGATAGAAGCCGTGTTCAATTATGACCTGCCCCGTGACGAGGAATATTACGTCCACAGAATAGGGCGGACCGCCCGTGCGGGGAGAAAAGGCTATGCCTTCACCTTCGTAGTCGGGAGAGAGGTTCACGGACTACGCGACATACAGACGTTTGCGAACATAAAGATTGCCCGCCATCCCATCCCTTCCCTTGCGGAGGTTGAGGAAACCAGGGCGGTAACCCTGTTGGAAAGCATTAAAGAGCGCCTTGGAGAGGGCGACCTTGAGAAGTATACCAACCTGATTGAGAGACTGATGACGGAGGACTATTCGGCACTGGATATAGCAGCCGCCTTGCTCAAGATGCTACTGGTGGCGGATGGGAAAGAGCAGGCCGGGACACCCGAAGAATTTGGTGAACCGCAATCCTTCGGGGGCATGGTAAGGCTTCACTTCAACGTGGGCCGCGAGCACAAGGTGGGTCCGAAGGACATAGTAGGAGCGATCACCGGCGAGACAGGCCTGCCGGGCAAATTTATAGGAAAGATCGATATTCATGATCGGTACACCTTTGTCGAAGTTCCTAAGGAAAACGCACACGATGTGCTCTCGATGATGAAGGACAGATACATAAAAGGGAATAAGATCAGCGTTGAGCCCGCGGGGAGGAGGTAGGATCCGGGGTCACGGGTCACGGATAACGGCTCACTGCTTACGCTATGAAACAGATACGTAATTTCAGCATCATCGCCCATATCGATCACGGTAAGTCTACGCTTGCCGACCGGCTGATCCAGTACGCCCACCTGGTGGAGGACCGCCAGTTCCGTGACCAGATCCTCGATAACATGGATATCGAGCGGGAACGGGGCATCACTATCAAAAGTCAAACCGTGGCCCTGCCATACGTGGGCGGGGATGGCGAGGAGTACGAGCTGAACCTGATAGATACACCCGGCCACGTCGACTTCTCCTACGAGGTTTCCCGCGCCTTGGCCTCGTGCGAGGGCGTGCTCCTTCTCGTTGATGCGTCGCAGGGCGTGGAGGCGCAGACCCTGGCAAACCTGTATGCCGCCATGGAGCACGACCTGGTGGTGATACCGGTCATCAACAAGATCGATCTTCCATCCGCAGATATCGACGGAGTGAAAAACGAAATAGAGCAAGAGTTGGGACTCGATGCCGAACTCTCCATCCTCGCATCCGCAAAAGAAGGGATAGGTGTGGAAGAGATCCTCCGGGCCATCGTCGAGCGCATACCCCCTCCGAAGGGAAACCCTGAGAAACCGCTTTCAGCCTTGATATTCGACGCACACTACGATCAGTTTCGCGGCACGATCGTGAGCTGTAGGGTCTTCGACGGGTCGGTACGACCCGGCGATGTCATCCGGCTCATGTCCACGGGCGGCACGTACAAAGTAGAAGAAGTGGGAACCTTCCTCCTGTCGAGAGTGCCGCGAGAGGAAATTACCGCAGGCATGGTCGGTTACATCATCGCGGGTATAAAGACCGTGAGCGATACGCGCATCGGAGACACAATCACACTTGACCGGGATCCGGTTCCGGAGCCCCTGCCCGGGTTCAAGGATGTGAAGCCCGTCGTCTTCTCCTCCATCTACCCCATCGCAGCCGACGACTACCAGTCGCTCGCGGAAGCCCTGGAGAAATACAAGTTGAATGACGCTGCCCTCGTTTACACGAAGGATTCATCAGCGGCGCTGGGTCAAGGATTCCGGTGCGGCTTTCTTGGCCTGCTTCATCTGGAGATCGTCCAGGAGCGGCTTGAAAGGGAGTTTGACCAATCGATCATTCTCACCGCGCCGAGCGTGCAATACCGGGTTACCCTCAAGAGCGGCAAAACGGTGGTGGTAGACAACCCGCAGTATTATCCTGATCCGATCGATATCCAGATGGCTGAGGAGCCCTTCATCCGTGCGTCTATCTTCATCCCTGAGCGGTACATAGGGGCGGTGATGAAGCTCTGTATGGACCGGCGCGGCGTCAATTCGCGCATGAGCTATCCAGCTCCGGGCCGCATTGAGATCATCTTTGACATGCCTCTCGCCGAGGTGGTTTTTGATTTCTACGATCGCCTCAAGAGCGTGACGCAGGGGTACGGCTCCTTCGATTACGAGATTATAGATTACAGGGAGGCTGACCTCGCTAAGGTCGACATCCTGGTCAACGGCGAGCGGGTAGACGCGCTCTCGTTCATGGTGCACCACGACCGCGCCCGGGAGCGGGCTCTGAGGGTGTGTGAGAGACTACAGGACGAGATACCACGCCAGCAGTTCAAGATCGCCATACAGGGCGCTATCGGCGGCAAGATCATCGCCAGATCTACCATTTCTGCATTCCGGAAGGACGTGACGGCGAAGTGCTACGGCGGAGATATCACGCGGAAGCGGAAGCTCCTGGAAAAGCAGAAAAAAGGCAAGAAGCGCATGCGGCTTGTCGGTGCCGTGGAGATCCCGCAAAGCGCCTTCATGGCCGCTCTGAAAGTGGATGACGAATGAGAACCTTTTTGCCTCACGCCCGTTCCCTTCGGTCACTAGAGGCCGCAGAGGGCACAGAGGAAAGGCGGGAGAGGTAGCGCAAGACGAGAGAGACCCGAGAGCATCAGTGTGCTTGTTCAGAATTCTTGGAGAGAATTCCTCGCCTCGCATCCCGTTTCGCGGGAAATTTTACACAGCAGTTACCCTTCCGGCGAAGCCGGACGGGGTTTGTCGGGAATGGTCCTCTCAACCATTTCCGACAAAAAATATCATTCTCTCTTTAAGTCTTTCCTCTGCGCTCTCTGCGGCCTCGAACGAGGCACGCTGCAGCGTGGCGAGTGGGCGTGAGATGAGTCTGTGAAAAGCGTGCGATGAAGACAACATATATCAAACAAGAGCTGCCCGGGTTGTATGTTCATGTTCCGTTCTGCCGGGAGAAGTGCCCTTACTGCGATTTTTATTCTACACCGGCCCTCTCGCTCGTCGAGGCTTGGCTCGAGAGCCTCCGGAAGGAAGCCCTCCTCTACACGGATAGTTTCCCGGCCTTTGACTCCCTATACTTCGGCGGCGGTACACCAACGATCCTTTCCGACGGTGCGTTCAGGAAGCTGATGGATTTTGTTCGCGAGCATTTCACATTTGCGGCTGATACCGAGATCACGGTTGAGGCAAACCCCGAGGATGCGACTTCAGAGAAGCTCACAGCATTGCGCGCTTGCGGCGTCAACCGACTGAGTATCGGCGTCCAGTCTTTCAACGGCGAGGAGCTTGCCACGCTCAAGAGGCGACATTCGGCTCGTGACGCGGAAAAGGCTCTGGAGGTTGCCCACTCCGCGGGTTTCGAAGATATCGGCATCGACCTCATCTGCCTTGTTCCCGGCCAGACGGAAAAGAGCTGGATGAATTCTTTGGAACGAGCGCTCAGCCTTGAGCCGGCTCACCTGTCCTGCTACCAGATGACGTTCTCAGAAGGAACGCCGTTTGGCCGGATGAAGGCCGAAGGCAGAATAGCGGTGACGGATGAAGAGACAGAAAGAGATTTTTTCTTGCTCACCTCCCGTTTCCTTCAGGAGCGCGGCTTCATTCATTACGAAGTGTCCAATTTCGCCCGCGGTGAGGCTTCGTGCTCCCGCCACAACGGCAAATACTGGCGGCACGTGCCCTACCTTGGGCTCGGCCCCGCAGCCCACTCGTTCGACGGCGCCAGGCGCTGGTGGAACCTCCGCTCAGTGAAACAGTATTGTCGTGCAATCGAAGGAGGCTCAAGACCCATCGAAGGATCTGAGATTCTCACGGACGAGCAGCTGCGGCTGGAAAGGCTCTGCCTGGGCATGAGAACACGTGACGGCATATCCTTCGCCGATGTTTGCACTGTCTCGCGTGCCCAAGACGTCCTCTCTCCCCTTGAGCAATCCGGCTTCATCAGGCTGGAGAACGGCCGAATCCTCCCTACGCTTGAAGGCTTCCTCGTCGCCGACCGCCTCCCACTCATGTTTCCGGACCCTTGAACCGGCCAACAAAGGGCTCCGCATCATAGGGTTAGGCCTGTGTCGCAGGCCCATGGGGCAAGATATGGGGGTGGTACTTGGGACGAAATGTGGCGCAAGGTGTGTTATAATGCAGCGCTTGATCTCATGAACTTTAGTTCAATGACAGGAGAAAACGAATGATTCCATCCCGTTTTGCCCGTCGGTTGATGTTGATGCTATGTTTTTCTTTGATTGTTACGGCTACGCCGGCACAGGCGCAGGCGGGGAACAGCGAGTATAAACCAGTCGAGCGGCAGGATGGCAAAGACGTTGTATGGCTGCCGACCGCGCAGGCCCTGGTGGACAAAATGCTTGACATGGCGAGAGTCACGCCGCAGGATTACGTGATCGACTTGGGCTCCGGTGACGGGCGCACCGTCATCACTGCAGCCAAACGCGGCGCCCGAGCTCTCGGCATTGAATATAATCCTGACATG
>DATJBN010000144.1:0-36553 GCA_035515335.1 Syntrophales bacterium | reverse complement strand
AAGTACGATGAACTTGTCATGACCGCTGTCACTATCCGCGAGCCCGCCGTCGATACGGCGATTGAGCTCAGGAAGAAAGGAATCGGGCCGGACCGCATCCTCATGATGGTCTCCACGGATCCGGAGCACCATTTCGCGAATTCCGGCACCACACTCACACAGTACTGGAAGGAAGCGGAGCGCTGTATAAAGAAGGCCCGGGAGTTTAACATGAAGATGTGCGGTACGGTGAGCACGATCTGGGGCAGTCCCATCACCGGCGCCACGAAGCTCGAGGACGCAGTGGAATTCACCAAGCGCTTCCTGTCTATCGGCGCGCATGACATCGAGCATGCCGATCATGACGGCTCCGCGTCCGCGGCACAGGTCTATCGCTATTTCTCCATGGTGCTGGACGCTATGCCGAATCCCGATGCGCATCTCTGCCACCTGCATGAAACGAAACGAGTCGCATCCGCGTCGATTCTGGCTGCCCTTCAAGCGGGCATCACCCGTTTCGAAGGAACCCTCGGCGGTCTGGGTGGACAGCCCGCCAATTTCCTCGACGACTGTCCGGTGAGGGGTACCGGCGAATACTACTACGATCCCCGTTATGTCGGTCTGATTACGATGGAAGATCTCCTTGTGATGATCGACGAACTGGGCATCGAGCACGGCTACGACGTGGACCGCGTTCTCGTGCTCGGAAGGAAGATGGAGAAGAGCATCGGCCGCAGGCTTCGCTCCGAGGCGATCATCAACGGCCGGACATTGAAGGAAGGGCATCCGGAACATGCCCGTCCCGGTCTTGCCAAACTCATCCAGAAAGTGGGCGAGAAGCCCGGGCAGCTTGTGCCACCTGAATGGTCTCCCAAAGCCGTTCTCGGTGAGAAATGGGGTCCCACAGCCTGGGAAAAAAAATAGAACCGTGAACTGACGCAGGGGGAGAAATTATTCTCCCCCTGTTTCTTTTTTGCATGGCGGATAGACTTATGCCAAGCAGCCTCCCGCGAAAGATTACCATCCATGAAGTCGTCTTGAGAGACGGCATCCAGAATGAGAAAAAAATAGTATCGACGGATCGGAAATTAAAGCTCATCGATGAGCTGGCTGATTGCGGGGTCCGGCGTATTGAGGTGTCATCCTTTGTCAACCCGCGCCTGGTGCCGCAGATGGCGGATGCGGAAAGACTCTGGAGCAGACTCAAGAGGCGGAAGGGCGTCCTCTATGCCGCGCTGATACTGAATGAGAGAGGTCTCGATCGTGCCATAGGGTGCGGTGTTCCGCAGGCGGGCGTTTATGTGTCCGCAAGCGAGACTCACAGCAGAAAGAACAGCAACATGTCCGTTGCCGAAGCCATGAGGGAAGCAGTTCATCTCGTGGACCGGGCGCATGAAGCGGGAGTGGGTGTAAGGACGGGGGTAATGAACGCCTTCGGCTGTGCCTATGAAGGATATGTCTCTCCCGCAAAAGTAATAAAGCTTGTGAAGGATTTTTTGAAAAGAAACCCGGACGAGATATGTCTTGCCGATACATCCGGCATGGCGAACCCTTTACAGATGAAGAAACTCTTAAAAAGAGTGCGGGGAATCGTGGGCGCCGTCCCGCTTTCGCTTCATCTTCATAATACGCGCGGCCTGGGGCTAGCCAATGTCTGGGCGGCGCTAAACGAAGGGATTTCCATCTTCGATACTTCTCTCGGAGGTCTCGGAGGATGTCCTTTCATAGTGGGCGCCCGCGGGAACATCGCAACGGAAGACACAGTGAACATGCTGCATAAAACGGGACTGAAAACGGGAATTGACCTCGGCATGCTCATCGATGCGAGCCTGCGGTTTGAACATTACACGGGTCAGAAATTCCCCGCCACGGTATCCCGCCTCACATGCTCACAGGAATCTGATCAACTGTAGAAGTCTTCTCTCCTATCGAGCAGGGCGTGGTTATAAGGATTCAGATTCTTGTTCCGCGCCAGGGCGATGTCTATCTCAGCTATACCTATTTCTTCGGTTTCGGCACCTGCCTGGTAGAGGATTCTTGCGTCCGGTCCTGTTATCTGACTTCTCCCCGTATAACGGCAGGTCTTTCCGTTTCTATTTTCCTCGCCTGTCCTGTTGGCCGTAACAGCGAAGACACGGTTCTCCAGGCATCTCGTCTTCATCGCATCCTGGCAGAAAGGAAGGACAAGATTTGCACTATGACAGACCACGTCCGCGCCTTTGAGTGCGAGGGTGCGCATCGATTCAGGGAAGTACCAGTCAAAGCAGATCATCACACCCATCTTGCATATCCCAATATCAAAAACATCGAATCCCAGGTCGCCGGGCTGAAACCATAGCCTCTCTTCATTGAACAGATGGACCTTCCTGTATCTCCCGAGGTAGCCCGAAGGCGATACAATAACCGCTGAATTGAAAAGGCTATCGCCCTGTCTTTCGATGAGACCGGCAATGATATAGGCTTTCTTCTTTTCCGCTGCAGAGGAGAGCGCTGCTGTCGTCTTTCCGACCGGCAAGCGTTCTGACAGATCGAAAGCCTCGTCCTTTGATACGATGAGGTAACCGGTATTGAAAAGCTCCGGAAGGACGATGACGTCAGCATCAGTTTTCTCGACGAGACTTAGCGCCTGTTTGACATTAAGGTCTATGTTGCCAAACTGAGGGTTGAATTGTATGAAAGCCGCTTTCATAACTATCGCCTTTTCACACCTTGAAGTCTACGGCCAGGATTTTTTCGCAAATTTCCTTTACCTTATTGAGGACGGGAACGTGATCCGGATGTGGCTGGTAACGTTTCAGGGCGTCCAGGTCGTCGAAAGCGGAGATCAATGCGAAGTCGAACGATCTTTCGGAGTGAACTATGTCACGCCCGAATTGATATTCCTTGATTTCCGGAATCCTGCCTGGAAGACGCCCCAATGCTTTCTCCAGTTCATCAATATCCTTGTCGGTAACACCTGTCTTGAATTTCATGAACACGATGTGCTTGATCATGGCATCTCTCCTTTCTTCAAAGAGTGATTGTGCAACACTTCTTTTTATTTCCCGCATTCAACAAAAGATATACCTAAGCCTTCCTGTTGATCCGGCACGGAATGGCTTTCAGATTCGGGGTACCGTACTCTCTCCCCAACCTTTCAGTTGAGGTCAGCATATTGAAGTTTGATTTCTGCCAGTCGTACTGGGTCTGCGGACTGCCTTCCGGGAACCACCAGCCATGGGCCGCGCAAAGAACGCGGGGGTCTATGCCGTCAGTGAGGTGTGCCGCCTGGGTAATGCTGCCGTGCCTCGTTTCGATGGTTACCTCGTCTCCCTCCACTATCCCGAACTTCTCTGCCGTTGCCGGATGGATCTCAAGCCTCGGCCGGGGCATCAGCCTTCTCAGCTTTTCGAGCCATCTATATGCAGAGTGGAGATAGAAGCGGCTCTTGGCCCCGGTCAGGAGCAAGGGATAATCGGGGTCTTCTTCTTCCGGGAGCCCTCTGTATTGTGGTAAGGCGGAGAGCTTGAATTTCTCCGCAGTACTGAGAACAAGCTCGACCTTTCCCGAAGGCGTCCTGAACCCTTTTTTCTCATAGGCCTTAAAGTTGTCCGGTCCTTTCAGATACCCCTTCTTTGTAAACTCGGCATAAGTCATGCCTGCGGGCTTTACGACGTCTTCGAGGAACGACCTGTAATCCTCGTGCCAGAGTTCCGGCGGGCTTATGCGCTTTCCCAGTTCGTTCATGATCTTCATGTCGGGCCAGCATTCCTCCGGCGGGTCGACCACCTTGGGCCTTGCTAGGATGTAGCCGTGCCCGATTCCGAGATGTCCTATATCGTCAAATTCGAAATGTGTAGCCGCTGGAAGGACGATATCTGCCAGTGCCGCAGACGGCGTCATGAAGACCTCTGCTGTGGCGAAGAAGTCGAGTTTCATCAGCGCCTCGTAAGTCTGACGGCTGTCTGCATATGTCAGAAGAGGATTGCAGCACATCGCATAGAATCCTTTCACCGGATACGGTACCCCTTCGAGAACAGCCTTCCTGAAATATGCGGGCGCGATTGTCATCAGACGCGGGATCACGCGGTGATGGGCGCTGATCATGGTCTTGTGTTTATCAGGTATGAGGTCGGCGCGGACAAAGGGTCCAAGACCAACTATAGCTGGATCTCTCGCTTCAACGTTGCCGCCCGGCACGTCGAGATTGCCTGTTATCGCCATGAGGCAGATGAGGGCACGGGCGGTGTCAAAGGCGAATATGTTGTGCTCGATGGGATTCCCCCACTGAATGACCGCGGGCTTTGCTGTGGCATAGCATCTTGCTGCATCTCTGATAAGTTCGGGAGGAACCCAGGTTATCTCGGAAACTTTTTCCGGCGTGAAGTCTTTGACATGAAGGGCGAGCTCGGGAAAACCGACTGTCCATTTCTCCACAAACTCCTTGTCGTAAAGACCCTCGGAAATGATGACATTCAGAAACCCCAAGGCCAAGGCATTATCCGTTCCGGGCCGGACCTGGAGCCACATCTTTGTCCTCTTGATACTGTCGATCCGGCGGGGGTCTATGGCAATCAACTCCATCCCGTTCTTGACATGCTCGAGGAAAAGACTGTTGATCTCACCCTCCTCATTCGTCGAAGTGATGTTGCTTCCCCACAGCACGGCGAGCTTGCTTGCGTGATGGAAATCCGCGACAGGATAGAAACCACAAGTATGAACACCGGTGATCTCACGCGGCGCATGGCATACGTCCTGAGAAGCGATCACGTTCGGTGATCCGAAGAGGTTGGCAAGCCGAATCAGGACAAAGTGCTCCAAGCCCTTGGGCATACCGACCCCAAAGGCCACAGCCCGCGGACCGTTCTTTTCCTTGATCGTGAGGAGATTCGCGGCTACCTCCTGCAAAGCCTCATCCCAGGTTATGCGCTGCCATTTGCCTTCGCCGCGTCTTCCCGCTCTCTTGAGAGGATGTATGAGGCGTTCCGGATGTGTCAGGCGATCCGGGGACGCAACACCCTTAGGGCAAATGTATCCCTTGCTGAGATAACCGTCCGGGTCCCCTTTTACTTTTACGATCTTGTTATCTTTCACTCCCACGAGAAGACTGCACCCCCCGTGGTCCATTCTTGCGCAATGCGTCTTCACCCAACGGATATCATCTTCCATCCTGTGGCACCTCTCTTGTTACCGACACGCTTCTTGCCCCCCTCGATTAACCTTTGCCGGAGGATTCTCTAATGAAGCATCAGGTATAATCTGGCATGAAATAGATCACGAACTTATCATTCTCAAAAAGCCTAATTAATATACATTAGTAGCATATCCGATGCAAGTTAAACTGTTATAAATTAGCTGGATTTTTAAATTAAATAAATCTTAATAATATTTATAAACCTTTTAATATTGTCTTTATTGATTCTTTGAATATAATTGACACGGTTTTTAAATTGACATTAAGACTTTAAATGTTGCGGATCGGAGGAGGAAGTTCTGAAATGTTAGAAATTGAGTATATCTTCTGCCCCAACAGGACCTGTAGAGATTACGGACTGAGGGGCAACGGTAATATCGGTGTACGTGGCAACTATGGCAAGAATAAGAATAGAAAGCTTCTCTATTGCAGAACCTGTGGGAAGCGCTTCGCGGCATCAACGGCAACGGCATTTTATAGGATGCATCTGTCTGAAGACATAATCAGACAGATCCTGCACCGTGCGGCGGAAGGTGATGGTGTTCAATCAACAGCGCGATCACTGAAGATCGACAAAGGTATAGTGCAGCGCGTGATTCTCCGTGCAGGTGAACACTGTGAGTCTGTATTATCAAATCTTCTCCATTCGCTGAAGATGACAGAGTCCGAGCTTGATGAGCTCTGGACTTTTGTTAAGAAAAAGAAAATTCTGGAGAACAAGAGCTGGAGAGATGATCTTGAGGAGGCGAGCCATGCCTCTGTCCTGCTCCATTCTGTGGACTGAAAGATAGTTAAATATCCGTCTTGGTTGTGCGGTGTCCTTTCAGCGTCGTCATATCGCGTGAAGTGATATGACGGAATATCCGTTTCATGGTCCGATAGATTTGTCCCCCGGATATTTTTTTTGCCTGAACTTTAGGCTTAGGTCGAATAGTTTTCCTCCTCGATATTCTTAAAAGGCAAGAGAAGAAGCCCGCCTTACTGCCATGAAGAACAATCTTGATCAATATCTCAAGCCCACTTACTATATTGATAGTGATACGTCGGAGGTCGTAAATCTCGCGAGAGCCGTTACGGCCGGGATAGAGGCATCCATCGAAAAGGGTATTGCCCTTTTCTATGCCGTTAGGGACAAGATCAGGTATGATCCGTACCGAATAGACTTGGAAAGAAAAGAAGCATTCAAGGCAAGCGATATCATCAGGAAGGGCTATGGCTATTGTGTGGCGAAGGCAATCGTGCTTGCCGCTGTGGCCCGCGCGTCGGGCATTCCCGGGCGGATTGGGTTTGCCGATGTTCGCAACCACCTTTCCACGGAAAGACTCCGTCGGTTGATGAAGACGGACACATTCGTCTTTCACGGCTATGCGGAACTCTTCCTTGATGGCAGATGGGTAAAGGCCACTCCTACCTTCAATCTGTCGCTCTGTGAGAAGTTCGGGATAAATCCTCTCGACTTTGATGGCAGAAATGACAGCCTTCTCCATCCATATGACAGGGAGGGGAAAAAACACATGGAATACGTGAGAGACCACGGCCATTTTGCAGATGTTCCATACGAGAGGATTGTTGCCTACTTCAGAGAATACTATCCCGCCTACTTCGAGAAACCTGGCGCAGCTCACGCCTATGATTTTGAAAAGGAAGCCATTGCGGAAAAGAAATGAGGATAGGGCGTCCCGATATACCTTATGAGCGTTTCATCTTGTGAGTTCTTGTCGTATGTGTTAGCGTGCCGTTCGATGATCGTTATAAACGAGACAAACATTGCTTGCCTCCGCTGCGGCGAGATTCCTGCTATCATCTACTGTGATGGCTGCGGGGCGCCTCTCTGCATAGGCTGCCGCAAGTTTGACCTCTGGGGCTATGGCTGCGGCCACGTGGATACGAAGGTTTTCTGCCACAGGTGCTTCGATGACATTAAAATAAATCCTTACGGCGGCAAGCTTGACAATGACTGAAAGATAGAAGGGATATGGCCATGAGTGACGAGATAAAGAAAAGAACGCAGGATACGGCAAACGCCCTCTTCGGCAAGGGCATCAAGATGGACCCGCCTTACCTTATGTGGCGGGAATTTGACAGGGATCTTGCCAACGATTTCTCCCGTTTTATAACCGGGAATCTGTATTCCCGTACAGTGCTCACGCTTCCCGAAAGACAGATGGCGGCATGCGCCATGCTTGCTTCTCTCCGGGCAACGGCTGAACTGAAACTCCATGTCAATGCGGCTTTGAACGTCGGATGCGACCCCAGGAAACTTGCCGAGATATTCTTCCAGGTGGCGACCTATGCCGGCATGCCCGCTGTCAATGAGGCCCTTGAGGTTTATCGTGATGTCTTGAAAGAGCGGGGCGAGTGGCCGATCAAATAAGACGCGGCCGTCGTTTTGATAAAGTCCTGCTCCGCGAAAAGGCCGACGCTGAAACATGAGATTCCTGAAAGGCCTGCAGATATCCGGTCAACTGCGCCCCGGGAGATGCGGCATATACAGCGAATCGAGATTCTCGTGAATAGCCCCCCAATAAGGTTTTTGCCCACTGATTGAAGTGGGTAACTACTCCTCTGGATTATAATGGAATAAGGTTTTTTCTCATATCCTTCCAAGGTTCTCCGCTATTGCAATTGCCAAACACCGTACTATATTAGAATTCAGTACAATAGTTTGTTGATCCTAGACCCCCCGGCTGATAAAAAATCTGACCGGCTAATAACCCATCGAAGGAGGAGGCGCTTATGTACGGAAGATCAGGTGAAGAGGCAAAGCAGTTCGTAAAAAAGGCAATTGAATTTTACAGGAAGGCCGGCAAGGCAGTTGCTCTGGCAGAGTTTACCAATCCCAAAGGACCATTTGTGGAAGGGGAACAGTACCTCTTTGTATTGAACCTCAAGGGAACGATGCTGGCACACGGTGTCAACGAAAAATACATAGGGATGGACTTCTGCGACGTTAAAGACTCTGATGGCCGAAGCTTCATTCGTGAGATCGTTGAAGTTGCCAACACAAAGGGCAGTGGGTTTGTCGACTACAAATGGTACAACCCGGTCACCAAAGAAGACCTCGTAAAACACGTCTACTTTGAGAGGGTCGATGACGTAATCATCTGCAGCGGCATCTACACAGAAATGTGGCAGGATCTCTTATAGAATTCCGGCATAAGCGCAGAGAACGTTAGAGAAGCGAGTAACCAGCCTTTGCAACACCCATTACGCCGCCTCGCCTATCGTGCGGGGCGGCTCAATCTTCTATCCCGCCTAAAGAACCAATTCACGTAAAGAGTCCGGACACTTACTTGCTGTACGGTAAAATAATGGCAGCAGTCTTAGACAAAATGTGCTAGAAGGCATGACGCGTATTATCGCGAAGATGGCAAAGGCATGCGAATGAGAAATGTGTCCCCAATTAGATGAACGACTTAGGGTTCTGGGCCATCCCTACTTTCACATTTATTTGATAAGGGGAAAAGAGAGATCGGCCTTGGTTGAAATGGGAATATCCGCAACTGCGGACATTGTGATCGGACAACTGTCGTCCATTGGCGTAAGGCCCGACTATCTGATCATTACCCATCCCCACAGTGATCATGTCGCCGGCCTCGATGCGATGAGGGAGGCCTTTCCGCTTGCCGTAGTTATTGCGGCGCGGGGTGCAGCAGCATTTCTCGACCATCCGAAAACGGCGCAATCGCTAGTTGAGGAGGATCATTACATGTCTTCTTTCATGGCAGAGCATGGTTTTCCCGGGAGAAGATCCCCGATCAGCCGCGCCCCTTCGCTCTCCGGTTGCATGGTTATGACAAGTAATGACACCCTTGACCTTGGAGATGTTGTGGTCCATTTCCTGAATGCTAGGGGCCACTCACCGGGGAATCTTATCATACATGTCCCTGCCTTGAGAGCCGTGTTGGCGTCTGACAACCTGGGATACTGGGTATCTGGTGCAGGGTTTTTCCCTATCTTCTTTACAGGATTTACCGATTACCTGGCCACAATAGACGTCATTGAAAGTCTCGATCCGCAATTCCTCGGCCTGGCTCATAATGTTGTCGCCGCAGGGGCGGACGTAAGAAAGACCCTTGATGACGCTCGTGGTGCCGCCGTGCACATAATGGAGCGCATCCGTAACGACAGACGGGAAGATGAACTTGTTGCCGAGGAGCTGGCCAGAGAATACCATCGCGATGAGCTTGCCCTCTATTCAAGAGAGAACATCCTGAGTTGCTGTCGACTGATAGTCAGGAGAGTCAGAGAGCTCCTGGATTAGAACGGAAGGCTTGGCGATAAACGTTTTTTACCGCTCGATATTCATTCCAGCAACTTTTTTTTAGGGGGCGTGTCATGAGTTTCAGGACCATACGCGCGGACATGCAAGGAGGAATAGGGACGATTACGCTCGATCGACCCGAGCGACGGAACGCAATCTCCATTGAAATGCGCCGTGAGATGTCAGCGTGCCTGAGAGAGTGGCGTGAGTCAGCAGCCGTGGGTATTGTAATCCTGACAGGCAGCGGCGAGGCGTTCAGCGCGGGTTTTGACCTCTCAGAATTCAAAGACCCGGCCCTTTATAATGATATTTACGAGACTTCCGCACAATACCACAGAGACGTATGGTATTTTCCAAAACCCGTAATTGCCGCGGTCAATGGTCCGGCCCTTGCCGGCGGGTTTGATCTTGCGAAGCTCTGCGACATAAGGATATGTTCTAAGATAGCTCTCTTCGGCCATCCGGAGATCAAGTTTGGTATCCCCCCTCTGTTGACGCCGCTCCGGTGGATCATAGGCGAGGGGCTGGCACGTGACCTCTGCCTGACGGGCAGAAGGATAGATGCGGCAGAGGCACATCGCGCAGGTCTGGTAAGCGAGATCATTGACGGCGACAAGCTGCTAGAGAGGGCGAACGATATGGCCGAGGCGGTTCTGGAGGCGCCGATAGCCGCTCTTCGCTTCATTAAGACATACATGCTTGACCATGCGAACCGCGGCTTCGAAGAAGCCTTCTCTGTCGAACATGACAAGGCCTTTCAGGAGTTCCTCCTGAAGAAGGCCTCCGAGTCCTTTCGGAAAAATAAAGATAGCCGATGAGAGCCAAAATGAATATGTGTCAAGGAGGATAAGATGGATCTCGGATTGAAAAATAAAGTTGCCCTTGTGGCCGGGGGAAGTACTGGGCTGGGCTTGGCTGTTGCAAAAAGGCTGTCCCGAGAGGGTGCCCGTGTTGCCATCTGTGCGCTCGATGACCATTTTCTCCCGAAAGCGAAGGAAGAGATCATAAAGGAAACAGGCGGCGAGGTCATTGCCATTCCTGCCGACGTTTCCAAGACGGAAGAGGCCAAGAATTTTGTGAGGAGCTCCGTGAAAGAGTACGGGACGGTAGATGTGCTGGTAAACAATGCCGGGGGCCCGCCGTCAAAGGAATTTTTTGACATAGAGGACAAGCTATGGGAGCTCGGTTTTCATCTGAACCTTCTTTCTACCATTGTTATGACCCGTGAGGCCGTACCCATAATGAAAGCCAAGCGCTGGGGACGCATAATCAATATGACCTCGATCTCCGTCAAGCAGCCGATCGACGGCCTGATACTATCCAATACTATCCGGGCAGGCGTTATCGGTTTTGCCAAGACGCTGTCCAACGAACTTGCCAAGTTCAATATCACCGTAAACAACGTCTGTCCCGGCTATACGATGACAGACCGGGTACGTAATGTATCCGAGGCAATCGCCAAGAGGGAAGGCACTACACCGGACGCGATCGTCAAGATGTGGGAGGCTGAAATTCCGATGGGGCGCCTCGGTACGCCGGAAGAATTCGCCGGCCTCGTCGCATTTCTGGCCTCGGAGATCGCGGGCTATATCACCGGTGCAGCAATCCAGATCGACGGTGGGTGGTATAAGGGAGTTATGTAAGACCCGCGGGATAGCTGTTATTTGAATTTGTGAGGGCTGATCTTCTTTTCCATGTTGTCGAGAAATGTCGACCACTCATGGGTTCGGAACGAGGTGACCAGTTTCTTTGGCTTTGTCGCCCCGCACGATGGACATTCGAGGGCGTCGTGTCTTTCGTCGACCTTCATCAACTTTTCGTAGATGGTCTTGCATTTACTGCATTCAAATTCATAAAGGGGCATTTTGCAAATTCCTTGATCCGGGGATGGATACCGGTTTTGTGATCGAGATGCGGCTATCTCCCGCAACTATCCTGCGAAAAAATATAGAAGATTGTCGTCTATAAGTCAAGGGTGTCATCACGTCTTTTTGGGTACGCGAGAACCTTCAACTGTTGATATGAGGGGGTTTATATGGTAACTAAACTACTTGGAATACGTCTGTTGGTTTCGTAAGCTCCGGTACACTTTTTTTAAGCCAGATTCTTCTCTTAAGGTCTCTACTATGGACGCAAAGCCATCCATCCTTCCTTTTGATATACCGGAGATCAAATGCCGGAATATGAGAATAGGAAAAGAAGGTCTCCTGCGCCGCTCTTTTCCCGTAGCCCCCGATGATTTCTTCAGGATCTATCAGCACGATGAGCTTCATCTGGAAGCGGAGTTCCATGAGGATAGCACCCATGCCAGGGTCTTCCTATACACTGATATAGACTGCCCGGAGAATGAATGGAGAGAAATTGAATTCAAGCAGGAAAGACCCAATTTCTTCACACTCTCATACAAGGTAGGACTTTGCGGCAGTTACAAATTCAAACTGAAGTATTCTCTCGATGACGGTAATACCTGGTACTGGGACAGGGTGCCTTTCAGTCAGGTGATCGTCGACCCCGCCGCCCTCAAGGACATAAGGATGTACACGCTGATTATACCTGTCTCAGGCACTATCGGCGACTGGATCGAACTTCTCCCTCATATCGCGGACCTCGGCTTCAATGCCATCCACCTCCTGCCAATTACGAGCGTCGATGTCTCCCAAAGTCCCTATTCAGCCTTTGACCTCTTCTCAATTGATGAGGCTTACAGTGGGCGGGACAGTTCCGGATTTGATCTCTTCGAAAAGTTTGTCGATAGAGCGAGAGAGATGGGAATACGACTTTGTTTCGATCTCGTGTTCAATCATATAGGAATCAAGAGCAGGATGGTGCAAATGTGCCCGGACTGGATAGTACCCGACAAGGGCGAAAAGGACGGACTGAAGCGGGCGGGCTGTTGGCACATGAACACCTGGCTGAAATGGGGCGACTTAGTAAAGATATATTACGATCATCCTCACCCAGACATCAGGGCTGACATCTGGGGCTATATGAAGAAATACTCCCTCTTCTGGTCCCATTTCGCCTATCTTACGAGAGGCATGGTCCGCCTGGATAACCTTCATTCCAGCCACGAGGGCTTTGTTGCCAGCCTGCTTAAGGACCTGCGTGCAACATATCCGGACCTCGTTGTCATGGCTGAGTACTTTACGGATTCCAATACCATCATGAAGAGGTCTGCCGAAGGGCAGATCAACCTTTTTCTTGCCAATCAATGGGAGTATCCTTACGCGTATAGCCTTCGGAGCTATTTGAGTTACATCCATTACATGGGGAGAAAGGTGCGTTTTCACATCCCTATCACCACACATGATACGGGCGCGCCTGCGGAGCTCTTCGGCAAGGCGGAGGCCGCTGTTCCACGTTATGCGGTGACGGCCCTCATGGGTACAGGACAGACCGGGATCGTGGAGGGTACTGAATACGGGTATCCCCGGAAGATAGATTTCATCGGCAGGAAGGAAAAATATAAATTTAAGGACGATCACGGGATAGCGGAAAGCATAAGAAATATTAACAGAGTGCTTACGGAATCGGACCTTTTTCACAGGGATGGGAATCTCGAGTTCATTGACAACGGCCACGGTGCCGTGTTAGGCGCCCTGCGCCGTCAGGACAAGGATAGCACGACAGGCTACATGATTTTTGCCAATCTTGACGTTAACAATGGTTATCATTTGCAGGTCGGGCTTTCGCCGGCCTTAAAGGGTGCGAAGAAAATACAGATCGAGGATCGAGTCGACGGGCGCAGTTACGAAGCGGACATCAACATGGGGGTTGATATTGAGCCCTGCGGCGTAAGGATATTAAAATTCTCAGCAGAAGGTTGATGGAGTTTTCTGTCTCACGGGACGGCATAATTTTTGGAGCAGACGTTGACGGAAACTTGTAGAAAGGGTTAAATAGCGGGAAATGACAATGGCAGAAGAGCGGAAGGCTAAGCATAAAATTATCGATGATCTGGAAGAATTGCAGAAGCGAATCGACGAACTGGAAAAGTTGAATGCCGCAAGCAGGAAGAATGAAACAGCGCTGAGAGAGAGTGAAGAGAAATATCGAAAGCTGATTGAATCAACGCTTGACTTCATCTTTACAGTCGACCGCAAAGGCCTCTTCACCTATGCGAATCCGCGTTTCGAAGAGGTAACCGGGCAAAAGGCCTCGGAACTGCTTAGCAGACCGTTCACCGATGTTCTGGCGCCGGAGGCAAAGAAGATAGCCGCTGCTCAATTCAAGAAGGGGATCAGAGGTGAGAACGGTGCGCCTTATGAAATTGACATAATCCATAAGGACGGAACCAGAGTTCCTGTTGAATTCAATGTTACCACATTGCGCGACAGGAATAATCAGCCTGTCGGCCGGTACGGAATCGGGCGCGACCTGACAGAACGGAAGCGCACCGAATCCGCACTGAAGGAAAGCGAGAACCGTCTGCACAGCATCCTTCAGGGCTCGCCGATTGCCACCTTTGTCATAGGCAAAGACCGCAGGGTAGTCTACTGGAATCATGCACTCGAAGAATTGAGCCAGATCAAGGCTTCCGAGGTGATTGGAACCTCATGTCACTGGCGAGCCTTCTACGCTGACGAGAGGCCCTGTCTGGCGGACCTGCTGCTCGATGAATCCTTTGATCAAATTTCGGAATTATATGCCGGGAAGTTCAAGAAGTCGAACCTCCTTGAGGGGGCCTTTGAGGTGTTGGATTTTTTCCCTGCTTTAGGCGATGGAGGGAGATGGCTTCGTTTCACGGCAGCCGCCATTCGTGACGCGCAGGGCAATGTGATTGGCGCAGTCGAAACCCTGCAGGACGTCACAGACCGCAAGCAGGCGGAAAAATCCCTGATGGAGAGTGAGGAAAAGTATCGCCTTGTCGTAGAGAATGCAGGGGAGGCAATCTGTATCGGCCAAGGGGGCATGATGAGATTCGTCAATCGTGAGGCGATGCACATTATAGGTTATCCTGAGAAGACATTGACCTCAAGGCCCTTCATCGATTTTATATACCCTGATGACCGTGAGGCTGCGTTGAGCATCTACAGGAAAAGGATGGCAGGCAAGAAGAACACGCCCAGCTTTGCTTACCGGGTCGTTGCTGATGATGGGGCAGTAAAATGGTTGGAAGTACGAGCGACCCCCATCTCTTGGGGAGGAAGGCCCGCCCTCCTCAATTTCATGGTCGATATTACAGAACGCAAACGAACAGAGGAGAAGCTGCGAGAGTCCGTTTCGCTCCTGACCGCCACACTGGAATCCACTGCCGACGGTATTCTTGTCGTTGACAGGGACGGCAGGGTATCGAGCTTTAACAACAAATTTCTGTCCATGTGGCGCATACCCCGACCGCTTGCCGCCCTACGTGATGATAATAAACTGACAGCCTTCGTATTGGATCAGTTAGCCGACCCTGAGGGCTTCATTGAAGGAGTCAAGTATCTCTATTCCCGACCTTCGGCACAGAGCTTCGACATCCTGGAGTTCAAGGACGGCCGCATATTCGAAAGATTCTCACAGCCGCAGGAAATGGGAGATGAAGTCATCGGCAGGGTGTGGAGCTTTCGCGACGTCACGGAGCGCACGCAGGCGGAGGATCAGTTGAGGGAATCGCAGCGACGCCTCTCGGAGATCATCGAGTTCCTGCCGGACGCCACATTCGTCGTTGATCGGGATGGTAGAGTGATTGCCTGGAGCCGGGCAATCGAGGCCATGACCGGCCTTAAGGCTGAAGAGATGCTCGGTAAAGGGAACTACGAATACTCGGTCCCCTTCTATGGGGACAGGAGACCGATTCTTATCGATCTTGCGCTTCATCCTGATCCGGAGATGGAAAAGCATTACACCGCGATTCACAGAACGGGAGACATCCTTTTTGGTGAGGCATTTACGCCGAATCTTCCTCCGGGCAATGTCCATCTGTCTGCGACATCTTCCGTATTGAGGAATTCAAGAGGGGAGATCATTGCTGCGATTGAATGCATCAGGGACAACACGGAGCGCAAGATGCTGGAGGAGCGTTTGCACCGCTCGGAGAAGATGGAGGCGCTGGGGACTCTGGCAGGAGGCGTTGCCCATGACCTCAACAACGTCCTGGGTGTCCTCGTCGGATATTCCGAATTACTCCTCATGGAAATCCCGGAGAGCAATCCCTGGAGCAGGCATGTGTCCAACATATTGCAGTCCAGCCAGAGGGCGGCCGCAATCATCCAGGACCTCCTGACCCTGGCGAGGAGGGGCGTGGCCGTATCCGAGGTTGTCAACCTCAATCGGGTGGTCTCCGATTATTTCAAAACCCCGGAATTTGAGAAGCTCAAGGTATATCATCCCTCTGTTGCATTCAAGACGGAACTCGGTGAGTCGCTGTTGAACGTCAAGGGGTCTCCGGTACATCTCGGGAAAACCGTCATGAACCTGGTTTCCAACGCCTCCGAAGCAATAACCGAAAAGGGAGAGGTGACTATCCGGACGGAGAATCGCTATCTTGACAAACCGATCCGCGGCTACGACGATATGCAAGAAGGGGAGTACGTGGTACTCACGGTAACGGATAACGGCAGGGGCATCTCCGCCCATGACATAAAAAAGATTTTCGAGCCTTTCTACACGAAGAAAGTGATGGGAAGAAGCGGGACAGGACTGGGGCTAGCAGTCGTGTGGGGAACTGTAAAAGATCATGAAGGGTACATCGACGTGGAGAGCGAGACCGGACGGGGCAGCACCTTCACCATCTACCTGCCGGCGACAAGGGAAGAACTGAAGGCCGATCAAAAGGGGATTTCTTCCGATCAATATATGGGTGCGGGGGAGACGATCCTGGTAGTGGATGATGTGAAGGAGCAGAGGGAGGTTGCAACCAGCATGCTCACCAGGCTCGGATACAGGGTATTTGCAGCCAGGAGCGGGGAGGAGGCCGTCAGCTATCTCAGGGCCAACAAGGCCGATCTCGTTCTCCTCGACATGATTATGGACCCGGGCATTGACGGCCTCGAGACGTATCAGCGTGTCCTTGAAATAAACCCGAGACAGAAGGCCATAATCGTGAGTGGTTTTTCGGAAACAGAAAGAGTGAAGAAGGCTCTGGAGCTGGGTGCCGGGACCTACGTGAAGAAGCCGTACGTCTTGGAAAAGATCGGCATCGCGATAAGAAAGGAACTGTCCAATAGATAAGGGTATACGTTTCAACGAAGGGTTTTTCTGTCTACGGCGTTATTTGACCAAGACCTATGAAAGGAGTTTACATGGATTTCGAAAAGTTTTTTAAAGTGGCATTAATCGTCTTGTTTGCTCTATTTGTCGTTGTCTACGGGCTGGCAAACAGGTATCAATTCTTCCATATTGCCAACAGTCTTACCGGCCTCGTATGCGACCGCTACACGGGGAAGTGTGACTGGCTGTCTCCGGATGAGATGGGCGTTGAAAAGGTCATGAAGTATTCGGACAAGCAGCGCGAGGCGATGGAGAAGAGATTGACTCCGCAGGCGCCCGAGGCTCCGAAGAAGTAACTGTGCAGAGTCGGGTTGTTCATAAAGCGCTCCCGAGGTGCGCACTCGATTGCCGATCAATGATGAAGGAGTATTCTCATGAAGCGTTTCATTGATCTCAGCATCAGCATCGAATCTGGTCTGCCTTCCGATCCGCCAATGATGATCCCCAAGATAGACTACGTGGATCACACGATGGGCGCCCACCAGATGCTCGATTTCTTTCCCGGCATCCGGAAGGACCAGCTCCCCGGCGGTCTGGGTTGGGCCCTGGAATTCATCAACCTGACCACGCATAGCGGTACCCACCTCGATGCTCCCTATCACTATCACCCAACCATGGACAGAGGGGAAAAGGCGCTTACCATCGACGAGGTGCCTCTCGACTGGTGCTTCAGCAGCGGCGTTCTCCTCGATTTCCGTCACAAGGGCGACGGCGAGAGGATCACGGTGAAAGACGTAGAAAAGGAACTGAGGCGGATCGGGTACCAGATCAAACCTCTCGACATCGTCCTTGTGTGGACGGGGGCGGAGGCGGCCTGGGGAAGAACAGAGTATCTGACCAAAGGGGCAGGCATGGACCGCGAGAGCACGCTCTTTCTGATTGAGAAAGGCGTGCGTGTCGTGGGAATCGATGCTTGGAGCTGGGATCGACCACTGCCCTATCTCGCTTCCGAATTCAAAAAGACGGGGGATCCGAAGGTGGTCTGGGAGGCCCACTTCGCAGGCATCGACAAGGGTTATTGCCACATGGAGAAAATGGCCAATTTCGGCGCCATAGGCCGTGCCAGCGGGTTCAGTGTTTCTTGTTTTCCGGTGAAGATCAAAAAAGCCTCAGGCGGCTGGTGCCGCCCCGTTGCCATTGTTGAAGATTAGTCTCTGTATCCATAGACTGAGATGTAGGGAAAAAGTGTGAAGTCTTCGATTGAAAAGGTGGCCATAATGGGAGCGGGTGCCCTGGGCGGGGCGTACGGAGGACTGCTTTATGAGATGGATGCGAGCTCGGTTTACTTCGTCGCAGGAGGCAGTCGGCTCACGAAGCTGCGTAAGGACGGCCTTGTCGTCAATGGAAGGCAACATTTTTTTCCTGTAGTTCCCCCGGAAGATCTATCGCCGCCCGTAGACCTCATCATCGTTGCTGTAAAATACCATGGCTTCGATTCCGCCATACAGGACATGAAGAACAGGGTCGGGGCAGAGACATCGATCATCTCCGTCATGAACGGCATAGAGAGCGAGGAGCGGATCGGGGCCGCGTACGGGATGGACAAGGTTCTGTATGCCGTGGCCGTAGGCATCGATGCCCTGCGGGAAGGGAACCGCATAAATTACACGACACAGGGAAAGATATTCTTCGGCGAAGCAAGAAATGAGGTTCTCACGGATCGCGTCAAACGTATTCAGGCCCTCTTCGACAGGGCGGGGATAATCTATGAGACGCCGCCTGACATGATGCGCATCCTGTGGTGGAAGTTCATGATCAATGTTGGAATCAATCAGACATCAGCCGTGCTGCGCGCACCCTTCGCCGTATTTCAGGAATCCAAACAGGCGAGAGACCTTATGGAATCCGCAATGCGTGAGGTGATCGCGCTCTCCGAAAAGGCAAAGGTCGATCTCAACGAAGACGATATCAGGAAGTTCAATGAAATCCTCCCGAGTTTGAGCCCTCGCGGGAAGACTTCCATGCTCCAGGATGTGGAGGCCGGCAGGAAAACGGAGGTGGAGATGTTTGCCGGCAAGGTGATTTCTCTGGGGCGAGAGTACAACGTTCCTACGCCGGTGAATCAGAGACTCTTCGATTTGATCAAGGAGATTGAAGCGAAGATCGACGGAGATAATGTATCCTGACCTTTCGGCCTGGTTGTTTTTGAAGTTCTTCCCGGATCGTTACTTTCTGTGACGTTTATTTCTCAAGATTATCATTCTGCATAAGTTTTCGGCACGGATAGACGAAATGTCTTTCCGATAGAAAAGCATCTTCCGAAAAGTGAGGACTGCATACATCTATCTGATAAAGGATGTTCGGTTACCAACGCTCTTTAACCTGGACATTTGGTGAACACTATTTCGTGTGACTTAAAGTGCCAAAAAAGGAGGACTTATGGGGAGGATACCAGAGATATGTAGATCCAATTGCGGTCTCAATGCGGCACTTGTGCTCGCCGTTATTCTTATCTTGCTGCCGATCTTCATTGCCGGGAGAGGGAGTGCAGAAGAGGTACAGGGCATCAACGATTGCAGAAAGTTTAAGAACGATAAGGAGAGGCTTAATTGTTATGATGCGTTTGCGACACTGGTCGACCGATGTAGAGAAATCGGTGATGAAACGAAAAAGCAGGCATGTCGCAACGGACTCGTGATGCGTTTTTCTGAGTGTACGAAAATCACTGGCGGAGCAGAAATACAGAAATGTTATGATAAACTTAAATTGTGTATGGATGACGCTGCAAAGATCAAAGATGACAACAAGCTGACGAAGAGATTTTACGACAGTACGGCTAAAGGTGAGTACCTGAAGAGGCAATGGCGTATCGACGAAGATTCAACGCTTGGTCGATTTTCAATAGCGCCGTACAGATCAAACTACTTCCTCCCCATTACCTACGTTGAATCGCCGAACGAGAAACCCCAAAAAGAGGCTAATCCCAACAACGAGCTCAAGAACGCCGAGACGGCCTTTCAGCTGAGCCTTAAGTGGCTCATCTGGCCGAAACATGGAACGGAGGAAGGAAGGTGGAGTGCATGGTTCGCTTACACGCAGCGGTCATTCTGGCAGTTTTACAATACGGCAAACTCCTCGCCCTTTCGTGAAACGAACTACGAACCTGAGTTTCTTATCAACTACCGGCCTGACGGGGATTTCCTCGGATTACATGGTCGTTTTTTCAATTTCGGCATCAATCATCAGTCAAATGGCCAGTCCGGGTCCCTGTCTCGAAGCTGGAACCGCATAGTAGCGAACACAGGGTTTGAAAGGGACAATTTTGCCGTCATCCTGAGGGGGTGGATGAGGTTACAGGAAAGCGCTGCAAGTGACGACAACAGAGACATCACCGACTACATGGGATACTGGGAGCTGTGGATGTACTATTTCTTTAATGATCCTAATCTCGGAGTGCACAGGTTCGGCGCAATGTTGCGTAACAACTTGAACCCCGGCAACAATCGCGGCGCACAGCAAATAGAATGGACTATTCCCTTATTTCATTCGAATACATTGGGTTTCTATATTCAATACTTCAATGGTTACGGTGAGAGCCTCATTGACTATAACCACAATATTAATCGAATCGGTGCAGGCGTTCTCTTTATGGATTGGTGAAAGTGCTTGTTCGGCAAGGCTTGAATAGTGCTCGAAGGAATCCTGGCGGCATACTGCATCGAAGCCGATTCCGACACGGCGACTACTATCCGTGCATCTGATAATTCTTCTCGTGAAAGAGCCTCATGCAGACATCTACTGCATCGGCGTCATAGAGGGTGCCCCTGTTCTGAGAGATCTCACCCAGGGCCTCATCCAGGCCCAGGGCTGGACGGTAGGGACGGTGGGATGCCATGGCTTCCACCTTGTCGGCAACACCAACGATCCTTGCCTCAAGAAGAATCTCGTCACCCTTCAATCCCTGAGGATATCCGGTGCCGTTTAATTTCTCATGATGCTGAAGTATGATCTCTGCAACGGGCCAGGGGAATTCGATTTCCTTCAGTATGTCGTAGCCTGCCCGTGCATGGGCCTTTATCAGACCGAACTCCATGTCGTTCAACTTCGTGGGCTTGCTCAAGATCTCAGCGGGGATGGATATCTTGCCTATATCATGGATGGCGCCCATCATGCGGATGCCGTCTATCCTGTCCGGTGAGAGACCCATTTCCGTGGCAATCGTTTGGGCAAGCTCTGCTACGCGCCGCTGATGGCCGGCAGTGTATGGATCCCTTGCTTCCACGACCATTGCCATGGCCTGGATCGTCGCCTGCACCGTCTGGCGGAGCCTCGCGAGATTCCATTTGCGGTCTTCCTCCGCCTTCTTTCTCACCGTGATGTCCTGCACGATGCCTTCGTAATGCAGCATCTGGCCGTCCGTATCACGGACTGCACGCATATTTATAGAAACCCAGATCCTCGCACCATCCTTCTGGTAATACTGGGTCTCAAATCCTTTCGTCGGACCGTAGTCCTTGATCATCTCTCTTAACACTTCATGCTCATCAGGATTGACATAGAGCTTATGAGGAATGTCGGTTACACTGCTCATGAGTTCTCTGGGAGAACTGTAGGCAAGCATCGAAGCCAGGGCCTGATTGGCGATGATGAATCTGCCTTCAAGGGAAGCGCGGAAGATGCCTTCCTGGGCATTTTCAAAGATACTTCGATACTCCGCCTCCGCCTGACGGAGCGATTCCTCCGTAAGGGCGTGCTCGGTCATGTTGCGAATAGATTCGATGGCTCCTATAACGTCGCCCTTTTCATTGTAAAGCGGGCTTGCCTTTCCCGCAAACTTAATGTCTTCCTCATTCAATGTCGCCACTGTCTCGGCGTGGAGCGCCCCGCCCCGCCTTTTAACGGAAAGATATTCTTTTTCGATTTCGCTGTCCGGCTTGAATATCAGGTCTATAAGTTTCGGTCTCGGGCTTCCGTAAAATGGCACCGCATACTCCTGATTGCCTCTCCCCAGCATTTCTTCGGCCCTGACGCCGGTCATCTCTTCCATTGCGCGGTTCCATGCAGTCACTACGCCTTTCCCGTCGATGGTGAATGTCGCATCGGGTATAAAGTCTATTATATCCGAAGCGAGCCGTTCCGCCTCCCGGAGCGTCTTTTCCGTCTGTTTACGGATGTTTCTCTCATGCTCCAGTTCCAGTTTCTGCGCCTCGATTTGCTCCCGCAGGTGGAAAAGATCAAGATCGGTTTTCGATTTCTTTTTTCTCATGTTCGATCTTGCTCCGCGTAAGACATCCGATCTTTTGGTCCGCCGCGCCTTCGTTTTTTTCCTATCTATCATTTCTGACAACTCCTCATTGCCGGTTAAAACTTTGCACTAACCTACGCGTTAAATGTACACTATATGCTGGGACATTTCCAGTGATAATCCTGGAGCCCGTGAGTTAATTCTCGAAGCAAAAAAATATTATTCGGCGATGACGAATTTTTGAAAATCATTTTCAAAAATCGCAGCATTATCTTTTGACATGTGATATTCCGCAAGGCCGAATTTATAGTTTCCCGTAGGGGCCATGCCGATCTTTTTCCAGTATGGTTCGGAGTCTCCCAAGGCATATACAAGAAATTCTCCTTCGAGGGAGAGTGAGAGGCTCCTCCTAATAGTGAAATAAACGAGGCCGGATCCGATGCGCCGCATTCTGCCGCCTTTGCCATAATTCCAGGGCGCGGTCGCAAAAAAATCGAGATACAATCTTCGTTGATGCCTGAAGGAGAGGAGACCATCGAGCCGTGTCCCTGTATATGCCGCATAGCACTTGTCGATAAATACCGAATTGAGGGACATATTGATTATCCTGTCCCATTCGAAGCAGCGGTAGTTGAAATCCCTGTCCTTCTGCCAGATGATCTTGTCATCCACGTAGGGCTCCCATGTCGTTCTGAAGGCGCGGATGGTGGCGGTCGTTGCTTCCCTTATCGTTGTCTTAAGCTCTTTTTTTTCGACTGTGTCGCAGGAGAGAAACTTCACGCTTGGTTATCCCCTTCATGCATGTCTTGGATTTCGAACTATAATGTCAGCGATTCTTAACACAGGTCCGGCGATAAGAGAATAGGGGTTTTGGCTCGATCTTCTGAGACTTTAAGGCGCAGGGTCATCTCCGCAACAGCATTTTGGTGTTTTGACGTAATAACGGTTAACTGCTATAGTAAATTACAAGAGACTATGCGATGAAACAACGGAGCGGAAATTTCCGCATATACCTCAACATAATCAGTTCCGTCATTCTCCTCATCGGTTTGAGTGCCGCGGTGTTTATATATCGGGCAGCCGAAAATGAGACAGGCGGTGCCCTCGGGTATCAGATAATAGGCGGAGAGGTCTATCGGATCATGCCGGAGAATTCGAAGATATACAGGCATGATCTGGAGGTCTTCGGCGGGAAGGCCGCCGTTCTCGCAGACGACCTGAGGCGGTGGTTCGCTGGACTTTGGGAGGGGAAATCCCTCGCCTGTACGATAGCCTTCCTCACGGTTCTTGTATCCATAGGGGGGTTCGCTGCGGCGAGATATTTTCCATCCCGGGAAGAGACTGATGCCGGGGGCAAAGGCGGGGGTGATTGACTTAAACAGATGAAAGGCAAGAGGAGACAGTAGCCATGACAGCGTCGGAAAGAAAAAGTTTTATCGTAAGATCAATTGTTGCCATTATCCTGGCATCGGTGACGGTTATTCCGGTTATGAGCATGAACACCGTTGTCGCACAAGATCAGAAATCAATTCAGCTCCCGAAGCCGGAGATTACCGGCAATCCCCTTATGGAGATAATTGCAAAGAGGAACTCCTCCCGCCAATTCAGCTCAGAGCCTCTGCCGGAGAATGTCCTTTCCAACATGCTGTGGGCCGCCTTTGGGATCAATCGCCCAGACACCGGGAAACGAACGGCCCCTTCCGCGATGAACAGACAGGAGATCGATGTCTATGTTGCAACAGCCAAAGGTATATATCTCTATGAAGCAAGACTACACTCCTTGAAGCTGATCGCCGCGGGAGACCTGAGGGCACTCACGGGTAAACAGGACTTCGTCAAAAATGCGGCGGTTAATCTTATCTATGTTGCCGACTATTCGAAGATGAGCGGCCCTACCGAGCAGGCTAAAGCACTTTATACGGCAGCCGATACAGGATTTATAAGCGAAAATGTTTATCTATACTGTGCTTCCGCAGGCCTTGCGACGGTAGTCCGCGCCTATATAGACGTCCCGACACTGTCTGTGGCCATGAAGCTAAAAGATGATCAGAAGATCATCCTCGCGCAGTCCGTGGGATATCCCAAGCGCGGTCGATAGGGACGTCCTTTGTTTGTGGGGCAGCAATTTTTTTCTGAATCAAAAAGGGATAAAACATTCCAAGAAAAGGAGGTATCGCTATGGATATAAAATGGTACGGTCATGCGGCTTTTAAGATAACTACCGAAAATGGAACGACGATCATCATCGATCCATATCAGCCGGGCTTTTCGGATGCCTTGTCCTACGGCTTGATCGAGGATGAGGCGGATATCGTCATTACGAGTCACGAGCACGGGGATCACAACTATGTAAAAGGCATACGCGGGAAGTATGACCATGTAAAGAAGCAGGGCGGCTATGACCTCAAGGGAGTGAAGATAGTTACCATTCCGACGTTTCACGATACGGCTTCCGGAAAAGAGAGAGGAGCGAATCTTCTTTCCGTCATCTCAGCCGACGGAATGACTGTGTTGCACCTGGGGGATCTCGGGCATGACCTGGACAAAGCGGTACTGAAGAATATAGGCAAGGTGGATGTACTGCTTATCCCCGTCGGAGGTTTCTACACAATAGATGCTAAAGCCGCCACGAAGCTAATGAACAGCATCAAGCCCCTGATCACGATACCCATGCACTACAAGACGGACAAGTGCGGATTTCCGATTACCGGTGTTGAAGAATTTACCCGTGGCAAGGAGAATGTCCGGACACTTTCCAGGTCGGATCTGAAGGTCGCAGTAGAAAACCTGCCCAAGAAAGCGGAGATAGTCGTCCTCCAGCACGCGCTGTGAACCGGTGCTGCCGCGTCGAGGTGAATCACTGCCTTCAGAGTTTTCTTTCTTGTGGAGGTGGAAAGCTGCAAGTGTCTCTGCGATACGGGGACGAAAGGTCGCCTATTGTGATTCACATTGAGTTATAGTATAGATGACAGCCGAATTCTCTCGTGAGGGAAGAACATATGAAACATGCCTTCTGGCGAATCGTCCCGTTATCTCTTCTGCTGGCAGCAATTGCGGCACCCCCGTGCCGTGCAGTTGACGAGCAGGTCTTCACAAGCCCAACGATAGCGGCTAAGTTTGTTCTCATTCCTTCCGGGAGCTTTAAGCGTGGTTCACCCGATGATGAACCGGACCGGGTGAAAGATGAGGAACAATATAAGATAAAGATAGGCAAAGCCTTCTACGTGCAGACTACGGAGGTGACACAGGGGCAGTGGAAGAAGGTCATGGGAAACAACCCTTCTGGATTTAAAGACTGCGGCGATGGCTGCCCCGTTGAGCAGGTCTCCTGGAACGACGTACAAGAATTCATCCGCAAGCTCAACAGCATCGAAGGCGCGAATAAATACAGGCTTCCTACGGAGGCAGAGTGGGAGTATGCAGCGCGGGCAGGGACAACCACACCCTTCTACACCGGAAAGTGTCTCGGGACGGGTCAGGCGAACTATAACGGCAAATATCCTTCGACCGGATGCCCTAAGGGCGAGTTCAGGGAAAAGACGGTTCGCGTGGCCAGTTTTGCCCCCAACCCCTGGGGTCTCTATGATATGGCAGGCAACGTGTGGGAGTGGTGTCAGGACTGGTACGACGAATATTCCTGGAGGAGCCGCCTTTCCGATCCTTCAGGACCATCATCCGGCACAAACAAGGTCATACGGGGCGGTTGCTGGATGGACGGCGCGAAATACAGCCGTTCGGCGCAGCGCCTGTATTTCAATCCGGCGAGCGCGAACAGCTATATAGGTTTTCGACTGGTCCGCATGCCTTAGATATCTCTTCGCAAACTCATTGGAGGGCGGCAAGATAATCTGCGCGTCAAAGTATTCCAAGGCAACCCTGCTGACGGACGGCAGCCTTTTTCTAGTCAATCCCTTAAACAGGCGGAACCCACTCGCGCTCAAGTGCGTATTTCATGCAACGAGAGAACACCTCAAAATCAAAATCCGGACACACGACCTTGTTTCTTGAAAGGATGTGCTCCGTCTTACGACCTTCGAATATCCTTGTATCGCGCATATAAGGGCCGTACACATCAAGGTACCTGTCAAATATGACTTCCAGGGCATTCTTTGATTTTCCGGTAAACTCCTCAGCGTGGCAGGCCTCGATGCCGCTGATGTTGAAAAGCCTCTTCGTATAGTTAATGATGTCCTCGACCCGTTTGAGTCTCTGATTGACTACGTGAAATATGCCGCCTTCTGTGCAATCGTCCATGATAGCCATGAATGCAGCGACGAAGTAATCTATCGGGATGAGATTAATTCCGCCGTTTTCCGAAACCTCAACCCTGATGGGAAGGTGAAGCGATCCGTCTCCATTCAGTCTCACGCCCAGCTCCCGGGCCTTGTGTCCCCCGCGCTCGCGGATATCCGCTTCATAGAGTTCTTTGAGAAAGAGGACCGTCCTTATCGGGTAGTAAACTGCATTGAATAAAATGCTTCTCCCCGTCTTGGAGTTGCCGTATATGATGGGAGGGCGGTAGATGGAAAGCATGATGCCTTCTTCTTGACACCGCAGCCATGAAATCTTTTCAGCCCGGCATTTCGTCTCTTCATAAACGTTGGTAAAAGAATCGTTTTCGCAAAGTTCCTCCTTGCATATCCCCGTCCTTCGCCCCGCGGCATATGCCGTACTCACATAATGAAAGAAGCAGCAATTTCCGCTTGCAGCGAAACCGAGCATGTTGCCCAGCGCATCAATGTTCGCCTTTTCAACAGCGGCTCTTTTCCTCTCCGAGAAGGACGTATCGGAGGCGCAGTGGATTATCTCGTCAACTTCGTGCAGAATCCTGTCAAAAGCACTTCCACCGAGGCCGAAGCGCGGCATATCCAGGAGACCTTCAACCACGTTGAGGTTTCTGCGGTGCTCCTGCCCAAGCTCAAACCAGTCCAGAAGGCGGTCGATCCGATCTCTTGCGCTGAGACCGTTGTGCGGCCGGGCAAGCAGGATCACCCTATGATCATTCTTGAGTAGTTCGCAGGCAAGGTGGCTGCCGATAAAGCCTGTGCCCCCTGTGAGGAGGAACGTTGTCTCGCGACAATTCCGCCGCCGTGAAATGATGTCTCTTGAAACGCGCATAATCAGATCCGCTCAGGCGTACAGGAACTGTTCCTTGCGTGCGAAACCCTGAGAGACGATATGCTTCATCCAGGCAACGCCTTTGATATCCCTGCACCATCCCTCTATCATGGGTACGAGCTCCGGCACCGCCTCCTGTAGTCGTGCCCTGTCTTTTTCGTCGGTGTGATCTATGTAATAGTCGTATTCCAGTATTGCCCGCTTTCCCATGTCGAGGGGTGCCAGGAACCCAAGGTCGTGGGTGATGCCATGCTTCTCAGCAATAGCCTCGAATCGCCCGATGATGTCGTCGATGAGCGGTTGCCTGTCCAGAGGAACATACAGGATAAGGGGGAACATATGTTTGTGGCGGGACATCCTGACGCTCACTATCCTGAATGTGTTCAGCCACACGATGTTCGTCATCCCATGTTTGCTGTAAAGCTCTTCATAGAAGACGCGGAGATCAGGATCGTCGACAACAGATGCAATGTTTTCCGGAGACGGCAAAAGGATTGCTTCGATGACAGGCCTGATGTCTTTCTCTACCAGGAACTCGAAGGCATTCCCGTTCCAATTGAGGTCGCGAATGAAGAACTGCCACTCTTTTCCTGCCAGTTTCGGAAGACCAAGCGCGAGTATCCGGAATAGGGCGTTGTCAATCATAGGCCGCCCCATCGTTCTTATCGCCTCTATTGCGTAGCTATCCCCGATAACAAGAACCATATACTTTATTCCCAGAAGCTCGGTCAGCGCCGGTCTTGCCTCTCTTGCCAGATCCTCGGTCGGCGACATGAAAGAAGAAATATAATGGGCGCCGAGGACGGCCACTGCAAGTCCGATCCTTCTCAGGCTCAATTCTCTGGAGAAGGCTACCGCCGCTTCGAAGGAGTCGAATGGAACAAAAATACCTTCCTCATCATCTGTTACAGGGTGCAGTCTGATATGGGCCCCGGTGCATATGCCGGGCGAGGGGACGTCTTCATGTTTGTAGGCAAAGAGGTTCGGGGCGGTCTTCTCACCCAAACGGAATACATTGCCGTCCGGTCCTACGAACTCCGCATCGACCATATTGTCTGCCGCCGTGCCATAGACATTCATCCATGTTGAGAATGTCCCGGAGCAAATTATATTGCCGCAAACCGTTGCTGCCGGCTCTGCGGCATTTATGCGCAGACCCTGCTGTGATGCCTCTCTCTGAAGGTCGTACGAAGTTACACCCGCTTCGACTATGGCAACCCAGTTTTCCCTGTCGATCTCCAGTCCCTTCATGCGATTAAGATCAACGACGATGCCTTCGGTGAAGACGAAACCGGCGGTACTTCCCCCGTTTCCTCGAGCGACCATCGGGATTTGTTTTTCCCGCGCGAGCTTGACTACGAGGGACACCTCTTCCGTTGTCCTTGGGAGCACAATGCAGCGGGGCATGCGCAGCGGTGTGAGAGCAAACGGATCATCCGCGTAAGAAAGAAGTATTGCCTGGTCGTTGCTTGCCCACTCCTTCCCCACGATAGCGCGGAGTCCTTCTAAGACATCATCAAAAGGCGGCTTCTCGATCTCTCCGCCCTGCCTTCGATAAGTGTCAACATAATGTTTCAGAGCGGCCATGACTATCGAAGGTCTCATCCCGGTATAGAAATGACATTGCCTATCGCAGATCCCGCATACTGTGCACGTGTCCGCAATGTCCACGAGAGCCTCGGTCACGGGGATCGAGCCTGTTGCCAGAGCCGCACAGATGTCCATCCTTCCTTGAGGATAGTAGCTGACGTAATGTTTAATGCCGCCCGATGCGCATACACCAGTCCCGAGGTAATCGATCTTGCACATTGCATAGTGCCGGCATTGATTTGCCAGCTTCCTTGCCTCTTCCGAAATGATTAATTTCGTGGTCAAGTTAAACCTCCAATCTACATTCAATGATATCCGCTGTGTAAATGGATTGCAACGACCATTAGAAAGTCATTGACATTTCGTCAAAATGAACGAAAATTTTACTATGTCTTCATCGCTTGCTGATCATTTTGCCCTTTTTTCCAAGTCCTACGACAGGGTGAATCACGTGCTGAGTCTGGGACTCGATGTGCACTGGCGTGAACGTTTGGTTGCTTCGGTCGAGAGAAGGCCGACGCCGAACATCCTCGACCTGTGCGCAGGAACGCTTCCCTGCACGCGGACTATGCTCCAGCGCTTTTCCGATGCCCGCGTCATGGCCGTCGACTTTTGCCATCCCATGCTTGAACTTGGTCGCGCAAATATTCCGCTACACATGAGGAGTCAGGTCGAGATCATCTGCGCTGACGCTCTCGATCTCAATCTGCCTTCCGCATCGTTCGATGTAGTGGTCTCTTGCTTTGGCATGAGGCATCTAGAAAAACAGGAGGAAATGCTCAAAAAAATCAGAGGCTGGCTTTTGCCCGGGGGGCAATTCCTGATATTCGACTTCTTCCGGCCGGCAACTCCTATAGCGAAGCTCTTTCAGGCCACGGTCGGACGCTATGTGCTTCCTTCGGCCGCACGATTCTTCGGCGGATTTGCCTCGGCATACACTAATCTGCATGTTTCGATTGAACGTTTCTTGACACGGCAGGAATATGAAGGGCTTCTCGTCACAGAGGGATATGTGGTCACGCGGTCTGAAGATATGGCATTCGGCGTCGTCTCGATCATCGTAGCCGCACCTCTTTAGAGATTGCACGTGTATTTCAAAATGTGGCAAAAAAACCCGAGATGGGATATAGCTCCGAGTAAAATGCGAGACGGGACTGTACATGACGGTGTTGGGTACGGATGCTAATGAGACAGGACTCGAAGGCCGGGGACGTTGCTTAGAAATATCCCTGAAGGCGGTTCCTTCGGTGCTCAAGGCGGGCGGTAAAGAGATCGCATTTACGCGCGCCCTTCTATCAATTGAAAATAGAGGACGAACGGTTGTCTCAGGCGTCATCCCACACGCGACCTTTGCGCAGGAGCGTGGCATAGTTCACGATGCTACGGGGGCGTTGTCCAAAACGGGGATTTCGGATACAATGCAACCCGGGGACGCCGTAAAGTGGGACGTATACGACCTGCTCATTGCAGCCCACCCGGGTGTGGCAAGCAAGGTACACCTCTGGGGTTACAAAGCGGTGCTCGATTGGTGGCTGGATTTCGTTGTGTGGGCTGAATACCGGACACCGGATGCAGTCACACATATGCAGACTCGAAACTATCAATGGAGACTGCGCTGGAGGCCCGCGAAAGACCGGGCAGACATGATCGATCTCGACTTGGAGTTCATCAAAGCTTGAGCAAGCCTGTTCGCTTCGCATCACGGCATTCATTCATAGAGAGGAAGAGAGGATAGAATTTGACGCATGGACAATAGGTTTATTCCTGCAATCGAGCCGCCCCGGGAAAAGATAGAGCGGGCAATGTGGTTCGTCTTCATGGCAGACAAGCTCTTGGTTTCGGAGGAAGGAGAAGAAGTTTCTATTCCTCGTTTCATTAAGCCCGCCGACATCGGACTGGGTCTAATCAGAGAATGGTATCTCGGGACATTTGACGGACTTCACTGTTACTGCGCCGAGATCTCCGAAGATACAGCTATTCCCGCCGGAACGGCCCTTCGCGGGCTCCGGTATCTTTACGGACGCCTTGAAGGAGCTCTCCATGGTGTGGCGATGAAGGCAGTGCATATCATTGAGTGGGATAGGACAACAAGGTACTGCGGGTATTGTGGAATGGAGACAGTCCGTGCAAGGGGAATGGTCGCGAAGGAGTGCCCTTGCTGCGAACTGCTGAGTTTCCCTCGTATCTCCCCGGCAATAATCGTGCTCGTCGAAAGGGATAATAAGGTGCTCCTCGCAAGAGTGAAGCGATTCACTTCAGAACTCTACAGCGTGCTTGCAGGGTTTGTCGAACCGGGCGAGACGCTGGAAGAGGCCGTGCAACGTGAGATAAAGGAAGAGGTCGGCATCACGGTGAAAAATATCCATTATTTCGGGAGCCAGCCTTGGCCGTTTCCCGATTCCCTGATGATAGGTTTTACTGCGGATTATGAAAGCGGAGAGATTGTAATCGACGAGACAGAGGTCGCTGATGCAGGCTGGTTCGAGCCGGAACGACTCCCGACCATCCCCGGGAAAATAAGCATTGCCCGACAGCTGATAGACTGGTTTGTAGAAGAGAAGACAAAGGGAAAAGGTGAGGCACGCCTGAAAGAGAGAATCTACCGGCCCAACGAGTAGGATGACGGGCGCGATTTCATCCTCTAATAAAGAAAGCAGCAGAATTAATCCTAAGCAGTGTGCTATGATCATTCCGGCGTCTATACGAAGCTCTCCCTCGTTATCGTCCTTTGCTGTTGGCTCTTTTCCGTGGTAGATTCCTTTGGGACCGGAAGGAAAAGCATGCCCGGTAGCGAAGACGCTAAATAGTTTCTGCGGTGCCTGACTGAAGGCTGATGTTTTTTGCCAGCGCAACAACGACACAATTTCAAGGAGTGTGGGATATGATACCAATTGCATCTTATGAGACGTATCAAGACGGCCAGACTATCTTCGAAGAGGGGAGTCACGGTGATTGGATCTATGCGATTGAATCCGGTTCTGTGGAGCTGTCGAAGGCAGCGGAAGGTGGAAGGGCCGTGATCACGGTCCTGCAGACCGGCGATGTCTTCGGCGAGATCGCCTATCTCGCCCGCATTCCCAGAACTGCTACGGCGCGGGCTGTTGGAGAGACGATGGTCGGACTCATCGACCGTGACTTTCTGGACCAGGAGTATAACAAGCTGTCGCAGCATTTCCAGGTCATCTTGAGAACCCTCTCCCTCCGTCTCAAGAGGGCGACGGAACTCCTCGTCGAAAATAATATTTATAAGGTTGAATCTTGAGGCATCCTTCCATTGTCATTTCGACCTCAGGGAGAAATCCTGTTCTTTACCGAATGAATTATGATTCCTTACTTTTGTTTGGAATGATGTTGTTCTTATTATGACACCTGCTCAAGAATCCGGGATGTTTTCATTGCGAGGCACGCAGTGCCGGGGCAATCTTCTGCAATTCCCGCCCCTTCAACGCCATTTCCGAGGAAGCAGGAATCCATTGATCCTCTTGTTGACGTTTTTGAAAGGGAAGAGAGAAATGCTTGTACATGGCGCAGACCTTGAGGTCTGTTCATTTCTTCTCCTGTCATTCCCGGCTTGATCGGGCATCCAGAGGAAATCATGACAAATTTGACGAACCGTAGAACTGTCCTCTTTATCACGTATTCCATTGTCATCATGCCGGTACTCTTCTTGGCCGCGCCATCCTTCGCGGACATCAGGACCTTTGAAAAGAAATACACTTACAAAGCTCTTGACCTGGACACGGAATCGTCCGCAAAGGCGATCGGCCGTGCACGGGTCGCGGGACTTGTCTACGGGGAGTTGGCGAAATATCTCCTCGAGAAGACTGACGCAGGGTCTTTTTTCCTTGGCCCGAGAGAGACGAGCACATTAATAGCGGCACTGGTAACAGTCCAGATGGTCAGAGAGGATCGGGACGGGAAGTCTTTTTTCTTCGTCGGCAGGGTAGTGGCGGATCCGGTTGCTGTCGTTAAGGCGCTGAACGGACTACGCAAGGATTCCGAAAAGGCCAGAGACCTCTTTGACATCGGAAGGGAATCGGATGCTGCGCTCATGAAACTCGACGAGCTGTGGAAGAAACTGTCCAAACGGGCCGATGCTGCGGGGGAGAACGAATATCGGCGTGCTGTCGATGACCTTATCGCCTGGAATACTTGCCTTGACGGATACAGATCCCTCATCTCAGGGAAGAACGCGGAAGCGATAGACGCCTTCACCAGGGCCATTGACCTCAAAAAAGAAGAAAGGTTTTTTTACACCTATCGGGGAAAGGTCTTTGAAAAGACGGGCGACTACCAGAGGGCCAAAGACGATTTTAACAAACTCATTGAATTCAGCCCTAGGGAAGGTGCACTGTATCTGAAGCGGGCGGTCCTCGAAGAGAAAATGGGAAGTATAGAAAAGGGTCTTGAGGATTGCACGATTGCTGTTGAAATCGCCGGTTCTTCCGAGGCCTACTATCAGCGTGGCAGACTCTACGAAAAGACGGGCAACCTCCAACTGGCGATCAACGACTACCACCGTGCACTTGGAAAGAATGAAAAGAACGAACAAGCCAGGGCGAGCCTTGCCCAGGCCTATCAGAAACTCGGAAGCCGGGAGACGCCCAAGGAATATTACGACAGCCTAATTGCGCGCAATCCCAAGCAGGTGAGTGCCCATTACGGTAGAGGCGTCGCCGAATGGACGGCAGGACACTATGAGAAGGCAATCAAGGACTACGATGCCATAATCGAGATGAACCCACAGGATGCGAGGGCCCATCTGCTGCGTTCGATAGCATATGGCCGTCTCAGCAATTACAGGAAGGCGCTCTCCGATTACGAGATTGCTCTCGCGACAAATCCGGCGGACATCATGAATTACGGTTCTTTTGCAAAATTTTATGGGAACCATGAAGACTATGAGAGGGCCGTTCGCGAATTCAGAAAGATAAAAGATATGAAGCCAGCCGATGCAACCGGTTTTCTCTACAGGGGCATCGCCCTGTGGGAGTCGGGTGAGTATGAGAGGGCGATCGATGATTTCAATAAGGTGATGAAGCTTGTGCCGGGAGACGCAAAGCCGTACATCTATCGCGGCATCGCCTACGGCAAGCTCGGCAACTTTGCAGAGACTGTCGAATACTGCACGGGAGCGATCACCCTAAACCGCAAAGACGCCATGGCCTACTATATCCGCGCCCGCGCATACGAGGAGCTATGGGCATTTGATGAATCATTCAATGACATGGTATCGGCCGCATGGCTGGGCCTCAGAGCAGCGCAGGACTACATCGCGGGCGAGAAGTTCAAGCGGTGAATGCGAATGTCCCTGTTTCGAATTGTCACCGCTCGTTAACAGCCTCAACAATCTCCCGGCCGTAACGGCTTATCCTTTCGGGAGATAAAATGCCGGCCTCCAAGAGCATCTCAAGCGAAGATGCCCCGGACCTTGCGAGCTCGACGAGGTTCTGGTCCGTGAGTATCCTGAAGCGTGCAATATTTGTCTTCTTCGCCTTTTCAAAACGCCAGCGGCAGAGATTGATCATGGCGCGCTGCTGCGCTGCCGAAAGAGAGAGATATCCGTTAATGCCCTTACAGGCCTGCGGGTTGAAGACCTTCTCGCTCCATGTAACGGCCGCTATTCTCTCGAAAGCCGCCCTCGCTTTCTTCCTGAGGTCCCTCGCCTGAAGTTCAGCGTCGAGGACACTGTACAGAGATTCGAGGTGCGCAGTGTCCTCAACTGCATACCGTATCTGCTCTTCCGTAAGGGGACGCGTATCCCACCTTGAGCGTTGCATCTTCTTGTCCTTCTTGAGCTCCACACCGAGAAACTGGTTCGTCAACGTCGAGAGAGCAAGATTGCGGCATCCCAGGATGGATGCGGCCTGATGCGTGTCGAAGATATTTGCGAATCCGAAACTGTAGTTCCTTTTCAAGAGCCGGACATCGTTGTCGCCCGCATGCATGACCTTGAGCACCGCGCGGTCGGCAAAGACACTTCCCAGAAAAGAAAAGTCAGCGTGCCCCAGAGGGTCGAATAGACATGTCCTTCCCCTGACGGTTATCTGAATCAGGCAGAGAACGTCGCGGAAATATCTGAAGGAATCATACTCCGTGTCAACGGAAACGATCTGTGCATCATATATAAGCCGCCTTGCCTCATCCAAATTAGCTTGGGCATCGATCCAGAGCCATCCGTCATTCATTCTCAAGTATCCCCGCATTTCAACAATTGCTGATTGACCGAGGCCAAACCATGAATTGCAGAGAATGTCAAGCCAATAAACTTTTTCCGATTGACAAGGGAAATCGCTTTATCCTATAGTGCCCCCTCGGAAAAAAAACGGACTCTCTTCTGCGTTGGAAGGTGAAGCGGCGTAAAACCGCGAGGAGTAAGGGTTCGCGGCAAGGAGAACTGAATGAAGTACACGAAATCCAATCTGACGCGCGGATATGCTGACCAAATTCTCAGCATCGATCTGGAAAGCGGCGCGGCAGATGTGAAGAAACTCGATCCGGGTGTAAGGGATTATTTTGTTGGAGGGAGAGGTCTTGGATTGTATCTTCTTTACAGACGGGAGATGCCAGGCATGAGCCCTTACGCGCCGGAAAATCCCCTGATCTTTTCTCCCGGCCCGCTCGCAGGCGTTCCCAATTTCCCCGGAACGAGCAAGTGCATGGCCCTTTCCCTTTCTCCCCACACGGGAATCGCGGGAGTGTCCAACTTCGGCGGGCACTTCGGTGCGCATATGAAGTTTGCCGGATTCGACGTAATCGAGATCACAGGAAAAGCGAAGAAGGATGTCTTCATAATCGTCGACGGCCTCAAGAATGAGGTGAAGCTAATTGAAGCGCCGCAGATAGAGCGCGTATTTGAGCTGGAAAAGTTCATTGCCGACAGATTCGAGCGCGAAGGCTATGATAAAAAGAATATGGCCTTTGTCACAACCGGCGTGGGCGCGGCCGCCACAACTTTCGGCTGCATCAACAGCCATTATTTTGATCCCACAAAAATCGCAGACGGGCAAAAAGGTTTTTTCAGAACGAAGCAGGCGGGAAGAACAGGCCTCGGCTCCGTCATGTTCGATAAGAAGATACGTTCGGTCATCATACTCGCGGAATACCCTCACGGCGAAAATCCCTATGGCGCCGCCGACTGGGAGAGGGCAAAGAAGGCGGGAGTGAAGCTTTCCAAGGTTGTGAGGGAGGTCGATCCCGTATCACTCAAGATGTCCCGCAAGGGGAGCGCGGGACTCATCAGCTTCATGAATAAAGATGACTACAAGTCACTGCCTGTTAAGAATTACCAGTACGGCTCCGATCCCCAGGCGGAACAGATCAGCGGTAAATTCTACGCAGAGAACCTGTTCGACCACAGAGGGATGGACGGCTGTTACCCCGGCTGCTCCCTGAAGTGCACCAAGGGTGGATGGGTTACGCTGTCGACAGGCGATGACAAAGGCAAGAAGGCCTGGGTCGACGGCCCTGAATATGAGACTGCGGGAGGATTCGGCTCCAACCTTGGCATATGGAATGCGGAGGCAGTGATGGAGGCCAACTGGCACTGCGACAACTACGGCATCGATACGATAACGGCAGCCGTCATCATCGCGTTTTTGATGGAGTGTTTCCAGAGGCGTTATCTTACGAAGGATGACACGGACGGTCTTGAGCTCACATGGGGAAATGAAAAGGCGATGCTCGGTTTCCTGCATCAGATGGCAAAAGGAGAGACCGAGTGCGCGAGAGTTGCAGGGAAGGGTTTGCCGCGACTCCTCGCGTGGGTTTCAAAGGGGTACATGAAAAGAACGGGCAAAGAAGACCCGACGCCGGAGCTTATGAAATTCGCCATGCAGACAAAAGGCCTACCCTTTTCTCTTTACAGGACCCACCGGTCGCTTTCCATGCAAGCGTCGTACGCGGCCGCGAGCGACATAGGCGCGCACCATGCCGCAGCGTGGCTGATCAAGGCGGACCTGCTCGGTGCGTTTCCCACTTTTGCGGACAAGGCCAAGGCCCTGATAACATACCCGAGGGTCCGTCTCGGCAACGACAACCTTGGTCT